>NZ_JBHJYJ010000004.1:130026-371654 GCF_042269845.1 Cellulosimicrobium sp. NPDC055967 | reverse complement strand
GCCCACGCCGTGTCAGTCAGCTCACCACGCCCCACACCCACAACCCGGACATTACCGGACACATGCCAAGAACATTCGCAGGACAGGGCCTAGACCGTCGGGCCCTTGCCCGGGTTGCCGCGGTCGCGACGGCGCAGGTAGCGCTCGAACTCGCGCGCGATCGCCTCGCCGCTCGCCTCGGGCAGCTCCGCGGTGTCCTTCGCCTCCTCGAGCTGCTGGACGTACTCCGCGATCTCGGCGTCCTCCGCGGCGAGCTCGTCGACGCCGTGCTGCCACGCCTCGGCGTCCTCGGGCAGATCCCCGAGCGGGATGGGCTCCGAGAGGAGCTCCTCGATGCGCGCGAGGATCGCCAGCGTCGCCTTGGGCGACGGCGGGTGCGCCACGTAGTGCGGCACGGCCGCCCACAGCGACACCGACTGCAGGCCCCGCTCGGCGGCGGCGTGCTGGAGCACCCCGACGATCCCCGTCGGCCCCTCGTACGTGCTCGGCTCGACGTCGAGCACCGCCTGGAGCCCGACGCTCTCCGACGTCGCCGTCATGGGGATGGGCCGCGTGTGCGGGACGTCGGCGAGCAGCGCGCCGAGCGTGACGACCGTGCGCACGTCGTGCTCCTCCGCGATGTCGAGCAGCTCGCGGCAGTACCGGCGCCACCGCATCGACGGCTCGATGCCGTGCACGAGCACGACCCGCCGCCCACCGGGCGACAGGGTCGCGGACGCGATCGTCGTCGTCGGCCACGTGATCTCGCGGAGCCCGTCGTCGTCCGTCGTGACGACGGGGCGGTTCACCTGGAAGTCGTGGTACTCCTCCGGGTCGAGCTCGTCGACGTCCTCGGCGCCCCACACCTCGTGCAGGTGCTGGAGCGCAGCCGTGGCGGCGCTCCCCGCGTCGTTCCAGCCCTCGAACGCCGCGATCATCACGGTCTGCCGGGTGCCCTCGGTCGCGTTCTCGGTCATCGCCCCAGCCTATGCGGCCGGGCCCGACGACGGCGGAGCGGGTTCGCGCGTGGCGTAGTCGGCGGGCAGGGGTACCTCGGGCGCGCGGCGCGCCCCTCGGTCCGGTGCGCCGTCCTGTCATTCCTCGGGACGAACCTCGTCGCGACGAGGTACGTCCCTGGTGGGACGTCGCCCCCGTGAGGGAGGATCGAGGATCGACGGGTGCCCTTCACCCTGTCCCACCCCGCCGCGGTGCTGCCCTTCGTGCGGGCCCCCTTCGTCCCTGCCGCCCTCGTGGCGGGGGCCGTCGCCCCCGACGTCCCGTACTTCGTCCGCGTGCCGCGGTCCGCGGACTCCTGGTACGAGCCGTTCGTCAACGCGACGACGACGCACCAGCCGCTCGGCGCGCTCGCCGTGGCCGTGCCGACCGCCGCGGTGCTCCTCGCGCTCTGGTCCGTCGTGCGCGCCCCGCTCCGCGCCCTCGTCGTCGGGCACGAGCGCGGGGACGTCCGCAGGAAGCCCGGGGGCGGCTCCTGGGGCGTCCGCGCGTGCTGGGGCGTCGTCTCGTTGGTGCTCGGTGTCGCGACGCACGTGCTGTGGGACGCGCTGACGGACGACGCCGGAGTCCTCGTCGAGCTCCTCGTGCCGGCGCGCGAGCCCGCGGCGACGGGGTGGGACGGCAGCCGTGTGCTGCAGCATGCGAGCACGGCGCTGGGACTCGGGGTGCTCGCGGTGTGGTCGTGGCGCCGGTTCGCCGCGTGGCGAGGCGACAGGGGTCGCCTGCGGCTCACCTCGGGCCGGGCGGCGATCGTCGCCGGGATCGTCGCGCTCGTCGTCGGGGTCACGGTCGCGGCCGCCGTGCGCGCGGGGCAGGACGAGCTCGCCGGGGTCGAGGGGGTCCTCACCGCGGTCGCGAAGGCTGCGGGGTCCACGCTCGCCGCAGGGGTGCTCGTGTACGCCGTCGCGTGGTGGTGCTGGGCCGGTCGACGGCGCTCGGCCACGATCACCGGCACGGAGCCGTGACGAGAACCCGCGCCGGGCGTACCGGCGTGGCGCGAGGGTCCGACGCGTACCGCAGGCCTGGGGCCGGGTCGATGAGCAGGGACCGTCCTGCGCGCGGCGTCCTGGCCGGGAGCGTGGTGCCCGACGATCGTGGCGGGAGGAGCGGCTAGGGTCGGGTGCTGCACGACGTGCTGCACCGTTCGGTTGGGAGTATGTGATGGCCGCCCCTCATGGCGAGATGAACGCAGGTCGCAAGACGTCTTCGAGCGTGGAGCTGCCTGATGCTGTCCTGTGGGACATGGACGGGACGCTCGTCGACACCGAGCCCTACTGGATCGCCGCGGAGCACGAGCTCGTCGAGGCGCACGGGGGCACGTGGACGCACGAGGACGCCATGTCGCTCGTGGGGAACCCGCTGCGCGAGTCCGCGCGGATCATCCGGGACCGTGGGGGAGTGGACCTGCCGGTCGACGAGATCGTCGCGTTCCTCCTGGGGCGGGTCGTCGAGCAGGTGCAGGCCGCGGTCCCGTGGCAGCCCGGCGCGCGCGAGCTGCTCACGGCGCTGCGCGAGACCGGCGTGCCGTGCGCGCTCGTCACGATGTCCTACCGCGAGCTCGCCGCACCCGTCGCGGAGCTCGCGCCGGACGACGCGTTCCAGGTGCTCGTGTGCGGCGACGAGGTCGAGCGCGGCAAGCCTGACCCCGAGCCCTACCTGCTCGCGGCCGAGCGGCTCGGCGTCGACGTCACGCGCTGCGTCGCCATCGAGGACTCGCCTGCCGGTATCGCCTCGGCCCGCGCGGCCGGCGCGGCGACGCTCGGCGTGCAGGCCGTGGTCCCCGTCCTGCCCGCGCCCGGCCTGAGCCGGACGCCGTCGCTCGAGCTCGTCGACCTCGACCTGCTCGCCCGGCTCGTCTCCGGCGAGGTCGTCGACCTCATGGACGACGACGCCGCCTAGCCTCGCGCGAGGCGCGCCGCGTCCCGGCGGTACATCGCGGCTTGGTCGTGGAGGTCCGGCCGAGCGGTGTCCCGGGCGTGCGCGTCCGTCCAGCCGGCGAGGTCGAGGAGACGTTCGTGCATCGTCGACAGCACGGCGGCGGGAGCCGGCGCGCGGTCGAGGCCGTAGCCGACGAGCAGCTCGGCGAGCCGCTCCTCGGGTGCGAGCCCGGGCGGGGCCGGCATGTCCTCGCACCAGCCGCACAACCGGTAGGCGAGGTAGGCGACGTCCCAGACCCGGGGCCCTGGTGACGCCATGTCGACGTCGATGAACCCGACGAGCGCGCCCCCCGCGCGGACCATGTTGTACGGCGCGGCGTCGTTGAGGCACACGACCTCCGCCGGCTCGCGCACGGGCGAGCGCCACACCGCCCCGGCGAGCGCGAAGCCGACGGTCGCGTCGTGCCACGCCCGCAGCATCGCGCCCGACTGGCGGAGCGTCGCGCGGTCCCAGAGCCAGTCCGGGAGCGGCCAGCCGCCGACCTCGCCCTCGGTCCAGGTCAGCACCTCGCGCCCGACCGCGTCGCGGCCGAGCGGCGCGGGGGCCACGGAGACCCCCTGGGCGCGGACCCAGGCGAGGAGCGCGTGGACCGTCGGCGTCCACGGCCCGGCCGTCCGCCGCACGGTGTCGCCGACGCGCACCACGGCGTTGACGTTCCCTCCGGTCAGCGGGACCTCGTCCTCGTCGTCGTCGTGAGCGTGCACGGCCCGATCATCGCACCCGCCGCCCGCCCGACGTCCGGGTCGGCGCGCGGAACGCATAGGCTCTCAGGGTGGACGGACCCGACCCCAGAGCCCCCCGCACGCCCGCACCGGCCGGCCCGCGCACGAAGGGCTGGGTCATCGGTCGCATCGTCGGCGCACCGGTCATCCTCACGCCGTCGTGGTTCCTGGCCGCCGCGATCCTCACCGTGCTCTTCGTCCCCACGGTGCGGCGGCTCGCGCCGCACCTGGGCAACGAGGTGTACCTCGTCTCGTTCGCGTTCGTGCTCCTGCTGTTCGCCTCCGTGTTCCTGCACGAGGTGGCGCACGCGCTCGTCGCGCGGGCCCGCGGGCAGCACGTCACCGAGCTCGCCGTCACGCTGTGGGGCGGGCACACCGCGTACTCGGGGACGTCCGCCCGCCCGCTCGACGGCTTCCTCATCTCCGTGGTCGGGCCCCTGACCAACCTGGCGCTCGCGGTCGTGTTCTGGGTGACGTTCCAGGCGCAGCCGACGTTCTCCGTGCCCGCGCTGCTCCTCTACGCCGGGGCGTTCTCCAACGCGTTCGTCGGGTTCTTCAACCTCCTGCCGGGCCTGCCGCTCGACGGCGGGCAGATCCTCGAGTCGGCCGTGTGGGCCGCGACGGGCTCGCGTACCAGGGGCACGGTCGCGGCGGGCTGGGTCGGGCGCGCGGTCGCCGTCGGCGTCGTCGCGTGGGCCCTGGTGTGGCCGCTGACGGTCGGACGCCAGCCCGACCTGTGGACCGTCGCCTGGGCCGCGCTCATCGGCGCGTTCCTCTGGAGCGGCGCCGGGCAGGCGATCACCGCGGGCCGGACGCGCGAGGCGGTCTCCGGGCTCTCCGTGCGCGGCCTCGCGCGGCCCGCCGTCGCGGTGCCCTCCACGGCGACGGTCGGTGCCGTGGGACGGGCGGTGGCGCTCGCGGGCGGGCCGCACGTCCTCGCCGTGCTCGTCGACGGGACGGGCCGGCCCGTGGGATACGCGGACCCCGGGGCCGCCGCGGCCGTGCCGCCCGACGCCGCCGAGGCCACGCCCGTGGGCGCCGTCGCCGTGCCGCTGCCCGCGGGCGCGACGATCGACGCGCACCTCCAGGGTCAGGACATGCTCGGCGCCCTGGCACGCGTCGGGCGGGACGGCGCCGTCGTCGTCGTGACCGACGGCGGACGCGTCGTCGGGGCGCTCGAGGTCGCGCGGGTCGTGGCGGCTCTGCGGGACGCGCAGCGCGGTCGCTGACCGCGTCCGGCCCGTAGGATGGTCGCCCGTGACCTCCGAGCCCGCCGCCACGCCCGGCCCCCAGACGACGCCCTCCGGACCGGAGGACACCGCCGCGCCCGCGCCCGCGGCCGCCGCCCCGGACCGCCCCGGCGCGACCGGCGCCGACGAGCGCCGCGGGCCCCTGCGCGTGGGTGACAAGGTCCAGCTCACCGACCCGCGCGGACGCCTGCACACGATCACGCTCGCGCCGGGCGCGACGTTCCACACGCACAAGGGCTACCTGCGCCACGACGACCTCATCGGGCAGCCCGAGGGGAGCGTCGTCCGCAACACGGCCGAGATCGAGTACCTCGCGCTGCGCCCGCTGCTCGCGGACTACGTGCTGTCCATGCCGCGCGGGGCCGCGGTGGTCTACCCCAAGGACGCGGGGCAGATCGTCGCGATGGCGGACATCTTCCCCGGCGCGCGCGTCGTCGAGGCGGGCGTCGGCTCGGGCGCGCTGACGATGTCGCTCCTGCGCGCCGTCGGGGACGCGGGCGAGCTGCACTCGATCGAGCGCCGCGAGGACTTCGCGGCCATCGCGCGCGGCAACGTCGAGACCTTCTTCGGCGGCGCGCACCCTGCCTGGACGCTGTCCGTGGGCGACCTCGCGGACGTGTTGCCCACCGTCACCGGGGACGGCACGGTCGACCGCGTCGTCCTCGACATGCTCGCCCCGTGGGAGAACCTCGACGTCGTCGCCCGCGCGCTCGTCCCCGGCGGCGTGCTGGTCTGCTACGTCGCCACCACGACGCAGCTCTCGCGCCTCGCGGAGGACCTGCGCGCCGACGGGCGCTACGCCGAGCCGGTCGCGTGGGAGTCCATGGTGCGGGGCTGGCACCTCGAGGGCCTCGCGGTGCGCCCGCAGCACCGCATGATCGGGCACACGGGCTTCCTGCTCACCGCGCGCCGTCTGGCCGACGGCGTCGCGCCGCCCGAGCGCAAGCGCCGCCCGGCCAAGGGTGCGTACCCGACCGACGCCGAGCAGTGGTCGCCCGAGGAGCTCGGCGAACGCCCGGTGTCGGAGAAGAAGATCCGCCGCGTGCGGCGCGACGTCGGCCAGGGGCCGGAGCAGCCCGACCTCCAGGGCTCGGAGCAGGTCCCCGGGCACGGCGCCGAGCAGGGCGAGCACCCGTCCGGCGTGTCGGGTCCGTGACGGTCCGGTAACGATCGGGACCCGGTCGTCTCACCCTGGGTGTCGTCGGTGTGCACGGGCCAGAATTGTGCCTAAGGTCGACACCCGACCGCCGGACGGTGGTCGGCACGGGTCCTCCCGCGGGTCCGTCGTCCGCCGTCCACCACGCGGTCGGGCGAGCCGCCGGCGAGAGGGGACACCCCATGAGCGAGACATTCGGCCGTAGCGACGAGGCCCCGCAGAGCAGCGCGCGCGAGCTCGCGCTGCTGTCCGCGAAGAACGAGAGGCTCGCCGAGGCGCTCCGTGCCGCGCGCGACCAGATCCTCGACCTCAAGCGGCAGATCGACGACCTCGCCAAGCCCCCCGGCACGTACGCGGTGTTCCTCGCCGCGCACCCGGACGGGTCGGTCGACGTGTCCGCCGCCGGGCGCAAGATGCACGTCGGCGCCAGCCCGAGCCTCGACGTGGAGCGGCTGCGCCCCGGCCAGGAGGTCAAGCTCAACGAGGCGATGACCGTCGTCGCGGCGGGCGGGTACGAGCGCACGGGCGAGATCGTCACCGCCAAGGAGATCCTCGACGCCGACCGCGTGCTCGTCGTGGGTCGCGCCGACGAGGAGCGTGTCGTGCGCCTCGCCGGCTCGGTCGCGCACGCGTCGTTGCGCGTCGGGGACTCGCTGACGATCGACACGCGCAGCGGCTTCGTGTTCGAGGTGATCCCCAAGTCCGAGGTCGAGGAGCTCGTCCTCGAGGAGGTCCCCGACATCGAGTACGAGGACATCGGTGGCCTCGGCCCGCAGATCGAGCAGATCCGCGACGCCGTGGAGCTCCCGTTCACGCACCCCGACCTGTTCCGCGAGCACGGGCTGCACCCGCCCAAGGGCGTCCTCCTGTACGGCCCGCCCGGGTGCGGCAAGACGCTCATCGCCAAGGCGGTCGCGAACTCGCTCGCGCACACAGTCGCGCGGGCGCGCGGGGAGCAGGTCGAGGCCGGCTCGGGCGCGGCGCGCAGCTACTTCCTCAACGTCAAGGGTCCCGAGCTGCTCAACAAGTACGTGGGCGAGACCGAGCGGCACATCCGCCTGATCTTCGCCCGCGCCCGGGAGAAGGCGTCCCAGGGCACCCCGGTCGTCGTGTTCTTCGACGAGATGGAGTCGCTGTTCCGCACGCGCGGCACCGGCCTGTCGTCCGACGTCGAGACGACGATCGTTCCCCAGCTGCTCGCCGAGATCGACGGCGTCGAGCGGCTCGACAACGTCATCGTCATCGGCGCGTCGAACCGCGAGGACATGATCGACCCCGCGATCCTGCGACCCGGTCGCCTCGACGTGAAGATCAAGATCGAGCGGCCGGACGCGGAGGGCGCGAAGGAGATCTTCGCCAAGTACCTCACCGAGGACCTGCCGATCCACGCCGCCGACCTCGCCGAGCACGGCGGCAACCAGCGCGAGGCCCTCGACGCGATGATCCGGTCCGTGGTCGAGCGCATGTACTCCGAGGAGGACGAGAACCAGTTCCTCGAGGTCACCTACGCGAGCGGCGACAAGGAGGTCCTGTACTTCAAGGACTTCAACTCCGGCGCGATGATCCAGAACGTCGTCGACCGGGCCAAGAAGTCCGCGATCAAGGACTTCCTCGCCACCGGCCAGCGCGGCATCCGCGTCGACCACCTGCTCTCCGCCTGCGTGGACGAGTTCAAGGAGAACGAGGACCTGCCCAACACGACCAACCCCGACGACTGGGCACGCATCAGCGGCAAGAAGGGCGAGCGCATCGTCTTCATCCGCACGATCGTCCAGAAGAAGGGCGAGGGCGGCTCCCCGCGCACCATCGACACGGTCACCAACACCGGCCAGTACCTGTAGGACCATCCGACCGACGCCCCGAGACCCCGTCGGGTCGGCGACCTGCTCGCGCGGGCCGTCGCACCGGCGGGGTCTCGCCGCTGCGTGGGAGGGGGCCGTCGTCGGTGGACAGGGACCGCGCGCCGTCGGAGGACCGACATAGGGTGAGCGCGTGAGCGTTCGACGGGTCATGGGGATCGAGACCGAGTACGGCGTCCTGCAGCCGGGGAAGCCGATGGCGAACCCGATGCTCCTGTCGAGCCAGGTCGTCACCACCTACCGGGCGCTCGCCGCGCGGAGCGACGGCGCGCGCGGCCGGGCCCGCTGGGACTACGACGACGAGGACCCGCTGCAGGACGCGCGGGGGTTCCACGTGCCGCGCGCGTCGGCGCACCCGTCGTTGCTCACCGACGACCCGACCCGGCCCGCCCCCTCCGGGCCGGTGGCGGAGCCCGCCGGGGAAGAGGTGCCCGCGGGCTCGCTGCAGGAGGTCGCGCGGCCCACGACGGAGGAGTACGACGACCCGAGCGCTGCGAACGTCATCCTCACGAACGGTGCCCGGCTCTACGTCGACCACGCGCACCCGGAGTACTCCTCGCCCGAGGTCACGGTGCCGCACGACGTCGTGTGCTGGGACGTGGCGGGGGAGCGCGTCATGCTCGCGGCGTCGCGCGAGCTGGACCAGGTCCCCGGCGGGTCCGTCGTGCTGTACAAGAACAACGTCGACGGCAAGGGCGCGAGCTACGGCACGCACGAGAACTTCCTCGTGGACCGCGACGTCCCGTTCGGGGTGCTCGTGGAGATGCTCACGCCGTTCCTGGTGACCCGGCAGGTGTTCGCCGGCTCGGGGCGCGTCGGCCTCGGCCCCGCGGGCGAGGAGCACGGGTTCCAGATCTCCCAGCGCGCGGACTACGTCGAGGCGGAGGTCGGGCTGGAGACGACGCTGCGCCGCCCGATCGTCAACACGCGCGACGAGCCGCACGCCGACCGGCAGCGCTGGCGCCGCCTGCACCTCATCATCGGCGACGCGAGCATGCTCGAGACCGCGACCTATCTCAAGACGGGCACGACGTCGCTCGTGCTGTTCGTCGTCGAGCACCTCGAGGAGCTGGGGCCGCAGGTGCGGTCGCGGCTTTCGGGCCTGCGGCTGGCGGACCCGGTGGCCGACGTGCAGCGGGTCAGCCGCGACCTGGACCTCACGCGGCGGCTCACCCTCGCCGACGGGCGCGAGCTGACCGCGCTGGAGGTCCAGCGCGAGTACCTCGAGGTGGCGGCGCAGGCGTCGGAGCGGCTCGCCGGGGCTGACGGCGTCGACGCGCCCACGCGCGACGTGCTCGCCCGATGGGCCTCCGTGCTCGACCGTCTCGGGACGGACCGTGCCGCGTGCGCGCGCGACGTCGAGTGGGTCGCCAAGCTGCGCCTCCTCGACCGGCTGCGCGAGCGCGACGGTCTCGAGTGGGGCCACCCGCGGCTCGCGGCGATGGACCTGCAGTGGTCGGACGTGCGCCCGGAGCGCGGCATCTACCACCGGCTCCTCGCGGCGGGCGCGGTCGACCGGGTCGTCACCGAGCGCGAGGTCGGCGCCGCCGTGCACCACGCCCCGGAGGACACGCGCGCGTTCTTCCGCGGCGAGGTGATGGCGCGCTACGGCGACCAGGTCTCCGCCGCGAGCTGGGACTCCGTGATCTTCGACGTCCAGGGCGCGCCGTCGCTCCAGCGGGTCCCGATGATGGACCCGCTGCGGGGGACGCGCGCGCACATCGGCGCGCTGCTCGACGCGAGCCCGGACGCGGCGGCGCTCCTGGCGGGTCTGGCGGGCCCGTCGTGAGCCGCGGCGACTAGGCTGGACGTACGACGGCGCCCCGCCCCTCGCGGAACGGGCGCCGCGTGCGAGCAGGGCCGGGAAGGGCGCGAGCCCCGACCGGGTTGGAACGGACAGAGCGTCGGCGCGGCACCGGGCCGACGGACGAGGAGGCAGCCATGGCGGGTACCGAACGCACCCACGCGTCGCACGAGGACCGGCGTCCCGACGACGAGCCCGAGGGCCCCGAGGTCCCGGTCGCGCCGCAGGCGCAGTCGCGCGACGCGGAGGTCGACGCGCTCCTCGAGGAGATCGACGAGGTGCTGGAGACGAACGCGGAGTCCTTCGTCCGGGGCTTCGTCCAGAAGGGCGGCGAGTAGGAAGGGTGACGGCAACCCGATGAGCACGGACCAGCCAGGGCGCCTGCCCGACGCGTTCACGACCCCCGGGTCGTCGTCCTTCCTGGACTTCCTGTCCGGGCACGCCCCCGACCTGCTGCCGTCGCACCGCGCCGCCGGGCACGCGTCCGCGGGCGCGGCACCCGACGCGCCCCACGCGACGACGATCGTGGCGCTCACGTTCGGCGCCGAGGGCGTCGCGGGCGGCGTCGTCATGGCGGGCGACCGTCGCGCGACGATGGGCTCGATGATCGCGAACCGCGAGATCGAGAAGGTCTTCCCGGCGGACGAGTTCTCGGCGGTCGGGATCGCGGGGACCGCGGGCATCGCGGTCGAGCTCGTGCGCCTGTTCCAGCTCGAGCTCGAGCACTACGAGAAGATCGAGGGCGCCCTGCTCTCGCTGGACGGCAAGGCGAACCGCCTGTCCACGATGATCCGGCAGAACCTCGGCCTCGCCATGCAGGGCCTCGCCGTGGTCCCGCTGTTCGCCGGGTTCGACCTCGACCGGGCCACGGGCCGCATCTTCTCCTACGACGTGACCGGCGGCCGGTACGAGGAGCGCGCCTACCACTCGGTGGGCTCCGGGTCCGTGTTCGCGCGGAGCTCGCTCAAGAAGCTCTGGCGCACCGAGCTCGACCGGGACGCGTCCGTGCGCGTCGCGGTCGAGGCCCTGTACGACGCGGCGGACGACGACTCCGCCACCGGTGGACCCGACCCGGTGCGCCGGATCTGGCCCGTCGTCGCGGTCGTGACCCGGGACGGCTACGAGCGCGTCCCGGACGACGAGCTCGCGGCCGTCGTCGAGCAGATCGTCGCCGAGCGGTCCGGCACGGGCGTGCCGCGCCGCAGCCCCGCGGTGACGAACGCCGAGGCGGTCCCGCACGACCAGCCGCACGACCTGTCGCAGGGCCCCGCGTCGGGAGGTGACGCCGAGTGAACATGCCCTTCTACGTCTCGCCCGAGCAGCTCATGAAGGACCGGGCGGACTTCGCGCGCAAGGGCATCGCGCGCGGCCGGTCCGTCGTGGTCCTCGCCTACGAGGACGGGATCGCGTTCGCCACGGAGAACCCGTCGCGCGCGCTGCACAAGATCTCGGAGATCTACGACCGCATCGCGTTCGCGGCGGTGGGCAAGTACAACGAGTTCGAGAACCTGCGGGTCGCGGGGGTGCGCTACGCGGACCTGCGCGGCTACTCGTACGACCGCACCGACGTCAACGCCCGCGGGCTCGCGAACGCCTACGCCCAGACCCTGGGTACGGTGTTCACCACGGAGTCCAAGCCCCTCGAGGTCGAGCTCGTCGTCGCGGAGGTCGGGCGCACCGCGGCGCAGGACCAGCTCTACCGGATCTCCTACGACGGGTCGGTCGCGGACGAGCAGGGCGTCGTCGTCATGGGCGGGCAGGCCGACCAGCTCGGCCGCGTGCTCCAGGACGCGTGGCAGCCGGGCCTGGCGCTGGCCGAGGTCCTGCGCCTCGCGGTGCGCGCGCTCGGGTCGGGCGGTGACGGCGAGGAGGCGCGGACCATCCCGGCCACGCAGCTCGAGGTGGCCGTCCTGGACCGCACGCGCCCGCGGCGCGCCTTCCGGCGGCTGTCCGGGCAGGCCCTCGAGGACCTGCTCGCGGACGACGCGACCGGCACCGGTCCCGCGACGGACGAGGGGTAGGACCGCATGGACCGCAGGATCTTCGGGCTGGAGACGGAGTACGGCGTGACGTGCGCGTCCGACGACGGCCGCGGGCTGTCGGCGGACGAGGTGGCGCGCTACCTGTTCCGCAAGGTGGTCGCGTGGGGCAGGTCGTCCAACGTGTTCCTGCGCAACGGGTCGCGCCTGTACCTCGACGTCGGCTCGCACCCCGAGTACGCGACGGCGGAGTGCGACGACGTGCACCAGCTCGTCGCGTACGACCGCGGCGGGGAGCGGATCCTGGAGGGTCTGGTCGCGGACGCGCAGCAGCGCCTCGAGCACGAGGGGCTGCCCGGCCGCATCCACCTGTTCAAGAACAACACCGACTCGGCGGGCAACTCCTACGGCTGCCACGAGAACTACCTCGTGCGGCGCCAGGGCGACTTCTCGCGCCTGTCCGACGTGCTCGTCCCGTTCCTCATCACCCGTCAGGTGCTCACGGGCGCGGGCAAGGTCCTCACGACGCCGCGCGGCGCGGTCTACTGCCTGTCGCAGCGCGCCGACCACATCTGGGAGGCGGTCTCCAGCGCGACGACCCGGTCGCGCCCGATCATCAACACGCGCGACGAACCGCACGCCGACGCCGAGAGCTACCGGCGGCTGCACGTCATCGTCGGCGACTCGTCCATGGCGGAGACGACGACGATGCTCAAGGTCGGCACGACCGACCTCATCCTGCGCATGGTCGAGGCGGGCGTGCCCATGCGCGACCTCGCGCTCGAGAACCCGATCCGGTCGATCCGCGAGATCAGCCACGACATGACGGGCAAGCAGCCGGTCCAGCTCGCGAGCGGACGGACCGTCACGGCGATCGACCTGCAGGGCGAGTACCTGCAGCGGGTCAAGGAGTTCGTCGAGCAGGACGTCGCGCCCACGCCCGTCGTCAAGCAGGTCCTCGACCTGTGGGAGCGTGGCCTGCGCGCGCTCGAGACCGGCGACCTCTCGCTGGTCGACCGCGAGCTCGACTGGGTCATCAAGTACCGGCTGATCCAGCGGTACCAGGCCAAGCACGGGCTCGAGCTCGACGACCCGCGGATCGCGCGCCTGGACCTCGCGTACCACGACATCTCGCGCACCGAGGGGCTGTACAACCTCCTGGCCGCGCGCGGGATGGTCGAGCGCGTCACGACGGACCTCGAGGTGTTCGAGTCGACGGCGGTCCCGCCGCAGACGACGCGCGCCAAGCTGCGCGGCGACTTCGTGCGCGCCGCCCAGGAGGCACGCCGGGACTACACGGTCGACTGGGTGCACCTCAAGCTCAACGACCAGGCGCAGCGCACGGTCCTGTGCAAGGACCCGTTCCGGAACGTCGACGAGCGCGTGGAGCGCCTCATCGAGTCGATGTGATGCGGGACGTGATGTGACGAACCTGGTTCCTCCGACCGGGCGCCCCGTGCCGGGCTCCCGGTCCGCTCGTCGTCGTGCGCCCGGCGCCCGGGCGGCGCTCGCGCTGCTCGTGGCGTTCGTCGCCTCGGTCGTCCTCGCCGCCTGCACGGAGCCCGAGGACGCGACGCCGACGCCGCTGAACACCGACCTCACGGTCGCCGGTTCCTCGGGTGCGCCCCCGGAGCTGCAGTACCGCGCCCCGCTCGACGTGCCGGAGGCGACGTCGGAGGTGGTGTGGCCGGGCGCCGGGGCCGAGCTCGTCGACGGCGGCCCGCTCCTGCTCAACCTCTACGCGCAGGACGTGAGCGACGGGACGGTGCTGCAGAACACCTACACCGACGCCCCGCGCTGGCGCACGCTGACGGACGAGTCGATCGGGCGGGACCTGCGCGACCTCCTGCGCGGCCAGCGGGTGGGCGCGCGCCTCCTGCGGCTCGAGGAGGACGACGGCGTCCCCGTCGCGCTGGTCGTGGACGTGCTCCCGACCCGGGCGTCGGGCGAGGCGGTCGCGCCGGTCGAGGGCCTGCCGACCGTCACGCTCGCCGAGGACGGCGCGCCGAACGTCGCCGTCCCGCCCGAGACGGCCGCGCCGGGCGGGCTCGTCGTGCAGCCGCTGATCCGCGGCGACGGCCGCCAGGTCGAGGTCGGCCAGGTCGTCACGGTCCGGTACACGGGCGTGCGCTGGTCCGACGGCGAGGTCTTCGACACGACCTGGGCCGACGGCACCGCGCCCCTGTCGATCATGATCGGGATCGGCGAGGTCATCGAGGGGTGGGAGCAGGGCCTCCTGGAGCAGTCGGTCGGGAGCCAGGTGCTGCTCGTCGTTCCGCCGGACCTCGCCTACGGCGAGACGGCCAACCCGCTCGCGGGCGAGACGCTCGTCTACGTCGTGGACATCCTCGACGCCCAGTTCCCGGTGACCGCCGAGGAGGCCGCCGAGGGCGGCACCGACGGCGCCGGTACCGACACGACCGGCGACGCGCCGGCCGACCAAGGAGAGTCCTCATGACCGTCGCGATCCGTGTGATCCCGTGCCTCGACGTCGACGCGGGGCGCGTCGTCAAGGGCGTGAACTTCGAGAACCTGCGCGACGCGGGCGACCCCGTGGAGCTCGCCTCGCGGTACGACGCCGAGGGTGCCGACGAGCTGACGTTCCTCGACGTCTCGGCGTCGTCGGGGAACCGCGAGACGACGTACGACGTCGTGCGGCGCACTGCGGAGCAGGTCTTCGTGCCCCTCACGGTCGGCGGCGGCGTGCGCTCGGCGGAGGACGTGGACCGTCTCCTGCGCGCGGGCGCGGACAAGGTCGGCGTGAACACCGCGGCGATCGCCCGGCCGGAGCTCATCGCGGAGATCGCGGACCGCTTCGGCAGCCAGGTGCTGGTCCTGTCCGTCGACGCGCGCCGCACGACGGGCGACGTGCGCACCGACTCCGGGTACGAGGTCACGACCCACGGCGGGCGCCGGGGGACGGGCATCGACGCCGTGGAGTGGGCCGCCCGCGCCGCGGGGCTCGGGGCGGGCGAGATCCTGCTCAACTCCATGGACGCGGACGGCACGACCGCGGGCTTCGACCTCGAGATGCTCGGGGCGGTGCGCTCCGAGGTCCGGGTCCCGCTCGTCGCGAGCGGCGGTGCGGGGACGCCCGAGCACTTCGTGGCCGCGGCGCGCGCCGGGGCCGACGCGGTGCTCGCGGCGAGCGTCTTCCACTTCGGCGCCCTCACGGTCGCCCAGGTCAAGGACGCGATGCGCGCGCAGGGCGTCGAGGTGCGCTGAGGCCGTCTCGTGGGGCGGAGGGCCGGCTCCGTCGTCGCGGTCGGCAGAATTCCGTCGGGGCGCGTCAGGGGCGCATGAGAAGATCGTGCAACCCCTGAACGAAAGACGAGGACCGTCCCGTGCCCGGCAGCAGGACGCGCCCCACCGGCGCCGACGCCCCGCCCGCCCCGACCGACCTGCCGGCCTCGACGGACCGGCCCGACCCGCCCCGGGACCTGCTCCCCGACGAGCCGACCGTCCGGCGCCCCCACGCCCTGACCGGGTCGCGGGTGCGCCGGTCGCTGGCCCTCATGGGCCGCGGCATCCGCGACGAGCCGCGCACCTACGCCCTGGCGATCGGGTCGTCCGCGCTCTTCGGCGCGCTCACCGTCGCCGTGAGCAGCGCGATCGGCACCGCGACCGACGAGGTCGTCGTCCCCGCGATCGCGGGCGACGCGGCCGCGCGCGGCCGCATCTGGGTCGCGGGCCTGGTCCTCGCCGGCATCGCGGTCTCCCTCGCGGTGAGCGTGGCCGCGCGTCGCATCTTCGCGGGCAACGGGTACGCCGCGCTCCAGGCGTGGCACCGCACCGCGGTGACGCGCCAGTACCTGCGCCTGCCCATGTCGTGGCACCGCTCGCACCCCGCCGGGCAGCTCCTGTCCAACGCGAACTCCGACGTCGAGGCGGCGACGGGCGTGTTCAACCCGCTCCCGTTCGCGCTCGGTGTCGTCGTCATGATCGGCGTCGCCGCCGTGATGCTGTTCCGCGTGGACGTGTGGCTCGCGTGCGCGGCACTGATCGTCATCCCGCTCGCGATCGCCGTGAACATCGTCTTCCAGCGCTACATGTCGCCCGCGATCACGCGCGCGCAGCAGCTCCGGGCCGAGGTCTCGGACGTCGCGCACGAGAGCTTCGAGGCGGCGCTGCTCGTCACGTCGCTCGGGACCGCGGACCGCGAGGAGCGGCGCTTCGCCGAGCGCACCGACGAGCTGCGCGCCGCGAACGTACGCGTCGGGGTCGTCCGGGCGTTCTTCGACCCGGTCATCGAGCTGCTGCCGTCGCTCGGTACGCTCCTCGTCCTGGCCGTCGGGACCGTCCGGCTCACCTCGGGCGGCGTCGCGGCGGGTGACATCGTCACCGCCGCCTACCTCCTCACGATCATGGCCGTCCCCGTCCGGGCGTTCGGGTGGGTGCTGGGCGAGCTCCCGCGCGCCCTCGTCGGGTACGAGCGCATCAGCCGCGTCGTCGACGCGGGCGGCGTGCTGCGCCCCGGGACCGGCGGGCTCCCCGGCGGGGGCTCGGGGCTGGGCGTCCGCCTCGAGGGCGTCGGCGTGGACGTCCGCGCGGGCGGTCGGGCGATCACCCTGCTCGACGGGGTCGACCTCGAGGTCGACCCCGGGACCACGGTCGCGGTCGTCGGCCCGACGGGTGCGGGCAAGACGACGCTCGTGTCGCTGCTCGCCCGGCTCTCGGACCCGACGCGCGGTCGGGTGCTGCTCGACGAGACGGACGTGCGCGACGTGCGCGAGGCCGACCTGACGTCCCAGGTCGCCCTCGTGGCGCAGCAGGCTTTCGTCTTCGAAGACTCCGTGCGGGCGAACGTCACGCTCGTCGACGACGGCGACGCGGGCCCGGACGACGACCAGGTCTGGGAGGCGCTGCGCCTGGCGCGCGTGGACGACGTCGTCGCGCGCCTGCCGGAGGGCCTCGACGCGCCGCTGGGGGAGCGCGGGGCGAACGTGTCCGGCGGCCAGCGCCAGCGGCTCGCCATCGCGCGCGCCCTCGTGCGCCGTCCGCGCCTGCTCGTCCTGGACGACGCGACGTCCGCGGTCGACCCGCGCGTCGAGCAGCAGATCCTCGCGGGCCTCGCCCGCGAGGGGGCCGACCGCCCGACCGTCGTCATGGTGGCCTACCGCATGTCGAGCGTCGCGCTCGCAGACGTCGTCGTGCACGTCGAGTCCGGCCGCGTGGTCGACGTCGGGACGCACGAAGAGCTCCTCGCGCGCGACCGGGGCTACCGCGAGCTCGCGACGGCCTACGCCCGCGAGGCGGAGCGGCGCGAGCAGGAGCGCGCGGACGCCACCGACGCGACCGCGCTGGAGGCGGCCGAGAAGGACGACGCGAGCCGGGGCGACGACCTCGCGCGTCGGGAGGAGAGCGAGGAGGACGACGTCGTGCGGCACGTCGAGACGGGGGCGCTGGAGGAATGAGCCGGACCACCACCACGGAGCGTTCCGCGACCGGGAGCGCGGCCCCCGCGCCCGGAGGCACGCCGGGCCGGGCGGCCGAGGCCCGCATCGCCGCGGCGAGCTCGCTCGGCGTCCTCGCCACCCTGCGCCGCGGCGTCCAGGTCTCGCCGCAGATCCTCGACGGGATCTGGATCACTCTCGGCCTCGCGGTCGCCGCCGCGCTGGGTCGCGTCGTCGTGCCGGTGACGGTCCAGCAGACCGTGGACACCGGCGTGCTCGCCGACGGCGGTCCGGACACGACGCGCGTGGCCGTGCTGGTCGGCGTCGCCGCGGTCGTCATCGTCCTCGCGGGCCTCTGCTCGGCCTTCGTCAACGTCCGGCTGTTCCGGTCGACGGAGGCGGGGCTCGCCGGCCTGCGGGTCGGGGCGTTCCGGCACGTGCACGACCTCTCGGTCCTCACCCAGAACACCGAGCGTCGCGGGTCGCTCGTCTCGCGCGTCACGAGCGACGTCGACACCATCTCGCTCTTCGTGCAGTGGGGCGGCATCATGCTGCTCGTCTCGGTGCTGCAGATCGGCGTCGCGACAGTCCTCATGGCCGTCTACTCGTGGCAGCTCACGCTCGTGGTCTGGGCGTGCTTCGTCCCGCTGTTCCTCGTCCTGCGCCCCGCGCAGGCCCGGGTCAACGACGCCTACACGCAGGTCCGGGCGCGCGTCGGCGGGATGCTCGGCGCCATCTCCGAGTCGATCGTGGGCGCGGAGACGATCCGCGCCTACGGTGCGGGCGCGCGCACCGCGCGCCGCATCGACGCCGCCGTCGACGCGACGCGGCGGGCGATGGTCCGGGCGCAGAAGCTCGTCGCCGTCGTCTTCTCGAGCGGGGTGCTCGTCGCGAACCTCGTGCTCGCCGTCGTCGTGGTGGTCGGCTCGTACCTCGGGGTGGCCGGCGACATCTCGGTCGGCCAGCTCCTCGCCTTCCTCTTCCTCGTCCAGCTCTTCACGGGCCCCGTGCAGATGGCGACCGAGATCCTCAACGAGCTCCAGAACGCCGTCGCCGGCTGGCGCCGCGTGCTCGCGGTGCTGGAGACGCCCGTCGAGGTCGTCGACAAGGGCGCCGACGGCGAGCGCAGCCCCCGCGGACCTGCGCACGTGCGGCTCGAGGGCGTCCGGTTCGCCTACCCCGACGGGCCCGAGGTGCTGCACGGCGTCGACCTCGACCTCCCGGCCCGGGCCTCGGTCGCCGTCGTCGGGGCCACCGGGTCCGGCAAGACGACGATCGCCAAGCTCGTCACCCGGCTCATGGACCCGACCGCGGGCCGCGTGCTGCTCGACGGCACCGACCTGCGCGACCTCGCCGTCGAGTCCCTGCGCGAGCGCGTCGTGCTCGTGCCGCAGGAGGGCTTCCTCTTCGACGGCACGCTCGCCGACAACGTCGCCTACGGGCTGCGGGGCGACGCCGAGCAGGAGCCCGACGCCGCGCGCCGTGCCCGGATCGAGGCCGCCGTAGAACGGCTCGGGCTCACCGACTGGGTCGCGGACCTGCCCGACGGGCTCGACTCCCCGGTCGGCCAGCGCGGCGAGTCGCTCTCGGCCGGGGAGCGGCAGCTCGTCGCGCTGGTGCGGGCCTACCTCGCCGAGGCCGACCTGCTCGTCCTCGACGAGGCGACGTCCGCCGTCGACCCCGGGACCGAGGTCCGCATCGCCCGCGCCCTCGCTTCGCTCACCGCGGGCCGCTCGACGCTGACCATCGCGCACCGACTCTCAACCGCCGAGGCCGCGGACCTCGTCGTCGTGGTGGACGCGGGCCACGTCGTCGAGGTCGGCCACCACGACGACCTCGCCCGCGCAGGCGGCGTCTACGCCCGCATGCACGACGCCTGGGTCTCGCAGACCCGCTGAGCCGCCCGTCGCCGGGACGGGGCGCTCCGGGGCGGCCGCGGGTCGGGGGACGAGACCACGCCCCGGCCCGACCGTGGGCGAGGCGAGACGGCGGACCGGGGAGGGCGCGGCGTCTGGCAGGATTCTCGGGTGCCCGACTCCACGACCGGCCCGCAGCCCACGACCGACCTCTCGCTCGACCCCGAGATCGCCGCGCGGCTCAAGCGCGACGACGCCGGGCTGGTCGCCGCGATCGTCCAGCAGCACGACTCGGGCGACGTGCTCATGCTCGGCTGGATGGACGACGAGGCGCTGCGCCGGACGCTGACGACCGGGCGCGTGACGTTCTGGAGCCGGTCCCGGCAGGAGTACTGGCGCAAGGGCGACACGTCGGGCCACGTGCAGGTCGTGCGCTCGGTCGCCCTCGACTGCGACGGCGACGCGCTGCTCGTGCGCGTCCACCAGGTCGGGGCCGCGTGCCACACCGGCACGCGCACGTGCTTCGAGGCCGGGGGAGACCTGGGCGCCGTCGTCGGCGACCTGCCGCCCGGCGCCGTCGACCCCTCGACCACGCCCGACCCCGATCCTGAGGAGGAGAACCAGTGAGCGCGACCGTCGACCCGGCCGAGACCACCACCGTCCCCGCGGGCGGTCCCGCGTGGGGCGAGACGTGGCCCGTGCTCGACGGCTTCCGCGCGCTGGCCACGTCGCGACGCGTGGTCCCGGTCGTCCGGCGCCTGCTCGCCGACGACGTGACGCCCGTCGGCCTGTACCGCACGCTCGCGCAGGGGCGGCCGGGCACGTTCGTCCTGGAGTCCGCCGAGTCGGACGGCCGCTGGGCGCGGTACTCGTTCGTCGGCGTCGCGTCCCGCGCGACGCTCACGGCGCGCGGCGGCCGCGCGGTCTGGTCCGGCGACGTGCCGGCGGGCGTCCCGCTCGAGGGGGACGTCGTGGACGTGCTGGAGGCGACGCTCGACGTGCTGCGCACGCCGGCCGTCGAAGGCCTCCCGCCGCTCACGGGCGGCCTCGCGGGCGCGATCGGCTGGGACGTGATCCGGCACTGGGAGCCGACCCTGCCCGCGGACGCACCGGACGAGCTGGGCGTGCCCGAGCTGACGCTGTGCCTCGCGACGGACCTCGCGGTCGTCGACCACGCGGAGGGCAGCGTGTGGCTCGTCGCCAACGCGATCAACTTCGACGACACGGACGAGCGCGTCGACGAGGCGTACGCGGACGCCGTCGCACGGCTGGACGCGATGCAGGACCGGCTCGTCGCCGGGGGCGCGCACGTCGCGTCCGTCCTCGCTCCGGACGTCGCCGAGCCCGAGCTCGAGTTCCGCTCGACGCGCGACGAGTTCGAGGCGGCCGTCGTCGCGGGCAAGGACGCGATCCGCGAGGGCGAGGTGTTCCAGGTGGTGCTGTCCCAACGCCTGGACCTCGACTGCCCTGCGGACCCGCTCGACGTGTACCGCGCGCTGCGGACGATCAACCCGAGCCCGTACATGTACTACTTCCAGCTCACGGACGCGGACGGGCGGGACTTCGCGGTCGTCGGGTCCAGCCCGGAGACCCTCGTGAAGGTCGACGACGGGCGCGTCACGACGTTCCCGATCGCCGGTTCCCGTCCCCGCGGCGCCACGCCCGAGGAGGACGTGGCACTGGGCGAGGAGCTCCTGCAGGACCCGAAGGAGCTCGCCGAGCACATCATGCTCGTGGACCTGTCGCGCAACGACCTCGTGAAGGTGTGCGAGCCGACGTCCGTCGAGGTCGTGGAGTTCATGGCGACCAAGCGGTTCAGCCACATCATGCACCTGTGCTCGACGGTCGTCGGGACGCTGCGCGACGGCGCGACCGCGCTGGACGCCTTCCGGGCGACGTTCCCGGCCGGGACGCTCTCCGGCGCGCCCAAGCCGCGGGCGATCGCCCTCATCGACGAGCTCGAGCCGGCGTCGCGCGGGATCTACGGTGGGACCGCGGGGTACTTCGACTTCGACGGGAACATGGACATGGCCATCGCGATCCGGACCGCGCTCATCCGCGACGGCCGGGCGAGCGTCCAGGCCGGCGGCGGCATCGTCGCGGACTCGGTGCCGGCGCTGGAGTACGCGGAGTCGCGCAACAAGGCAGCGGCCGCGGTCCGGGCCGTCCAGGTCGCCGCGCGGCTGCGGGGGCTGGCATGAGCCGGCCGGCCGGGCCGAGCCGGCGTACCGCGATCTGGGTCCTGCTCCTGCTCGGCGGCGCGACCCTCGCGACGGCGGTACCGACGTGGCTGAGCACGACCGGCGCGACGGCGCTCGACCCGGAGGTCGAGGTCGCCGTCGCCGGGACGTCGGCGGCGCCGGGGGTGAGCGCGTCGGCGCTCGTGCTCGTCGCCGCCGCGCTCGCGCTCGGGCTCGTCGGCCGCGTCGGCCGGTGGGTCGTGCTCGCGGTCGCCGCGGCGAGCGGTGTCGTCGCGACCGTCTCCGCGCTCGGCGTCGCGCTCGACCCGGGGCCGAGCGCCCGGTCGGCCGTCGCGGACGCGACGGGCGTCACGGAGCTCACCGCGCCCGTCGAGCTGACCGTCGCGCCTTGGCTCGCCGCGGCCCTCGGCGTCCTCACGGTGCTCGCGGTGGTGTGGGTCGCGCTCGGCTCGCGGTCGTGGGCGGGCGCCTCGACCCGGCACGAGCGCGCGGCGCCCCCGGTGCCCCCGAGCGCTCCGGCGCCGTCCGCGACGGGTCCCGAGGACCGTCCGGACGCCGCGGCGAGGACCGCGGAGCCCTCCGCGCCCGACGACCTCTCCGACCACGACGCGTGGGACGCGCTGTCCCGCGGCGAGGACCCCACGGACCGCTGAGCAGCGCGGACGCCCGTCCTTGCCCTCGCGGCCCGCGACCGCGCGGGGGACGGGCACCGGCCCGGTCCGATAGGCTCTGACCACATCTTGACGAAAGGCACGACCCTCATGGCCGAGAACCAGAAGACCACCGAGATCGCCTACCTGCCGACGGCGGCGCCGCCCACGAACCACGGCCACACCGTCGCCGCGTGGTTCACCATGATCGGCATCATGGTCGGCGCGCTCGTGGCCGCGATCGGTGTCCTCCTCCCGGGCATGGCCCAGGTGTCCGGCGTCTGGCTCTTCTGGGTCGGCATGGGCGTCGTGGCGGTGGCGCTCGTCGGCGGCCTCGTGCTCCGCAACATGGGCTACGGCCAGAAGCAGTCGCGATGACGCAGCCGCCGGGTCCCGGCCCGTACGACCCCGCAGGCCCGCAGGACGGGTCGCAGGCGCCGTACGGCTCGTCGGCGCCCGGCGGCCCGCAGCACCCGACGGGCGACCCCGCGGGAGCCCCGTACGGGGCACAGCCGCCGTACCCGGCGCAACCGCAGTACCCGGGGCAGCAGCAGTACCCCGGACAGCAGTACCCGGCGGGCGCCTACGGGGCGCCGCCGTACTACCCCAAGAACAACCTGGCGATCTGGTCGCTGGTGCTGGGGATCGCCTCGTTCGTCCTGAGCTGCGGATTCTTCACGGGCATCCCGGCGGTGATCGTCGGCAACGCCGCGAAGCGGGCGGTGGCGGAGGGCCAGGCGGACAACGACGGCATGGCGACGGCGGGGATCATCCTCGGCTGGGTCGCGATCGGCCTGTCGGTGCTCGGCGTGCTCTTCCTGCTGATCTTCGTCCCGGGCATCCTCGCCTGGGTCGGCACGATCCCGGACCAGTACTGACGGGTGCGCACGTGACGTCCGAGGCCGTCCGACGTCGACGGGTCCCGCGCGCGGCGCAGGCACCCCTCGCCGTCGGCGCGCTCGTGGTGGCCGCGGCGGCCTACGTGGGCGCCGTCGACCCCAACCGTCCGGGGCACTACGTCACGTGCCCCCTGCTCGCGCTGACCGGCCTCGCGTGCCCCGGGTGCGGCGGCCTGCGCGCCACCCACGACCTCGTGCACCTCGACCTCGCCGCGGCCTGGTCCATGAACCCCCTGTGGGTCGTCGTCGCGCCGCTGCTCGCCGCGCTGTGGGTCACGTGGCTCGTCCGGGCCTGGCGGGGGCGCCCGGCGCTGCGTCTCCCCGTCTGGCTGGCGTGGGCCTCCCTCGGCGTCCTCGTGCTCTTCGGCGTCCTGCGGAACGTGCCCGCGCTCGTCCCGTGGCTCGGCCCGGTAGCGGGTTGAGACGGTCGGGCAGCGCCGCGACGGTCGTCTCGGGGGCTGAGCCGTGGTCATCGTCACTCGGGGGCGGCTCTACGATGGCAGGTACCTCCCTGTCAACGGGTCGGCCCGAACCTGTGGGTGCACGATGGCCGACCGGCCCGGCCGGGGGGCGAGACGACACGGGGAGTGGTGGGACGATGACGGTTCTGGACGACATCGTCGCGGGCGTGCGCGAGGACCTCGCGGTACGTCAGGCGGCGACCTCGCTCGACGAGCTGAAGGAACGTGCCGCCCGTGTCCCCGGGGCGCTCGAGGTCGTGAGCCGCCTCAAGGCGGACGACGCCGTCGCGGTCATCGCCGAGGTGAAGCGCTCGAGCCCCAGCAAGGGTGCGCTCGCGGCGATCTCCGACCCGGCCGAGCTCGCGGGGGAGTACGAGAAGGGCGGCGCGGCCGCGATCTCCGTGCTCACCGAGCAGCGCCGCTTCAACGGGAGCCTCGCCGACCTCGACGCGGTGCGCGCCCGGGTCGACGTCCCGGTGCTCCGCAAGGACTTCGTCGTGACGCCGTACCAGGTGTGGGAGGCGCGGGCGCACGGCGCCGACATCGTCCTCCTCATCGTCGCCGCGCTCGAGCAGACGGTCCTCACATCGCTCGTCGAGCGCGTCCACTCGCTCGGCATGACCGCGCTCGTCGAGGTGCACACGCTGGACGAGGTCTCGCAGGCGCTCGACGCCGGTGCGCGCGTCGTGGGCGTGAACTCGCGCGACCTCAAGACCCTCGACGTGGACCGCACGACGTTCGCGCGCCTTGCCCCCGCCATCCCGGACGAGGTCGTCCGCGTCGCCGAGTCCGGCGTGCGCGGGCCGCACGACGTCATGGACTACGCCCGTTCCGGTGCGCACGCGGTGCTCGTCGGCGAGGCGCTCGTGACCGACGACGCCCCGCGCTCGTCCGTCGCGGACCTCGTCGCGGCCGGGTCGCACCCGTCGCTGTGGTCCGTGCGGCCCTGAGGCACGACGGCACCGTCCGTCACGCCGCAGGCGCCGCGCCCCGGCCCAGCACACCCCACCACGCAGGAGGACCGGCCCCGTGCCCGACTCGACACCTTCGACCACCTCCCGGAGCGCCGAGCACTCCGTGCGCGCCGACCTGACGCGCTCCCTCGCGACCCAGGAGGGTCCCTACTTCGGCGAGTTCGGCGGACGCTTCGTCCCCGAGGCGCTCATCGCCGCGCTGGACGAGCTGGAGACCGAGTACCGCAAGGCGCTCGACGACCCGGCGTTCGTGAACGAGCTCGCGCGGCTCCAGCGCGAGTACACCGGGCGTCCGAGCCCGCTCACGGAGGTGCCGCGCTTCGCGCAGCACGCGGGCGGCTCGCGCGTCTTCCTCAAGCGCGAGGACCTCAACCACACCGGCTCGCACAAGATCAACAACGTGCTCGGCCAGGCGCTGCTGGTCAAGCGCATGGGCAAGACGCGCGTGATCGCCGAGACCGGGGCGGGCCAGCACGGCGTCGCCACCGCGACCGCCGCGGCCCTGCTCGACCTCGAGTGCGTCGTGTACATGGGCGAGGAGGACACGCGGCGCCAGGCGCTCAACGTGGCCCGCATGCGCCTGCTCGGCGCGGAGGTCGTGCCCGTGACGATCGGGCAGCGCACGCTCAAGGACGCGATCAACGAGGCGCTGCGCGACTGGGTCGCGAACGTCGACACGACCCACTACCTCCTGGGCACGGTGACCGGCCCGCACCCGTTCCCCGAGATGGTGCGGGAGTTCCACCGCGTGATCGGCGAGGAGGCGCGCACGCAGATCCTCGACCGCATCGGGCGGCTGCCGGACGCCCTCGCGGCGTGCGTCGGCGGCGGGTCCAACGCGCTCGGCCTGTTCAACGCGTTCCTCGACGACGAGGGCGTCGAGCTCTACGGCTTCGAGGCCGGCGGCGAGGGCGTGGAGACCGGCCGGCACGCGGCCCGCTTCAGCGGGGGCGCCCCGGGCGTCCTGCACGGCGCTCGCTCCTACCTGCTGCAGGACGACGACGGCCAGACCCTGCCCAGCCACTCCGTCTCCGCGGGGCTGGACTACCCGAGCGTCGGCCCGGCGCACTCGTGGCTCCACGACCTCGGGCGGGCGACCTACGAGCCCGTGACCGACTCCGAGGCCATGGAGGCGTTCCGGCTGCTGTGCCGCACGGAGGGCATCATCCCCGCGATCGAGTCGGCGCACGCGCTCGCCGGCGCGCTGCGGGTCGGCCGCGCGGCCGCCGCCGCGGGCCGCACGGACCACGTGATCCTGGTGAACCTCTCGGGGCGCGGGGACAAGGACGTCGCGACCGCCGCCCGGTGGTTCGACCTCGTGGACGACGACGCGATCGCCGAGACGGCGACGGGCACGGAGGGACAGCTGTGAGCGCGGCACAGACCAAGGACGCCGTCGGGGCGACGACCGCAGGCGCGACGGGCACCGCGCGCCGCCTGCTCGAGCTCCGCGCGGAGGGCCGGGCGGCGCTCGTCGCCTACCTGCCCGTCGGCTTCCCGACCGTGGACCGCTCGATCGAGGCGGCGCTCGCGCTCGTCGAGTCGGGCGTGGACGTGCTGGAGCTCGGCATCCCGTACACCGACCCCGTGATGGACGGTCCGGTGATCCAGGCCGCCGCGCAGACCGCGCTCGACGCCGGCGTGCGCGTCGCCGACGTGTTCCGCGTCGTCGCCGCCGTCACGGAACGCACCGGCGGCCGGGTCCCGGTGCTCGTCATGACGTACTGGAACCCGGTCCTGCGGTACGGCGTCGACGCGTTCGCGCGCGACCTCGCCGCCGCCGGGGGAGCCGGGCTCATCACGCCCGACCTCATCCCCGACGAGGGCCGCGCCTGGCTGGACGCGTCGGAGGCGCACGGGCTGGACCGCGTCTTCCTGGTCGCGCCGAGCTCGACGGCCGAGCGGCTGCGGCTCACCGCGCGCGCGTCGCGCGGGTTCGTCTACGCCGCCTCGACGATGGGCGTCACGGGCGTGCGGGCGGCCGTCGGGCCGCAGGCCGCGCGGCTCGTCGCGGACACGCGCGCCGCCGGCGCCGACCTCGTGTGCGTCGGGCTCGGCGTGTCCACGGGCGAGCAGGCGGCGGAGGTCGGCCGCTACGCCGACGGCGTCATCGTCGGCTCCGCGTTCGTCCGCCCCCTCCTGGGCGACGCGCCGTGGGACGAGCGGATCGCCGCCCTGAAGGTCGTCGCGGCGGACCTCGCCGCGGGCGTCCGCTCGGGTCGCGGCGGGGCCGGCGACGACGCCCCGGCCGGCTCGACGACGTCCGGAGCGGTGGTCGCATGAGCGCCGCGCTCGCCGTCGGGCAGCTCGTGGAGGCCGCGGGCGCCCTGCCCGCCGCGATCCCGAGCCCTCCGCAGCACACGTGGTACGTCGGGCCGTTCCCGATCCGGGCGTACGCGCTCGCGATCCTCGCGGGCATCGCAGTGGCCCTGTGGCTCACCCGGCGCCGCTGGGTGCAGCGTGGGGGAGAGGCGGACGACGTCCTGGAGATCGCCTTCTGGGCGGTCCCGTTCGGGATCGTCGGCGGACGTCTGTACCACGTGTTCTCGACGCCGGACCCGTACTGGGGCCCGAACGGCGACCCCGTCCGCGCGCTCTACGTGTGGGAGGGCGGCCTCGGCATCTGGGGCGCGGTCGCGCTCGGCGCGGTCGGCGCGTACATCGGGTGCCGTCGCCAGCGCGTGAGCTTCCCCGCGTTCGCCGACGCCCTCGCGCCCGGGCTGCTGCTCGCGCAGGCGGTCGGCCGCCTCGGCAACTGGTTCAACCAGGAGCTCTTCGGCGCTCCCACGACGCTGCCCTGGGGGCTGCGCGTCGACGACTCCGTGGCCGCCGCAGCCGGCTATCCGCCGGGCACCTTGTTCCACCCGACGTTCCTCTACGAGATGGTCTGGAACATCGGTGCTGCCCTGCTCCTGATCTACCTGGACCGTCGGTTCCGGCTGGGTCATGGTCGGGTATTCTGGCTCTACGTCTTCGTCTACACGCTCGGTCGGGTGTGGATCGAGATGCTGCGCATCGACGAGGCCGAGCTCGTCCTCGGCCTCCGGCTGAACGTCTGGACCTCGATCCTGGTCGGCGTCGGTGCGTTGATTGCGTTTATCGTTGTCGGGCGTCGCCACCCCGGGCGCGAGGAGACGGTGTCCCTCGACGCTCCGGACGAGGCGTCCACCACGGGGTCCGAGGAGCCGGTCGAGGAGTCGACCGACGACACGGACACCTCGACGACCGAGGACTCCGACGACTCGGAGGAGTCCGAGCAGGCAGATGCCGCGCGACCAGACCCCGGTCGCTGAGCATCCGTCATTCATAGGCGAATCCGCCGGGCGACCGCCCGGTGGGTTCTGTCATGTCCATAGGGCCGACGACGTCCCGAATCCCCCAGCTGGAACCAGCCCGGCCGTCTCGGTCGGGCGCCTGTGAGGACGGTGTTGATGACCACGCCGCAGTATCGGGACGCGCACCGGGCACCTGCCCTGTCCGCCCCTCCCACGGCATCCGGTCTGTACGACCCCGCCGCCGAGCACGACGCGTGCGGCGTCGCCTTCGTGGCGACGCTCCGCGGCACGCCCGGACGCGACATCGTTGACGCGGGCCTGACGGCCCTGCTCAACCTCGACCACCGCGGCGCCGTCGGCGCCGAGGAGAACAGCGGCGACGGCGCCGGGATCCTCACGCAGATCCCCGACGCGTTCGTGCGCGACGTGGTCGACGCGGAGCTCCCGCCCGCCGGGCACTACGCCATCGGCATGGCCTTCCTCCCGCAGGACGCCGGCGCGGCCGCGGAGGCGGCCCGCGGTGTCGAGGCGATCGCGGCCGAGGAGAAGCTCGAGGTCCTCGCGTGGCGCGACGTGCCCGTGACCGCCGACCTCGTCGGACCGAGCGCCCGCGCGTCCATGCCGCTGTTCCGCCAGGTCGTCGTCGCGGACCCCGCGCGCGAGCTGTCCGGCGTCGAGCTCGACCGCCGCACCTACCGCCTGCGCAAGCGCGCGGAGAACGAGCTCGGCCTGTTCTTCGCCTCGCTCTCGGCGCGCACCCTCACGTACAAGGGCATGCTCACGACGGCGCAGCTCGAGCCGTTCTTCCCGGACCTGTCCGACCCGCGGTACGCGAGCGAGATCGCGCTCGTGCACTCGCGGTTCTCGACGAACACGTTCCCGTCGTGGCCGCTCGCGCAGCCGTTCCGGATGATCGCGCACAACGGCGAGATCAACACGGTGCGCGGCAACCGCAACTGGATGGCGGCGCGCGAGGGCACCCTCGCGAGCGACGCCGTCGGCGACCTCGCGCCGCTCCTGCCGGTGTGCTCGGAGGGGTCGAGCGACTCGGCGAGCTTCGACGAGGTGCTCGAGCTCCTGCACCTGTCGGGCCGCTCGCTGCCGCACGCCGTGCTCATGATGATCCCGGAGGCGTGGGAGAACCACGCCGACATGGACCCGGACCTGCGCGCGTTCTACGAGTACCACTCGACGCTCATGGAGCCGTGGGACGGGCCGGCGTGCCTGAACTTCACCGACGGGACGCTGATCGGCGCGGTCCTGGACCGCAACGGCCTGCGCCCGGGACGCTACTGGGTGACCGAGGACGGCCTCGTGGTGCTCGCGAGCGAGGCGGGCGTGCTCGACCTCGACCCCGCGACGATCGTCCGCAAGGGCCGCCTCGAGCCGGGGCGCATGTTCCTCGTCGACACCGGCCAGGGCCGGATCATCGAGGACGAGGAGATCAAGTCCCAGCTCGCCGCGCAGCGCCCGTACGCGCAGTGGGTCGCGGAGAACGCGGTCTACCTCGACCAGCTCCCCGAGCGCGAGCACGTCGCGCACAGCCCGGCGTCGGTCGAGCGCCGCCAGCGCGCCTTCGGGTACACGCAGGAGGAGCTCAAGGTCATCCTCACCCCGATGGCCAACACGGGGGCGGAGCCGCTGGGCGCCATGGGCACGGACACGCCCATCGCCGTCCTCGCGAAGCGACCGCGCCTGCTCTTCGACTACTTCACGCAGATGTTCGCGCAGGTGACGAACCCGCCGCTCGACGCGATCCGCGAGGAGCTCGTCACGTCCATCGGCGGCGCGATCGGCCCGGAGCCGAACCTCCTCGTCGACACGCCCGAGCACGCGCGCAAGCTCATGCTGCCGTTCCCCGTGCTCGACAACGACCAGCTCGCCAAGATCATCCGCGTCGACAAGGACCCGAAGCTCGCCGGCATCTTCCGCGCGGTGACGATCAAGGGCCTGTACCGCGTCGCGGGCGGTGGCGAGTCCCTGCTCGCCCGCCTCGAGGAGATCTTCGCCGAGGTCGACGAGCACGTCGCCGCGGGCGCGAGCTTCATCGTGCTGTCGGACCGCGACTCGGACGCCGAGCACGCCCCGATCCCCTCGCTGCTCCTGTCGAGCGCGGTGCACCACCACCTGCTGCGCCGGCACACGCGCACCCAGGTGTCGCTCGTCGTCGAGGCCGGCGACGTGCGCGAGGTGCACCACGTCGCGCTGCTCATCGGCTACGGCGCCGCCGCGGTCAACCCGTACCTCGCCATGGAGACGGTCGAGGACCTCGCGCGCCGCGGCTACCTCACGGTCGACCCGGCGAAGGCCGTCGCGAACCTCATCAAGGGGCTCGGCAAGGGCGTCCTCAAGGTCATGAGCAAGATGGGCATCTCGACCATCTCCTCCTACCGCGGCGCCCAGGTCTTCGAGGCGGTGGGCCTGTCCCACGACCTCGTGCAGGCGTTCTTCACGGGCACGACGTCGCGCCTCAGCGGCATCGGGCTCGACGTCGTCGCGGCCGAGGTCGCGGCGCGGCACGTCGACGCGTACCCCAAGTCCGGCAACCACCGCCCGCACGTCCGTCTCACGACGGGCGGCGAGTACCAGTGGCGCCGCGACAGCGAGGAGCACCTGTTCGACCCGGAGACGGTCTTCCGCCTCCAGCACGCCACGCGCGAGCGACGGTTCGACATCTTCCGCCAGTACACGCACCGCGTGGACGAGCAGTCCTCGCGCCTCATGACGCTGCGCGGTCTCCTCGCGCTGCGCGAGGGCGAGCGCCCCGCGGTCCCGCTCGACGAGGTCGAGCCCGTGAGCGAGATCGTCAAGCGCTTCAACACGGGCGCCATGTCCTACGGGTCGATCTCCGCGGAGGCGCACGAGACCCTCGCGATCGCGATGAACCGCCTGGGCGGCCGGTCGAACACCGGCGAGGGCGGCGAGGACCCGGAGCGCCTGTACGACCCGGAGCGCCGCTCCAAGGTCAAGCAGATCGCGTCGGGGCGCTTCGGCGTCACGAGCGAGTACCTGACGAACGCGGACGACATCCAGATCAAGCTCGCCCAGGGCGCCAAGCCCGGCGAGGGCGGTCAGCTCCCGGGGCACAAGGTGTACCCGTGGGTCGCGAAGACCCGGCACTCGACGCCGGGCGTCGGGCTCATCTCGCCGCCGCCGCACCACGACATCTACTCGATCGAGGACCTCGCGCAGCTCATCCACGACGCCAAGAACGCGAACCCGGCGGCGCGCATCCACGTCAAGCTCGTGTCCGAGTTCGGCGTCGGGACGGTCGCGACGGGCGTGTCCAAGGCGCACGCGGACGTCGTCCTCATCTCGGGCCACGACGGCGGCACGGGCGCGAGCCCGCTCACGTCGCTCAAGCACGCGGGCACGCCGTGGGAGATCGGCCTCGCCGAGACGCAGCAGACCCTCGTGCTCAACAACCTGCGCGACCGCATCGTCGTGCAGGTCGACGGGCAGATGAAGACCGGGCGCGACGTCGTCGTGGCCGCGCTGCTCGGCGCCGAGGAGTTCGGCTTCGCGACCGCGCCGATGGTGGTCTCGGGCTGCGTCATGATGCGCGTGTGCCACCTGGACACGTGCCCGGTGGGCGTCGCGACGCAGAACCCGGAGCTGCGGGCCCGCTTCACGGGCAAGCCGGAGTTCGTCGTGAACTTCTTCGAGTTCATCGCGGAGGAGGTGCGCGAGTACCTGGCGCGCCTCGGGTTCCGGAGCATCGAGGAGGCCGTCGGCCGCGTCGAGCTCCTCGACACGCGCCAGGCGATCGACCACTGGAAGGCGCAGGGTCTCGACCTCGCGCCCATCCTCGAGAAGCCCGTCCCCGTCGAGGGCGCGTCGCTGCGGAACACGACGACGCAGGACCACGGCCTGGAGAAGGCGCTCGACAACCAGCTTGTCGCCCTCGCCGAGGACGCGCTCGAGCGGCGCGAGCCGGTCCGCATCTCCCTGCCGGTGCGCAACGTCAACCGCACCGTCGGCACGATGCTCGGCCACGAGGTGACCAAGCGGTTCCGCGGCGACGGCCTGCCCGACGACACGATCGACGTGACCCTCACGGGGTCCGCCGGCCAGTCGCTCGGCGCCTTCCTCCCGCGCGGCGTCACGCTGCGCCTGTTCGGGGACGCGAACGACTACGTCGGCAAGGGCCTGTCGGGCGGGCGGATCGTCGTGCGGCCCGACCGCAACGCGGTCCTCACCGGGTCGAGCAACGTCGTCGCCGGGAACGTCATCGGCTACGGCGCGACGTCGGGCGAGATCTTCCTGCGCGGTCGCGTCGGGGAGCGCTTCGGCGTCCGCAACTCGGGCGCGACGCTCGTCGTCGAGGGCGTGGGCGACCACGGGTGCGAGTACATGACGGGCGGCACGGTCGTCGTGCTGGGCCCGACCGGGCGCAACTTCGGTGCCGGCATGTCCGGCGGCACCGCGTACGTGCTCGACCTGCGCGAGAGCGCCGTGAACACGAGCGCGCTCGCGACCGGCGAGCTCGGGCTGAGCCCGCTCGAGGACGCCGAGGTCGCGCTCGTCGAGCGGCTCGTCCGCCGTCACCACGAGGAGACCGGCTCGCCGCTCGCGGCCGAGCTGCTCGAGGACTTCGCCACGGCGGTGCAGCGCTTCACGCGCGTCCTGCCGACCGACTTCGCCCGCATGCGCTCGGCGCTCGAGAAGGCCGAGTCGGCCGGTCTCGACCCGGCCGCGCCCGGCGTGTGGGACCAGATCTTGGAGGTGGCCCGTGGCTGACCCCCGCGGATTCCTGAAGGTGCGGGAGCGCGAGCTCCCGCCGAACCGCCCGGTGGCCGTGCGCCTGCGGGACTGGAAGGACGTGCACGCGCACCTCGAGGAGGGCCAGCCGTTCCTCAAGGAGCAGGCGGGCCGCTGCATGGACTGCGGCATCCCGTTCTGCCACCAGGGCTGCCCGCTCGGGAACCTCATCCCCGAGTGGAACGACCTCGTCTACCGCGAGCAGTGGGCCGACGCGATCGACCGCCTCCACGAGACGAACAACTTCCCGGAGTTCACCGGGCGCGTGTGCCCGGCGCCGTGCGAGTCGAGCTGCGTGCTCGGCATCAACCAGCCGCCCGTGACGATCAAGAACGTCGAGGTCTCGATCATCGACGAGGCGTTCGACCGCGGGTACGTCACGCCCCAGGTGCCGCAGCGGCTCACGGGCTTCACGGTCGCGGTCGTCGGGTCCGGCCCCGCCGGGCTCGCCGCCGCGCAGCAGCTCACGCGCGCCGGGCACACCGTCGCGGTGTACGAGCGAGACGACGCCGTCGGGGGCCTGCTGCGCTACGGCATCCCCGACTTCAAGCTCGAGAAGCACCACATCGACCGCCGCGTCGCACAGATGGAGGCCGAGGGCACGCGGTTCCGCCCCGGCGTCGAGATCGGCGTCGACATCACGTGGGACGACCTGCGGGCGCGGTACGACGCCGTCGTGGTCGCGACCGGTGCGACGGTGCCGCGCGACCTGTCGGTGCCGGGGCGCGAGCTCGGCGGCATCCACTTCGCGATGGACTTCCTGCACCAGGCGAACGCGGTCGTGGCGGGGCACGAGGTGCCCGACCAGATCACGGCCACGGGCAAGCACGTCATCGTCATCGGTGGCGGCGACACGGGCTCGGACTGCCTCGGCACCTCGCTGCGCCAGGGCGCCGCGAGCGTCACGACCCTCGCGATCGGCAAGCAGCCGCCGCTCGAGCGGTCCGCGACCCAGCCGTGGCCGACGGACCCGATCGTGTTCGAGGTGTCCTCGTCGCACGAGGAGGGCGGTGAGCGCGCGTTCCTCGCGTCCACCGTCGAGTTCCTGGGCGACGAGAACGGGGCCGTGCGCGCGCTGCGCGTCGCGGAGACCGAGTACCTGCCCGACGGCCGTCGCGTGCCCAAGGCGGGCACCGAGCGCGAGATCCCCGCGGACCTCGTGCTCGTCGCGATGGGCTTCACCGGGCCGGAGACGGCGACCATCACGACCCAGGCGGGCGCGGACCTCACGGGCCGCGGCCTCGTGGCGCGCGGCGACGACTTCGCGTCGTCGCTGCCCGGGGTCTTCGTGGCCGGCGACGCGGGTCGTGGGCAGTCGCTGATCGTGTGGGCGATCGCCGAAGGTCGGGCGGCGGCGGCGTCCGTCGACGCCTACCTTCAGGGAGGGACCGAGCTGCCCGCGCCTGTGCGCGCGAACACCGTGTCCTTGCGCGCTTGACGTGCACCCCGGCGCCGGGTGTCCGGCGCCGGGACGATGAGCGGGGCATCCTAGGGAGGGGCACCCCGCGACGACCGGCTCCCGGCCGGTCGGAAGACTAGAGGCTGGAGATATGCGCAGAGCAAAGATCGTCTGCACCATCGGACCCGCGACCGAGTCGAAGGAGCAGCTCCGCGCGCTCGTCGACGCCGGGATGGACGTGGCGCGGATCAACCGCAGCCACGGCAGCGCCGAGGAGCACGCGGCCGTCTACCACGGCGTGCGCGAGGCCGCCGCCGAGTCGGGCCGCTCCGTCGCGGTGCTCGTCGACCTCCAGGGGCCGAAGATCCGCCTGGGCCGCTTCGGCGGCGACGAGAAGCACTGGCTCGAGGAGGGTGACACCTTCACGATCACGACCGAGGACGTCGTCGGCACCAAGGAGCTCGTCTCCACGACGCACAAGGGTCTGCCGGGCGACGCGCGCGTCGGCGACCCGATCCTCATCGACGACGGCAAGGTGCTCGTCCGCGTCACTGCCGTCGAGGGCCCGCGCGTCGTCACGCGGGTCGAGGTCGCCGGCCCGGTGTCGAACAACAAGGGCCTGAACCTCCCGGGCGTCGCGGTCTCCGTGCCGGCGCTGTCCGAGAAGGACCAGGACGACCTGCGCTGGGCCCTCAAGCTCGGCGCGGACATCATCGCGCTGTCGTTCGTGCGGTCCGCGAAGGACTTCGAGGACGTCAAGCGGATCATGGACGAGGAGGGCCGCACGGTCCCCGTCGTCGCGAAGATCGAGAAGCCGCAGGCCGTGGAGAACCTCGCCGAGATCGTCGACGCGTTCGACGGCGTCATGGTCGCCCGCGGCGACCTCGCGGTCGAGCTCCCGCTGGAGCAGGTGCCGCTCGTCCAGAAGCGCATCGTCGAGCTCGCGCGTCGCAACGCGAAGCCCGTCATCGTCGCGACGCAGGTGCTCGAGTCCATGACGAACTCGCCGCGCCCGACGCGCGCCGAGGCGTCCGACTGCGCCAACGCCGTCCTCGACGGCGCCGACGCGGTCATGCTCTCGGGCGAGACCAGCGTGGGCGAGTACCCGATCCTGACGGTCGAGACCATGGCCCGCATCATCGAGGCGACGGAGGAGGCCGGCCGCGAGCGCATCGCGCCGCTCGGCTCGACCCCGCACACGCGCGGTGGCGCCATCACGCGTGCCGCCGCCGAGATCGGTGAGATCCTCGGCGCGAAGTACCTCGCGACGTTCACCCAGTCGGGCGACTCGGCGCGTCGCATGTCGCGCCTGCGCTCGTCGATCCCGCTGCTCGCCTTCACGCCGCGCGAGCACGTGCGCAACGTCCTGTCGCTCACGTGGGGCACCCAGACGTACCAGGTGCCCGAGGTGGAGAACACCGACGCGATGGTCGGCCAGGTCGACACGACCCTGCAGGCCAACGGCCTCGCCGAGGTCGGCGACCTCGTGGTCGTCGTCTCCGGCGCCCCCGTGGGCCAGCCGGGCACGACGAACTCGATCCTCGTGCACAAGATCGGCGACCACTCCGACACGCGCGCCTGACACCGTCGCGCCCGTGAGGGCGTAGACCGCGCACGACGCCGGACGGCGGCGCCCCTCTCGCAGGGGCGCCGCCGTCCGGCGTCTCGCCGTCGAGCACCGCGGCCACCGCGCGCGCGAGCGACCCGTCGGTGGAAAGACCACGACACGGACGCTCCGGTGCTCCTACCCTCGCGGGATGCGTGCCGTGCCGGACTCCCTGGACCCTGCGGTCGTGCGTCGGGTCGACGCGCGGCTGGACGCCGTCGTGCGCGACGAGCAGGTCGCCATACCGCTCGCGGTGGAGAGCGGGAGCCGTGCGTGGGGGTTCCCGTCGCCGGACTCGGACTACGACTGCCGGTTCGTCTACGTGCGGCCGGTGGCGGACTACCTGGACCCGTGGCCGCGGCGCGACGTCGTCGAGACGCCGCTCGACGCCGTGCTCGACGTGAACGGCTGGGACCTGCTCAAGGCGGTGCGGCTCCTTGTGCGGGGCAACGCGACGCTGCTGGAGTGGGTGCGCTCGCCGATCGTGTACCGCGCCGACGACGCGTTCCGGGCGGAGCTGCTCGCGCTCGCGGAGCACGTCGTCGACCGTTCCGCGCTGCGGCGCCACTACCTGCACGTCGCACGGGGGCAGCGGGAGCGCTGGTGGTCGGACCCCGAGGTGCCGCTCAAGGAGGTGTTCTACGCCGTGCGCCCGGCGGCGACGCTGCGCTGGCTCCGGGTTCGCCCCGAGGCGGTCCCCCCGATGGACCTGGCGACCCTGCTCGCCGAGGGCGAGGCCTCGGCGAGCGTGGTGCGTGCCGCGTCGGACCTCGTCGCGCTCAAGGCCGTGTCGCGCGAGATGGGTGCGGGCGCCGTTCCGGGACCGCTCGCTCGGCTCGTGGCCGACGAGCTGGCCCTCGCGTCCGACGCCGTGCTGCACGACGGCGACCGCGCCGGTGCGCGCACGGTCGCCGCGGAGGCGTTCCGGACGTTGGTCGCGCGGTACGGTCCGGCGCCGTCCCGCCCGACGCCGGACCTCACGCGCGCACCGGCCGCTGGTCCGTGACCCACCGGGGCGCGGTGGGCGACGCCACGAGTCGGGCGAGCATCGCGTCGAGGACGGCGGCCCGGTCGAACTGCGACGCGTACGTCCGGGCCGCGCCGGCGCGCGCCTGTCGCGCCGGGGCGTCGAGGGAGAGCGCCTCGTCGAGGGCGTGCGCGACGGCGGCAGGGGAGTGCGTCGGGACGATCGTCGCGTGCGGACCGACGGCCTCGCCGATGCCACCGGTGTCCGTGGTGATCACCGGCCCCCCGCCGGAGAGCATCGCCTCGGCGAGGGCGATGCCGAACGTCTCGACGAACTCCGGGCGTGGCTTGCTCGGGAGGACGAACGCGGCGCTGCCGGCCATGAGGTGCGGCTTGGTGGCGTCGTCGGCGTCGTCGAGGAACACGATCCGGTCGGCCGCGCCGCTCGCGGCGGCGCGCGCACGCAGGTCGGCCTCGGCCGGACCGCGGCCCGCGACGACGAGGCGGGCGCCCGCGGCGCGGGCGGACAGCGTGAACCCGTCGATCAGGTCGTCGACGCCCTTCGCGGCGGCGAGACGGGACAGGAAGAGCACGTACGGGCGGTCGTCCAGACCGCGTCCGGCGAGCACGTCGCGCGTGACCGCCGGATCGAGACCGGTGTACGCGCTGGTGTCGATCGCCGGGTACGAGACCTGCACGCGCTCGGCGCACTGCTCCGCGAAGAAGGTCCCGTGCCGGTCGTCGATCTCCTGGGCGCACGCCACCACGAGGTCGCGCGTGTACCGGGAGACGGTGACGCACAGGTCGCTGGCCAGGTACCCGGACAGGACGTGCGCGGCGGCTCCGAAGCGGCCGTCCTCGACGCACGAGCGGACGACGTTCGTCACGTCGGAGCCGACCGCCTCGGCGATCGTGGCGACCTCGACGGGCAGGCCCGTGCTGCGTGCCACGCGCACGGCGTCGGTCACCGCGGTCGTGTGCGGGCTGAGGTACAACGAGAGGCAGACCGTGGGCACGCCGTCGGTGAAGAGCTCGACGAGGCGGCCGGTGAGCCCGGCGAGGTATCGGCCGTCGGGCACCTTGTAGTCGCCGACGGGACCCGGCCGCTCGACCGTGATGCCCGCGCTGTAGGGCAGGACGGAGTCGAGCGGCTTGAGCGGGAGCCCGGCGGCCTCGAGGCGCTCGACCGGCCAGGTCACGATCCGCACGTCCGTGAACCCACGGTGCAGCGCGGCCTCGGCGAGGTTGCGGGCCTCGCCCGAGTGGCCGCAGATCACGGGGTCGGCGCGGACGACGACGACGAGGCGGCGGGTGGGCGTCTGGCGCGGCGTGATGGTCATGACGTCTCCGAGGTCTGGTCGGTCGGGTGGCGTGCGGGGCTCCCGTCGGGGTACGACGGAGGCCGGTGCTCGGGTGCGGTGCCCCAGTCCGTGGGGTGCTTCCCGAGCTCGAGGACGAGGCGCCCGCCGCGGCGCACGCGCGTCGCGGGGAGCCAGGTCCGGTCGAGCGGACGGCCGTCGAGCCACGCGGCGCGCACGTGCTGCGGCGGCGTGCGCGGGCCGGGCTCGACGAAGCCGGTGGTCTCGATCGTGAGCGTCCCACCGGGGACGCGGAGGCGGGACTCGACGAACGACGGCACGCTGACGAGGAAGATCCCTTGCCCGGCGACCGGGAACAGGCCGAGCGACGCCCAGACGTACCACGAGCTCAGCGCGCCCGAGTCGTCGTTGCCGGGCAGGCCGCCCGGCCCGGTGCCGAAGCGCTGGTGGACCGCCGCGTGCACGACCTCGGCGGTCCGGTCGGGACGCCCGGCGTAGTGGTAGGCCCACGGCGCCTCCATGTCGGGCTCGTTGTTCAGCCCTTCGAAGCGGTTCAGCGCGTACCCGGCGGTCATCTCGGCCACGGACGGCCGCTCGCCCGGCTGCGTCACGGCCGGTGCGCCGACGCCGAAGAACCGGTCGAGGAGCGCGACGAACGCGTCGTCGCCGCCCGCGAGCGCGATCCGCGCCGCCATGTCGTGCACGAGGCGGAAGGAGTAGTTCCACCGGCCGCCCTCGTAGAAGGTCGAGTCGTGCAGCAGCCCGGTGGCGGGATCGAAGGCGTTCACCCACCCGCGGGCGTGCCGCGTGAGCTCGTCGGCGAGCGTGTGGTCGCCGACGCGGCGCGCGACGAGCGCGGTGCACCAGTAGCCGAACGCGAGGTCGAGCGTGTGGCTGATCGGGTGCGCGACACCGTGCAGGAGGTAGTCCTCGCCGTAGGTCCGGCGCAGGTCGGCGTGCAGGTGCACGAGCGCCCAGTCCCAGTCGATGCCCGGCTCGTCGATGGCGCACAGGTCGGCGAGGAACGTGTGCGCGAGCGCGCTCGCCTGGCGCGAGAAGCGGTCGGCCCCGCGCGCCATCCGGTACCCGATCGGGAAGTTCCCCTCCACCTCGCAGACGTGCAGGAGCGCGGTCGCGAGCTCGACGGCGCGCTCCGGCCAGAAGGTCGTGAGGAGCGGGAGCTGGGTCCGGTAGATGTCCCACATCGTCGACACGTCGAAGGCGAACGGCGTGTCGCCGGGCCAGAAGGGGCTCTCGTCCGGGGCGAGGCAGGGCTTGAGCAGCGCGTGGTACAGGGCCGTCGCGAAGACCGTGCGGCGTGCCGGGTCCGGGCACTCGACCTCGATCCGGTCGAGGTGCTGCGCCCACGTTGTCGTGGTGCTCTCGTGCCGGGCGGCGAAGGCCGCGGGGCCGGGGCCGCAGTCCGCGCGGAGGTTAGCGTGCGCCTGCTCGGGCCCGCGCAGCGAGAAGCCGAGCCGGACCTCGACGACCTGACCGGCCGTCGTCGGGCCCGCCCAGAGGAGGCCGAAGGGGCGCAGCGTCGTCGGCCGGATGTCCGCGAAGTCCAGGCGGGTGCTGCCCGGCATGAGGCGGCGGTCGTACCAGAGCATCTGCCGCCACGGGTGCGCGTCGCACTCGAGGTGGACGGCGAGCGGCGCGCCCTCGACGACGATCTCCCCGGCCGCCGTCCCGGGGCCCAGCGTCGCGAGGTGGGCGCGGAGCGGGACGGTCGTGCCGTACGGGATCGCCAGGCCGCCGAGCGAGAGGTCGACGACGAGGCGCGCGTCCGGGTGCGCGGGGAAGGTGTAGCGGTGGACCGCGCTCTTGGGGCCGACCGTGACCTCGCACCGGACCCCGTTGCCGAGCGTGGCGGCGTAGTAGCCGGGGGAGGCCTCCTCGTCGAGCAGGTCCCAGTGCCGGCCGAGCGCGTCGAGCGGCTCGAGCATGGGCGTCACCCGCACGTAGTTGTAGTACTTGCGGATCGCGCCCGTGCCGGACTGCTGGAAGTGCGTGAGGCCCGACGCGACCGGGTGGTCGAACAGCGTGGGAGGTACGCCCTCGGTGCCGAGGTCGTACCGGCCGTACCCCGTGGGGTAGGCGCCCGAGTAGGCGCACGCCGAGACCATCCCGAGCGGATGGGTGGCTCCGGGGTGGGTGTTGCCCACGAGCGGCTTGGGGGACCACCACGTCGCGGCGAGGCCGGTCGGCGCCGGGAGATCGGTCACACCCGTGCCCACGAACGGGTCCACGTGCTCGAGCACGCCCACCTCCCACCCGGACGCACGGCCACGCGCCCTGCTCCGGACGGTACGAGCGGGGTGTGTCGCGAGTGTTTCCTGCGGTTTCCTGCGCGTCACGACGCCGGGACGAGGTCAGGAGGTAGAGGGTGCCCCGGGTGGGATTCGAACCCACACTGGATCGGGTTTGAGCCGAACGCCTCTGCCGGTTGGGCTACCGGGGCGGTGCGCGGCGGGGCCGGTCACCGGGTCCGCAGCGCGTGCACCATCGAACCACACGTGCCCGCCTTCACGAGAATCACACTCCTCCGAGGGCGAAACGCGGGGGCGGCAGGGGGTACGGCGCACTACAGTGAACCCCGTGAGTGACCAGACAGCGCAGCCCGAGGACAAGCAGCCGCTCGACCTGCCCCCGATGATCGAGCCCGAGCCCGCCGCGACCCCCGCCCCGTCGGGCCGTCCCGCGCGCCGCGCGGTCGTCGCCGAGGACGAGGCCCTGATCCGTCTCGACGTGGTCGAGACGCTGCGCGACGCCGGGTTCGATGTCGTCGGCGAGGCCGGTGACGGCGCGACGGCGGTGAAGCTGGCGCTCGAGCTCAAGCCCGACGTCGTCGTCATGGACGTGAAGATGCCCGAGCTCGACGGCATCTCCGCCGCGGAGCAGATCGGCAAGGCGCACGCCGCGCCGGTCGTCCTGCTGACGGCGTTCTCGCAGGCGGAGCTCGTCGAGCGGGCGCGCGACGCCGGGGCCATGGCCTACGTCGTCAAGCCGTTCACGCCGGCGGACCTGCTGCCCGCGGTCGAGATCGCGATCTCGCGCTACTCGCAGATCACGGCGCTCGAGTCCGAGGTCGCGGACCTGGCGGAGCGGTTCGAGACGCGCAAGCGCGTGGACCGTGCCAAGGGCCTGCTCATGACCAAGATGGGCCTGTCGGAGCCGGAGTCGTTCCGCTGGATCCAGAAGACGTCCATGGACCGCCGCCTCACCATGCGCGAGGTCGCGGACGCCGTCATCGAGCAGGTCGGCGGCGCCTGAGCCCGCATCGGCGACCGATCGGCCGTGGCCGGGTGTCCTGAGCAGGACCTTTGTCACGGCGCCCCGGGCGGGCTATCGTCTTGGACTGGCGTCCAGTAGTTCCCGGGGCGGTGGACACGCGGTCGCCACGTAGTGCTCAGTCGACGGCCGACGGCGCCGTCCGAGCGACGTGGAACCATCTCACCCCCCACGTCCCTCGGTGCCGTCGGTCCCACGGTGCGAACGAGGAGGAGCGCGGTGCGCCCAGCAGTGGAGGTCAGGCCCGCGGTCGGTGACGACCTGCCGGGGATCGCTGTGCTGTGCTCGGAGGCTCGACGCGAGTCGGCGTCCGGGGCCCAGATCTGCGCGCCCGACGAGGACCGTCTGGTCCGGCACCTGTCGGTGCTGCTGACGCTGCCGGGCGGCAACGTCCTCGTCGCCCTGCACGACGGCCGCCCCGTCGGGTTCGTGCTGGCGCGCGTGCTCGACCCGCACTTGTTCGCCGACGAGCCGAGCCTGTACGTCGAGGCCGTCTACGTCGGCGAGGACGCCCGCCGACGCGGCGTGGGTCACGCGCTGCTCAGCGCCACGGCCGACCTCGCCGCCGGCGCCGGCGCGACGCACGTCTACTCGGTCCCGATCCCCGGCTCGCGCGGCGTCCAGCGCTTCCTCGCGCGCCTCGGCTTCGGCCCCGTCGCGGGCCACCGCGTCGTGTCGACCGCGGTGCTGCAGCGCCGCCTCGCGGCCGACCTCACGCCCACCCGCCGGGGCGCCCGGTCCCTGGAGGACCTCATCGCGCGCCGTCGTCGCGCCCGGACCGAGACGATGTCCGGACCGGTCGACCTGCGCGAGTTCCAGGCGGAGTACCGCAGCCGCAGCGGCGTCGTGACCCCGGTCGAGGCCCGCGAGACCCTGCCCGGCTGAGCCGGCGGCCGCCCGCCTGCCGGGCGCACCCGGCGGGCGGACGCCCGCGACGTCGTGGTCAGTCCAGGCTGAGGATCATGCACGTGAGGCGCGCCGTGCACACGCGACGACCCTCGTCGTCGGACACCACGATCTCGTAGCTCGCCGTCGTGCGGCCCCGGTGGACCGCGACGGCCTCCCCGTGGACCCAGCCGTCGCGCACCCCGCGGTGGTGCGTCGCGTTGACCTCGATCCCCACCGCGGCACGCCCCTGTCCGCCGTGGAGCTGGGCGGCGATCGAGCCGAGCGTCTCGGCGAGCACGACCGACGCACCCCCGTGCAGGAGACCGGCGGGCTGGGTGTTGCCCGCGACGGGCATGCGGGCGGTGACCCGGTCGGCGCTCACGTCCTCCAGCTCGATGCCCATGCGCTCGATGAGCGTGCCCGCGGTGCGCAGGCCCATGGCCTCGTAGGCGTGGCGCGGGGCCTCGGGCGCGCCTGTGGCGGCGGGCGCGGGCGCGGTGGGGTCGGTGGTCCGGTCGGGGCCGTGCGTGTCGGTCATGGACTGTAGGTTGGCACCCGTGACGACCTCCGCGCGACCTCGCCTCCTGCTCATCGACGGACACTCCATGGCCTACCGGGCGTTCTTCGCGCTCCCGGCGGAGAACTTCTCGACGACCACGGGGCAGCACACGAACGCGGTGTACGGCTTCACGTCGATGCTCATCAACCTCCTGCGGGACGAGGAGCCGACGCACGTCGCGGTCGCGTTCGACGCGGGGCGCCAGTCGTTCCGCACCGAGATCCTCCCGAGCTACAAGGGGACGCGCGAGTCCTCGCCCGAGCCGTTCCGCGGCCAGGTCCCGCTCATCAAGGAGATCCTCGAGACGCTGCACATCCCGACGCTCGAGCGCGAGGGCTACGAGGCGGACGACATCTTCGCGACGCTCGCCACCCAGGGCGCGGACGCCGGGATGGAGGTCCTCGTCTGCTCGGGCGACCGCGACTCGTTCCAGCTCGTCGGCCCCGACGTCACGGTGCTCTACCCGAAGAAGGGCGTCTCGGAGCTCGCGCGCATGGACAGCGCCGCCGTCGTCGAGAAGTACGGCGTGCCGCCCGAGCGATACCCGGACCTCGCCGCCCTCGTCGGGGAGACGTCGGACAACCTGCCGGGAATCCCGGGCGTCGGTCCCAAGACGGCCGCCAAGTGGATCACCGCGTACGGCGACCTCGACGGCCTGCTGGACCACGCCGACGAGATCAAGGGCAAGGCGGGGGAGAACCTGCGCGCGCACCTCGACCAGGTCCGCCTCAACCGGCAGCTCAACGCGCTCCTGCGCGACCTCGAGCTGCCCGTCGGCCCCGACGACCTCGCGACGCGCCCGTGGGACCGCGAGGCGGCCCACCGCGTGCTCGACGCCCTGGAGTTCCGCGCCCTGCGCGACCGGCTCTTCGCGATCGCCCCCGAGGGCGAGGTCGAGACGGAGGCCGGGTTCGACGTCGAGCTCGCCGACGTGCTGCCCGGCGGGCTCGGTGCGTGGCTCGCCGAGCACGGCGCCCGGCGCCTCGGGATCGAGGTGGCCGGCAAGGCGGTGCCCGGCGGCGGGGACGCCTGGGCGCTCGCGGTGTCCGACGACGCCGGGGCGGCCGTCGCGCTCGAGCTCGCCGACGTGGCGGGCGCCGACGACGAGGCGCTCGCCGCCTGGCTCGCCGACCCGGAGCGGCCCAAGGTCGTGCACGGCGCCAAGTCCGCGTGGCACGAGCTCGCGGCGCGCGGCTACGACCTCGCGGGCGTCACGTTCGACACCGAGCTCGCCGCCTACCTGTGCCACCCGGACCAGCGCGGCTACGACCTGGGCGACCTCGTGGTGCGCCACCTGCACCGCGAGCTGCGCCCCGACACGGAGGCCGGCAACGACGTCCAGGGCGCGCTCGACCTCTCGCTCGACGGGAACGGTGAGCAGGAGCGCGACGCCGTGCGCGCGCTCGCCGTCGCCCAGCTCGGCGACGTCCTCGCGGGCGAGCTCGAGGACCGCGACGCCACCACGCTCCTGGCCGACCTGGAGCTCCCGCTCTCCCAGGTGCTCGCGCGCATGGAGCAGCGCGGCATCGCGGCCGACGTCGAGTACCTGCGCGAGCTCGAGCAGCACTTCGGCGACCTCGTCGCGACCGCCGCCTCGGAGGCGTACGCGGTCATCGGGCGCGAGGTGAACCTGGGCTCGCCCAAGCAGCTCCAGGAGGTGCTGTTCGACCAGCTCGGGATGCCCAAGACGAAGAAGATCAAGACGGGCTACACGACCGACGCGTCGGCGCTCGCGGACCTCTTCGTCAAGACGCAGCACCCGTTCCTCGAGCACCTGCTCGCGCACCGCGACGCCTCGCGCTTGCGCCAGACGGTGGAGGGGCTGCTCAAGTCCGTCGCGGACGACGGGCGCATCCACACGACGTTCCAGCAGACCATCGCGGCGACGGGACGCCTCAGCTCGACCGACCCGAACCTGCAGAACATCCCGATCCGCACGGAGGCGGGCCGGCGCATCCGGCGCGCGTTCGTGGTCGGCGAGGGCTACGAGACGCTCGTGACCGCCGACTACAGCCAGATCGAGATGCGCATCATGGCGCACCTCTCGGGCGACGAGGGGCTCATCGAGGCGTTCCGGTCCGGCGAGGACCTGCACTCCTACGTCGGCTCACGGGTGTTCGAGGTGCCGGCCGCCGAGGTCACGCCCGCGATGCGCGCGAAGATCAAGGCGATGTCCTACGGGCTGGCGTACGGTCTCTCGGCGTTCGGGCTCTCCCAGCAGCTCACCATCGAGGTGGGCGAGGCGCAGAAGCTCATGGACGACTACTTCGAGCGCTTCGGCGGCGTGCGCGACTACCTCACGGGCGTCGTCGACGAGGCGCGCGCCACGGGATACACGGCGACCATCCTCGGGCGCCGCCGGTACCTGCCCGACCTCACGAGCGACAACCGGCAGCGTCGCCAGATGGCGGAGCGCATGGCCCTCAACGCACCCATCCAGGGCAGCGCGGCCGACATCATCAAGGTCGCGATGCTGGGCGTCCAGCGGGCGATCGACGAGCGCGGGCTGCGCTCGCGGCTGCTCCTGCAGGTGCACGACGAGCTCGTGGTCGAGGTCGCCCCGGGCGAGCGCGACGCCGTCGAGGACGTGCTGCGCACGCAGATGGGCGCGGCGGCGGACCTCGACGTGCCGCTGGACGTGTCGGTCGGCGTGGGCGCGACGTGGCACGACGCGGGGCACTGACCCGGGCTCGTCAGCCCGGGAGGCGCGTGCGGAAGATCGCCGTCCCGGGCAGGTAGGCGCCGCGGACTGGCCCCCAGCCGCCCCACACCTCGGTGTTGGCGGCCGGCCACTCGGGCTCGACGACGTCGCGCAGCTCCAGCCCTGCGGCGACCACCTCGCGTACGTGGTCGCCCAGCGTGCGGTGGTACTCCGCGTAGACGACGCGGCCGGCGTCGTCCGTCTCGACGTACGGCCGCCGGTCGAAGTAGGAGCGGTTCGCGGTGAGCCCGTGCGCGCTCGGGTCGTCGGGGAAGGCCCACCGCGTGGGGTGCGTGACGGAGAACGTCCACGTGCCGCCCGGCCGGAGCACCCGGGCGACCTCGCGGTGGACGGCCTCCGCGTCGGGGACGAACGGGATCGCGCCGAACGACGTGAACGCGACGTCGAACGTGTCGTCCGCGAACGGCAGGCGGCGCGCGTCGGCCTGGACGGCCGGCACCCGGACGCCCGTCGCCCGGTCGAGCGCCTTCCCCGCGGCGAGCATGCCCCGCGAGACGTCCGTCGCGACCGCGCGGGCACCCTGCGCGACGAGCCAGCGCGAGCACTGGGCAGCCCCCGCCCCGACCTCGAGGACGCGGAGACCGGCCACGTCGCCGAGCAGGTGCGCGTCCCGCTCGCGCAGCCCCTCCGGGCACCAGCAGAAGTCCGCCGCGCCGAGGAACGCGCCGTGCTCGTCGAGGTACTCGGCGGCGTTCGCGTCCCACCACCCGCGCCCGGCGCGGCCGCCCTCGGCGGCGGGCACGTCCCGGTAGCCGGCGTCGGCCGTCGGGCCGGGCGGGGTGACGTCCGGGACCGGGACCTGCGGCGGCACGGGGGCGGGGGTCGCGCTCATGCCGGCCATTCTCCCGGGCGTCGCCGCTTCCGGGCACCGTGGGGCGCCGCACGGCCCGGACGGGCGGGACCTTGGTCGCCGGCGTGCCCGAGGACCGGGACGGGCCGTGACCCACGCCGCGGGGTTGACTAGGGTTGAGGGCGACGCGGTGCCGCGGAGGTCGGCACCTCCGTCGACGCCGGGCACGCGCGCGAGGACGCGCGACGCGACGACGAGACGGAGGAAACAGGTGCGCATCGGACTTCTCACCGGCGGAGGCGACTGCCCCGGCCTGAACGCGGCGATCCGGGCCGTGGTCAAGCAGGGGACGGGGGAGTACGGGCACACCATCATCGGCTTCCGCAACGGGTGGCGCGGCGTGGTCGACGGCGACGTGCACCCGCTCGGGCGCCAGGACATCCGCAACGTGCTGCCGGTCGGCGGGACGCTGCTGGGCACCGCGCGGTTCCACCCGCGCGAGGAGGACGGCAGCATGGACGCCGTCCTCGCGACGGTCGAGGCCGAGCACCTCGACGCCCTCATCTGCATCGGCGGCGACGGCACGCTGCACGCCGCGAGCCGCGTCGCCGAGGCGGGCGTCAAGATCGTCGCGATCCCCAAGACGATCGACAACGACGTCGAGGGGACGGACCTGTCGATCGGGTTCCACACCGCGGTGAACATCGCGACCGAGGCCCTCGACCGTGTGCACACGACGGCGGAGAGCCACAACCGCGTCATGGTGGTCGAGGTCATGGGCCGCCACGCCGGGTGGATCGCGGTCAACGCGGGCATCGCGGGCGGCGCCGAGGTCGTCCTCGCTCCCGAGGAGCCCTTCGACATCGACCAGCTCGTGAAGTTCCTGCGGCACCGGCACCGGGCGCACGCGAACTTCTCGATCGTCGTCGTCGCGGAGGGCGCGGTCCCGCGCGAGGGGTCGTCGATGGAGTTCACGCAGCAGCTCGGCCGCTTCGGCGAGATCGTCGCGGGGTCGATCGGCGAGCGGGTGAGCGCGGAGATCGCGGAGCGCACGGGGTTCGACACGCGGCTCACGGTCCTCGGGCACGTGCAGCGCGGCGGGGAGCCGACGCCGACCGACCGGATCCTCGGGAGCCGGTTCGGGGTCGCGGCCGTCGACGCGGTGAGCGCGGGGACGTCGGGCGTGATGACGGCGCTGCGGGGCGAGCGCGTCGAGCTCGTGCCGCTCGCGGAGGTCGCCGGCCGGCCCAAGCGCGTGCCCGAGGAGCTGCTGCGCGTCGCGCGCGTGCTCGCCTGACGCGACCCGGGCGGACGGCGGGGGGGTCTCGGTCGTCGCGTTGACCACCGGGGTGACACCCGGATAAGGTGGACGGCGGTGCGTTGCGCCTGCCTTCGTCCCGGACCACGACGCCGACCATGGCGTCACCCGGTCCACGGACCAGCGGCAGCGGCGCGCCGAGAACCCTACCCGCTCGACTACACCTGTCCGCATCGGAGCATCGAACTCAATGACCATCTCTACCCCCGCGAAGTCCGCACCCCAGGTTGCCGTCAACGACATCGGCACCGAGGAGGACTTCCTCGCCGCCGTTGACGCGACCATCAAGTACTTCAACGACGGCGACATCGTCGAAGGCACGATCGTCAAGGTGGACCGCGACGAGGTCCTCCTCGACATCGGCTACAAGACCGAGGGCGTCATCCCCTCCCGCGAGCTGTCCATCAAGCACGACGTGGACCCCGGTGAGGTCGTCAACGTCGGCGACGCGGTCGAGGCCCTCGTCCTCCAGAAGGAGGACAAGGAAGGCCGTCTGATCCTGTCCAAGAAGCGCGCCCAGTACGAGCGCGCCTGGGGCACGATCGAGAAGATCAAGGAGGAGGACGGCGTCGTCACCGGCACCGTCATCGAGGTCGTCAAGGGTGGTCTCATCCTCGACATCGGCCTCCGCGGCTTCCTCCCGGCCTCCCTCGTGGAGATGCGTCGCGTCCGCGACCTCCAGCCGTACGTCGGCAAGGAGATCGAGGCGAAGATCATCGAGCTCGACAAGAACCGCAACAACGTCGTCCTCTCGCGCCGTGCCTGGCTCGAGCAGACGCAGTCCGAGGTCCGCTCCACCTTCCTGCAGACCCTGCAGAAGGGCCAGGTGCGCCCCGGTGTCGTCTCCTCGATCGTCAACTTCGGTGCGTTCGTGGACCTCGGCGGCGTCGACGGCCTCGTGCACGTCTCCGAGCTGTCCTGGAAGCACATCGACCACCCCTCCGAGGTCGTCGAGGTCGGCCAGGAGGTCACGGTCGAGGTCCTGGACGTCGACTTCGACCGCGAGCGCGTCTCGCTGTCGCTGAAGGCGACGCAGGAGGACCCGTGGCAGACGTTCGCCCGGACCCACGCGATCGGTCAGGTCGTCCCGGGCAAGGTCACCAAGCTCGTCCCGTTCGGTGCGTTCGTGCGCGTCGAGGACGGCATCGAGGGCCTCGTGCACATCTCGGAGCTGGCCGTGCGCCACGTCGAGCTGCCGGAGCAGGTCGTCAACGTCGGTGACGAGGTCTTCGTCAAGGTCATCGACATCGACCTCGAGCGTCGTCGCATCTCGCTCTCGCTCAAGCAGGCCAACGAGGGCGTGGACCCGGAGTCGGACGACTTCGACCCCGCGCTCTACGGCATGGCGGCCGAGTACGATGAGCAGGGGAACTACAAGTACCCCGAGGGCTTCGACCCGGAGACCAACGAGTGGCTCGAGGGCTTCGAGACGCAGCGCGAGGCCTGGGAGGCGGAGTACGCCAAGGCCCACGAGCGCTGGGAGGCGCACCGCAAGCAGGTCGCCGAGGCCGTCAAGGCCGACTTCGACGCCGCGTCGGGCGACTCGGGCTCCTCGAGCTCGTCGTCCTCGAGCAGCACGTCCTACTCGTCGGCCCCGGCCGCCGAGGCCACGGGCACGCTCGCGTCGGACGAGGCGCTCGCCGCGCTCCGCGAGAAGCTCACCGGCAACTGATCTCCTGACGCCCTCCGCCGCTCCGGCGGAGACGTCGCAGGTCGCAGAATGGCCCGCCACCCCCAGGGTGGCGGGCCATTCGCCGTTCCCGACGTACAGGGACCGTGCCGAACAGGTGGTCCTGGTCCGTCAGCGGCCGTGGACGAGCCGGGAACACCTGTTCGGCGGTCCGGGATCGCCTGGTGGGCGATCCGGGCCGTCAGGCCGTGGCGGTCACCGGCTCGGCCGGCGCGGTGGTCGGGTCGAGGTCCGACGGCGTGGGCCTGTCCGCGAACTGCGTCCGGTAGAGCTCGGCGTAGCGCCCGTCGCGGGCGAGCAGCTCGGTGTGCGTGCCCGTCTCGACCACGTGCCCCGCGTCGAGGACGACGATGAGGTCCGCCTCGCGCACCGTGGAGAGCCGGTGCGCGATGACGAGCGACGTGCGCCCGCGCAGCGCCTCGGCGAGAGCGGCCTGGACGGCGGCCTCGGAACCGGAGTCGAGGTGGGCCGTCGCCTCGTCGAGGACGACGAGCTGCGGCGCCTTGAGGAAGACGCGCGCGATGGCGAGGCGCTGGCGCTCTCCGCCGGACATGCGGTATCCCCGGTCGCCGACGACGGTGTCGAGCCCCGACGGCAGCGCGGCAACGACGTCCCACACGTGCGCGCGCCGCAGCGCGGCCTCGAGCTCGGCGTCGGTCGCGTCGGGCTTGGCGTACCGGAGGTTCTCGGCGATCGAGTCGTGGAAGAGGTGCGCCTCCTGCGTGACCACGCCGACGGCGTCGTGGAGGCTCTCCTGCGTGACGTCCCGCAGGTCGCGCCCGGCGATCCGCACGTGCCCGGAGGTCGGGTCGTACATGCGGGTGACGAGCTGTGACACGGTCGTCTTGCCCGCGCCGGACGAGCCCACGAGCGCGACCATCGCCCCCGCGGGGACCGCGAAGGTGACGTCGCGCAGGGTGTCGGTCGTGGGGTCGGTCCCCTCGACGGCGACGGACTCGAGCGAGGCGAGGGAGACCTCCGAGGCGCTGGGGTAGCGGAACGTCACCCCGTCGAGCTCGAGGCTCGCGCCGTGCCGCTCGATGTCGTCGGCGAGGTCGTCGGCGTCGGGCGCGTCGGTGACGGTGGGCTCGAGGTCGAGCACCTCGAGCACGCGCTCGAAGCTGACGAGCGCGGTCATGACGTCCACCTGGACGTTGGACATGGCCGTCAGGGGGCCGTAGAGGCGCCCGAGGTAGGCGGTGAGCGCGACGACGGTGCCGACCGTCAGCGAGCCCGAGATCGCCATGACGCCGCCGAGCCCGTAGACGATCGCGACGGCGACGGAGGCGACGACGGTGAGGCCGACGCGGAAGACCGTGCCGTACATGGCCTGCTTCACGCCGATGTCGCGCACGCGGCTCGCCTGGTCGGCGAACCGGGACGACTCGCGGGCGGGGTCGCCGAAGACCTTGACGAGGTGGGCGCCCGCGACGTTGAACCGTTCGTTCATGGTCTGCGCAGCCTCCGCGTTGAGCTCGTAGCTCTCGCGCGTGATCGCGGCGAGGCGCTTGCCGACCCAGCGGGCCGGCAGCACGAACGCGGGCAGCAGGGTCAGGGCGAGGAGCGTGAGCTGCCAGGACATGGAGAGCATGGCGGCGAGGACGAACACGACGGTGAGGAGGTTCGAGAAGACGTTCGAGAGCGTCGACGTGAACGCCTGCTGGGCGCCGAGGACGTCGCCGTTGAGCCGCTGGACGAGCGCCCCGGTCCGGGTGCGGCTGAAGAAGGCGAGCGGCATGCGCTGCACGTGGTCGAAGACGGCGGTGCGCAGGTCGACGATGAGGCCCTCGCCGATGCGCGAGGAGAACCACCGCTGGGCGACGCCGAGCGCGCCCGAGAGCACCGCCAGCCCGGCGGCGACGGCGGAGAGCGCGACGACGACGCCGACGTCGCCCGCCGTGATGCCGTCGTCGATGATGCGCTGGAACAGCAGCGGCGTGGCCGCGCCCGCGGCGGCGTCGACCGAGATGAGCACGAGGAACGCCGCGAGCTGGCGCCGGTAGGGCCGGGCGAACGTGAGGACGCGTCGGATCGTGCCGCGGTGCAGCCGACGGGACGCGACGGAGGAGTCCTGGCGGAACGAGCGCATGCCGCGCCCGCCGCCGGAGCCGGGAAGGGGTGAGGTGAAAGACATGGGGCCTCCTGGGTGGGGGAGGGGCGCGGTCGTCTGCGGCGGTGTGGCGGCCGGCGAGCGCGGCCGGCTGGGGGCGGACGCGAGGACCGCTCGCGCGAGAGCGATAGTGAGTCTAACTCACAATGAGCAAACTCCACAAGACCTCGCGCGCCCGGTACGCTCGGCCTCGTGACGAGCGATGCGAGCGCGCGCCCCGCGCGGGGCGCGGAGGGCGGCCTGACCTCCACGGACGAGGCGGGCGAGTTCCTCTCGCTCCTGCACGCGGCGCTCCGGAGCGTGCGGCGCGAGGCGAGCGAGCGTGCCGAGCCGGCAGGGACGACCCCCGGCCAGTACCGGATGCTGCGCTTCCTCGCCCGCTGCGACGAGCCCTGCCGGCTCGGCGCGGTCGCGTCGGCGCTGGACGTCGCGCCCCGCTCGGTGACGTCCAAGGTCGACGACGCCGAGCGGGCCGGGCTCGTCCGGCGCACCCCAGACCCGCACGACCGGAGGGCGACGCTCGTCGCGCTCACCCCGCGGGGGCGGGAGGTCGTCGCGCAGGTAGGAGCGGAGCGCTCGTCGAGCGCCGGCACGCTCCTCGCGCGCCTCGACCCCGCGGAGCGCGCCGAGCTCCTGCGGCTCCTGCGCGCCGTCGCGGGGGAGCGGCCGGACGGTGCGCACGCCGGCGACCGGCCGAGAGGTGGCACGGGCGCGCACGACTGAGCCGCGGCGCGAAGGTCGACCGTCCCGGCGCGAGGTCGCCCACCGGCTGGCAGGATGGGGCGCATGTTTCGCATCGGCCTGACCGGAGGAATCGCGGCGGGGAAGTCCGTCGCGCTCGCACGCTTCGCCGAGCTCGGCGCCGTCGTCGTGGACTACGACGCGCTCTCCCGGGACGCGGTCGCGCCGGGGACGGTCGGCCTCGACCAGGTCGTCGAGGCGTTCGGGCCGGGCGTCCTCGACGGTGGCGGCGCGCTCGACCGGACCGCGCTCGGCCGGGTCGTGTTCGGCGACGCCGCAGCGCGCGAGCGCCTCAACGCGATCGTCCACCCGGAGGTGCGCCGGCTCGCGGCCGAGCGCGAGGCCGCCGCCGGCGCGGCCGACCCCCGGGCCGTCGTCGTGCACGACATCCCGCTGCTCGTCGAGACGGGCGACCCCGCGCGGTTCCACTGCGTCGTGGTCGTGCACACGCCCGCGGACGTCCGGGTGGGCCGGATGGTCGAGGGTCGCGGGCTGAGCGAGGACGAGGCCCGCGCCCGCCTCGCCGCCCAGGCCGACGACGCGTCGCGCCTCGCCGCGGCGGACGTGACCCTCGACGGTTCCGGCTCGCCCGAGGCGCTGCGGGAGCAGGTCGACGAGCTCTGGGCACGGGTGCGTGCCGAGGTCGACGCCGAGGTCCAGGCCGAGATCGAGGAGCACGAGGCGTGACCGTCCTCGTCAGCGGGTTCGAGCCGTTCGACGGCGCCGTCGCGAACCCGTCGTGGGAGACCGCCTCGCGGCTCGCTGAGCGCGGGGAGGAGCTCGTGGGCGATCGGGTGGTCGCCGTCCGGCTCCCCGTGACCTTCGCGGGGGCGTGGCCGGTGCTCGACGCCGCGATCCGCGAGCACGACCCCGACGTGGTCGTGGCGCTCGGCCTCGCGAGCAGTGCGCCGGGCGTCCGCCTCGAACGGGTTGCCGTGAACGTGCGCGACGCACGGATCGCCGACAACGCAGGCGCGCAGCCCGTCGACGTCCCCGTCGTCACCGGTGCGCCCGTCGGGTACTGGTCGACGCTCCCGCTCAAGGCGTCTCTCGCGGCGATCCGCACGGCGGGTGTCCCTGCAGGGGTGTCGAGCACCGCCGGGACCTACGTGTGCAACGACGTCTTCTACGCGCTCATGCACCACTGGGGCGCCGGGCCGGGGCGGCGTGCCGGGTTCGTCCACGTCCCCGACGCCGACGTGGTCCCGGTCGAGGACCAGGTCGCCGCGGTGGCCGCGGTCGTGCGGCACGCGCTCCTCGGCACCCCCGAGCCGGCCCTCGCGGCCGGCGCGGAGAGCTGAGCCGGAGCCGGGACGCCGAGGGCCCGGCAGGTCTCGCCTGCCGGGCCCTCGGTGCTCGTGGTCGAGGCGTCAGCTCGTCGCGCGTCGACGTGCCACGACGAGGATCGTCGCGCCCCCGGCGAGCAGCAGCGCGGCCACCACGCCCAGCACGACGACCGACGTGCCCGTCGTGGCGAGGCCGCTCTCGGGCGTGTCGTCGCCCTCGGCGGACGCAGGGGTCGCGTCAGGGCTGGCCGCCGGGGTCTCGGCGGCCGGGGTCGCCTCCACCGTGGGCTCGCCCGGCTCCTCCGTGGACGGGGTCTCCTCGGTCGTCGGCGGCGTGGTCACGCCCTCGCCCGGGTTCGGGCCCTCCGGCGACGGCTCGGGCTTGGGCTCCTCGACGAACGGCGTCGACTCGCACGGGCCGGCGAACGGGTAGTTGTGGTGCTCGATCCCGGCGCCACCGGTGTAGGAGACGGCGCCGTTCGACAGGATGCGCCCGTTGGTCGAGGTCGCGACGGTGAGGGTCGCGTCCGTGCGCGGGACGACGACGGTCCCGGGGAACTGGTCGTTCGTGCCGAGCGTCACCCGGGTCGCGTCCGGGAAGCTCCACAGGAAGTGCGCCGACAGGTGCTGCGCGGCCTGGTAGACGCGCACGCCGCCGTACTCGACGTGCTCCAGCCGCGACACGTCCACGGAGGCGCCGGTGACGGTGAGGAGCACCGGACCGGTCCCGGTGACGTACAGCGTGGTCAGGGTGGAGGCCTGGTCGGCCGTGAGCGTGTACCGCGCCCCGGCCTCGACCGTCAGCACCCCGGCCTCGGGCGCGGCGGCGACGGCGCCGTCGGCGGCGTCGGCCGCGAGGCCCGTGACGAGCCCGGGGAGCGCGACGTAGGGACGCAGCGCGGCGTCGCGGCCGACGCCCTGCGTGACCGTGCCCGGACGGCCGGGCGCGTTGCGGCTCTCGGTGCTCGGGGTCGCGCCGGTGATCTTCCCGCCGACGACGACGTTGCCCCCGCTCGAGGCGTGGAAGCCGACCTGGGTGTTCGTCGCGGTCGCGAGGTCGCCGCCGACGACGAGCATGTCGGTCCCGCCGGCCGGGGTGATCGCCGAGCCGCCGCCCCCTGCGGTCCCGACGTTGAGGCTCCCGGCCCCGGAGAGGTCGGCGTCCCCGCCCACGACGACGCGACCCTCGAGCTCGGTCGCGGTCGTGACGGTGAGCCCGCCGCCCGCCCAGATGCCGACGCCCGCGTCCTCCACGGCGGTGAGCTCGTAGACGTCGACCGGTCGCGTGGACGGATCCGCGGTGCAGACGTCGTCGGCGGTGACCTCCGGCGTGGTGGCCAGCGGCGCGGCGGTCGCCGGCGCGGCGAGGCCGACGGTCGTCAGGGCGAGGGCGGTGAGTGCGAGCAGGGGGATTCCGCGGGGGCGCGCGGGGTGAAGGCGCATGGTGTCGGCTCCAGGTCGAGGGTTCGCTAGCGGCGCTGACTTACTGCGGACGGACTCCGTCGCCCGTGATCCGTGGTGTCGTGCTGCTCCACGGGCGTCGGGGAGCGCGGCAGGGTCGAGGCGACCCTAGAGGTTGCGAATGACACCTTCCAAATTACGTCGGGGTGATTTCCCGGAACGACTCCTCCAGGGGGCGCCGACCGCGCACGGAGGGGTCCGTGTGGGTGGGTCGACGTACCGTGGAGGCATGCGTCCCGTGACCGATCTCCAGCGTGCGACCACCCCGTTCGAGGTCATCTCCGAGTACCAGCCGTCGGGCGACCAGCCCACGGCGATCGCGGACCTCTCCCAGCGCATCCGTGCGGGGGAGAAGGACGTCGTGCTCCTCGGTGCTACCGGCACCGGCAAGTCGGCCACGACGGCGTGGCTCATCGAGGAGCTGCAGCGCCCGACGCTCGTCATGGCCCCCAACAAGACGCTTGCCGCGCAGCTCGCCACGGAGTTCCGCGAGCTGCTGCCGAACAACGCGGTCGAGTACTTCGTCTCCTACTACGACTACTACCAGCCCGAGGCGTACATCGCGCAGACGGACACCTACATCGAGAAGGACTCGTCCATCAACGACGAGGTGGAGCGGCTGCGGCACTCCGCGACCAGCTCGCTGCTCACCCGGCGGGACGTCGTCGTGGTCGCCTCCGTGTCGTGCATCTACGGTCTCGGCACGCCGCAGGAGTACGTCGACCGCATGGTCCGGCTCGACGTCGGCATGCAGGTCGAGCGCGACGACCTGCTGCGGCAGTTCGTGACCATGCAGTACACGCGCAACGACATGGCGTTCACGCGCGGCACGTTCCGCGTGCGCGGGGACACGGTCGAGATCATCCCGGTGTACGAGGAGCTCGCGGTCCGCATCGAGTTCTTCGGCGACGAGATCGAGAGCATCCAGACCCTGCACCCGCTCACGGGCGACGTGATCCGGTCCGAGCCGAGCATCCACGTGTTCCCGGCGACGCACTACGTCGCGGGGCCGGAGCGCATGGAGCGCGCGATTTCCTCGATCGAGGCCGAGCTCGCCGATCGGCTCGACGAGCTCGAGCGGCAGAACAAGCTGCTCGAGGCACAGCGGCTGCGCATGCGCACCACGTACGACATCGAGATGATGCGCCAGATCGGCACCGCGTCCGGGATCGAGAACTACTCGCGGCACATCGACGGCCGCGAGGCGGGGTCGGCGCCGAACACGCTGCTCGACTACTTCCCAGAGGACTTCCTCCTGGTCATCGACGAGTCGCACGTGACCGTGCCGCAGATCGGCGCGATGTTCGAGGGCGACATGTCGCGCAAGCGCAGCCTCGTCGACCACGGGTTCCGCCTGCCGAGCGCGATGGACAACCGGCCCCTGCGCTGGGAGGAGTTCGTCGAGCGGATCGGCCAGACCGTGTACCTGTCGGCGACCCCCGGCGACTACGAGCTCTCGATGGCGGACGGCGTCGTCGAGCAGATCATCCGCCCGACGGGCCTCGTCGACCCCGAGGTGCTCGTCAAGCCCACCACGGGGCAGATCGACGACCTGCTGCACGAGATCCGCGAGCGCGTCGAGCGGAACGAGCGGGTCCTCGTCACGACGCTCACCAAGAAGATGGCGGAGGACCTCACCGACTACCTGCTCGAGAAGGACGTGCGGGTGCGGTACCTGCACTCCGAGGTCGACACGCTGCGGCGCGTCGAGCTGCTGCGCGAGCTGCGCCTCGGCGAGTACGACGTCCTCGTCGGGATCAACCTCCTGCGCGAGGGCCTCGACCTGCCCGAGGTGTCGCTCGTCGCGATCCTCGACGCCGACAAGGAGGGTTTCCTGCGGTCGCCCAAGTCGCTCATCCAGACGATCGGTCGCGCGGCCCGCAACGTCTCGGGCCAGGTGCACATGTACGCGGACAAGATCACGCCGGCGATGGCCGCGGCGATCGAGGAGACCGAGCGTCGTCGCGAGCGGCAGATCGCGTACAACACGGAGCACGGGGTCGACCCGACCCCGCTGCGCAAGCGGATCTCCGACGTGACGGACATGCTCGCGCGCGAGGACGTCGACACGGCCGAGCTGCTGGCGGGCGGGTACCGGCAGCCGGGCAAGGGCGCGAAGGGCAAGGCGCCGGTGCCGGGCGGGCCCAAGGAGGGTGCGTCGTCGGGCAACCGGCTCGCCGGCGCGGCGGCGAGCGACCTCGCCGAGCTCATCCAGGAGCTGAGCGACCAGATGCACGCGGCCGCGGGCGAGCTGCAGTTCGAGCTCGCCGCCCGGCTGCGCGACGAGATCTCGGGGCTCAAGAAGGAGCTGCGGCAGATGCAGGCCGCGACCGCCTGAGCGGCGTCCGTCCCGGCCCCCCGACGCACCGCTCACGCGCGCCCGAGGAACAGTCCGCGGTGGCGTGGTGTTGTCACGTCAGGAGGAGCGATGGCCTATGCTGGCTCCTCGTTGAAGGGGAGTATTCCTCCGCGGTGATGTCGTCATCACGGCCGGCGCAGTCGTCGGCCCGGTGTCACCGGTCCCGCAACCACCAGCCCGCGTCTCGTGCGGGTGCGGGTGGCGGTGCGTGGCGGAAGAGACCTTCGGTACACAGTGCTCCCCACGTACCGGAGGAATCTTCATGGATGTGCCCGTCTGGGTCTGGCTCGTCACCGTCGGCGTGATCCTCGCGATGCTCGCCGTCGACTACGTCGGGCACGTGCGCACGCCCCACGCCCCGAGCCTGCGCGAGGCCACCTGGTGGTCCGCGGGCTACGTCGCCGTCGCGGTGGCCTTCGGCGGCATCGTCTGGGCCGTCTGGGGCTCGACGTACGGCGGGGAGTACTTCGCCGGCTACATCACCGAGAAGAGCCTGTCGGTCGACAACCTCTTCGTGTTCGTCCTCATCATGACGAGCTTCCGCGTCCCGCGGCTCTACCAGCAGAAGGTGCTGCTCATCGGCATCACGATCGCGCTGGTCCTGCGGACGATCTTCATCTTCCTCGGCGCGGCCCTCATCGAGAACTTCAGCTGGGTCTTCTACGTCTTCGGCGCGTTCCTGCTCTACACCGCGTGGACGCAGGTCAAGGCGGGCTCGGGCCACGACGAGGAGTTCCACGAGAACGGCGCGCTGAAGCTGACCCGCCGCCTGTTCCCGACGACGGAGACGTACGTCGAGGACAAGATGACGACGAAGATCGACGGGAAGCGCTACATCACCCCGATGCTCATCGTGATGATCGCGATCGGCAGCGCGGACCTGCTCTTCGCGGTCGACTCGATCCCCGCGATCTTCGGCCTCACGCAGGAGACCTTCCTCGTGTTCGCCGCCAACGCGTTCTCCCTGCTCGGCCTGCGCCAGCTCTACTTCCTCATCGACGGCCTCCTCGACCGCCTCGTCTACCTCGCGTACGGCCTCGCGGCGATCCTCGGCTTCATCGGCGTCAAGCTGCTCATCCACGCGCTGCACAAGAACGAGGTGCCGTTCATCAACGGCGGTGAGCATGTCACCGCCGTCCCGGAGATCTCGACGGCGCTGTCGCTCGGGTTCATCGTCGTCGTGCTCACGATCACCACGGTCGCGAGCCTCGCCAAGGACCGCGCCGACCGTCGGCGCTCCGTCGAGAGCTCGGAGGGCTCACGCTGATGGTTCACGAGCTTCCCGTCTGGTTCGAGTGGGCGTCGCTGTCGGCGCTCGCGGTGCTGCTCCTCGTCGACCTGTTCGTCGTGGGGCGCCGCCCGCACGTCCCCTCGATGCGCGAGAGCGCGCTGTGGGTCGGCTTCTACGTCGCGCTCGCCCTCGTGTTCGGGGCGATCGTCGGCGCGGTGGGCGGGGCGGCACCGGCCGGGGAGTTCTACGCGGGGTGGCTCACGGAGTACAGCCTTTCCGTGGACAACCTCTTCGTGTTCGTCATCATCATGGCGAGGTTCGCGGTCCCGCGGGACCAGCAGCAGCGCGTGCTGATGGTCGGCATCATCGTCGCGCTCGTCCTGCGCGGGGCGTTCATCCTCGCGGGCGCGGCGATCATCGCCCAGTTCGTGTGGGTGTTCTACCTGTTCGGCGCCTTCCTCATCTACACGGCCGTCAAGCTCGTGGCCGGCGGGGACGAGCCCGAGGAGTACCACGAGAACCGCGCGGTGCGGGCGCTCCGGCGGGTCCTGCCGCTGGGCACGCAGTACGACGGCGGCCGGCTGCGCACGGTCGAGGACGGCAAGCGGGTCTTCACGCCGCTCGTCATCGTGTTCCTCGCGATCGGCAGCACCGACCTGCTCTTCGCGTTCGACTCGATCCCTGCGATCTTCGGGCTCACCCAGGACCCGTTCATCGTCTTCACGACGAACGTCTTCGCGCTCATGGGGCTGCGCCAGCTCTACTTCCTCCTGGGCGGCCTGCTCGAGCGGCTGGTCTACCTGCCGATCGGTCTCGCGGTGATCCTCGGGTTCATCGGCGTGAAGCTGATCCTCGAGGCGCTGCACGAGAACACGCTGCCGTTCATCAACGGCGGCGAGCACCTCGACGCCGTCCCGACGGTCCCGATCTGGCTGTCGCTCGTGGTGATCATCGGTGCGCTCGCCGTCACTACCGTCGCGAGCCTGCTGCGCACGCGGGCGTTGCATACCCAGGACGGCTCGTCCGCCGCGGCCCCCGAGCGCGGCGTCGCCGGTCCCGTCGAGGACGCGGCCGAGTCGCCGGCCGACGCGTCGACGGAGGAGGTCGCGCCGGCCGCCGAGACGCCGCCGTGGGGCACCGGTCCGCAGGACGGCGTCGGGCGGTAGCGTGCCCGGCGAGCCGCGGGACGCGACGGTGCCCGGACGGTCCGGCGCGTCCCGCGCCTCCCGCCTGGCCGCGCACGCAGCGGTCGCCACCGCGCTGTCGCTGCGCAGCGACAGCGAGCTGCGCGAGCTCGTGGACGCCGCCCCGCGGGTCGGTGCCGGCATCGGCGGGGAGACGGCGCTGCTCGACGTCGACGGCACGCCCGTGTTCGTCAAGCGCGTGCGTCTGACCGACCTCGAGCGGCAGCCGGACGACGTCCGTTCCACGGCGAACCTGTTCGACCTCCCGACCTTCTGCCACTACGGCGTCGGCGTGATCGGCTCCGCGGGCTTCGGCGCCTGGCGCGAGCTGGCCGCGCACGTCATGACGACGGGCTGGGTGATCGCGGGGGACCACGAGGGCTTTCCCCTGATGCACCACTGGCGGGTGCTCCCCGACGCGCGCCGGCCGCTGCCCGACGAGCTGGCCGACGTCGAGCGCGCCGTCGCCTACTGGGGCGGCGGCACGGCGGTGCGTCGCCGGATCGAGGCCCTCCAGGAGTCCTCGGCGAGCATCGTGCTGTTCCTGGAGTACGTCCCGCAGACGCTGCACGACTGGCTCGGCGTCCAGGTCGAGGCGGGTGGCGAGGCCGCCGAGCGGGCCTGCGCGTTCGTGGAGGAGGAGCTGAGCACGGGGATCTCCTTCATGAGGTCGCGGGGCCTGCTGCACCTCGACACGCACTTCGAGAACGTCCTGACCGACGGCGAGCGGCTCTACCTCGCCGACTTCGGTCTCGCGATCTCGTCCCGCTTCGACCTCTCGCCCGACGAGGTCGACTTCGTCGCCGCGCACCAGGACTACGACGACTGCTACAGCGTCACGCACCTGGTGAGCTGGTTGGCCGTCGCGCTGTTCGGGTGCGGGCCCGAGGAGCGCGCGGCACTCGTGCGCTCCTGGGCCGACGGTGCCCCGGTGACAGGGGCGCCGCCGGCGGTCGCGGCAGCGCTGGCCCGGTACGCTCCGGTCGCGGCGGTCGTCGGGGACTTCTACCGCGCGTTCCAGCGGGAGAGCCGGTCGACGCCCTACCCGTGGGAGGCGATCCGCCGGCTCCGCACCCGCCCGCCCGTACCCGGCCCCGCCGGGTGAGACGCCGGGGAGGGCGGAGCGTCCTCGGGCGCGCGCGCCGGGCCCGGGGCGGTGCCCGTCAGACGCGGTCGGCCCAGTCGCCGATGATGGGGGCCCACGGGCGCACCGTGCGCTCGGCGACGAGCCCCGCACGCCCGAACGGGTCCTCGTCGAGGACCGCGGCGACGGCGTCGGGCGTCTCCCCGTCCAGGACCAGCAGGGCCCCGGCCGGCGCGCCCTCGTGCGCGGGCAGCGGGCCGGACGCCAGGAGCGTGCCCCGGGCATGGAGCGTGCCCAGGAACGCGCGGTGCTCCGGGCGCAGGGCGTCGAGCTCGGGGGCGCGGTCGGCGTAGACGTAGGTGACGGCGTGGATCGGCATGGCGCCAGTGAACCAGGCCGACCCCACGACGCGCGGTCGGGTCCGCGCCTCGGTCGTCGTCGCGGCGTCCGGGCCGCGCGGCCGGGTTCCGCTACCAGCCGCGCTCGCGCCACGCGTCGAGGTGCGGTCGCTCGGCGCCGAGGGTCGTGTCCGCGCCGTGGCCGGGGTAGACCCATGTCGCGTCGTCGTACCGGTCGAAGACGCGCTCCGTGACGTCCGCGAGGAGCCGCTCGAAGCGCTCCGGGTCGCGCCCGGTGCTCCCGACGCCGCCCGGGAACAGCGAGTCGCCCGTGAACAGGTGAACCCGGCCCGCCACGGCCTCCGGCTCGTGCACCTCGGTGGGCTCGCGGTACGCGAGCGCGACCGACCCCGGGGTATGGCCCCGCAGCGCGACGACGTCGAGCACGACGTCCCCGGCACGGACGACGTCCCCGTGGCGGAGGCGCCGCACGACGTGCACGCCGGCGGCCGCCGCGACGGCGTCGGCGTCGGGAGCCCCGACGGCCGTCGCGGCCCCCGTGACCGCGACGATCGACGCGAGGGCGCGCAGGTGGTCCAGATGGCGGTGCGTCGTGACGACGACGTCGAGGCGCGCGGTCGGCGACCCCTCGCGGACGAGCGCGAGGACGTCGTCGGGCGCGTCCGCCGCGTCGATGAGGACCTGGGCGCCCGTGCGTCGGCACGTGAGGAGGTAGACGTCGTTGGCGAGCGGCCCGACGGCGAGCTTGCGGACCTCGACCTCGTCGAGGCGGCGCACGTCGCCGCGCCCGCCCACGACGACCTGTCCGGTGTACGTCATGCGGTCAGTCTGCCTCGCCCGGCGACCGCGGGTGGGGCCGCGGTGAGCGTTCGCCGCAGGACGCGCGAAGGTGACGTCGAACACCTGTGCGAATGTGGGTGGTCGGTCGTACGATGCTGCGGTGAGCAATCGCCTCGTCATCTCCGGTGCCCGCGAGCACAACCTCCGCAACGTCGACCTCGACCTCCCGCGGGACAAGCTCATCGTCTTCACGGGACTCTCCGGCTCGGGCAAGTCGTCGCTCGCGTTCGACACCATCTTCGCGGAGGGGCAGCGCCGCTACGTCGAGTCGCTGTCCGCGTACGCGCGCCAGTTCCTCGGGCAGATGGACAAGCCCGACGTCGACTTCATCGAGGGCCTGTCGCCCGCGGTGTCGATCGACCAGAAGTCCACGAACCGCAACCCGCGCTCGACCGTCGGCACCATCACCGAGGTCTACGACTACCTCCGCCTGCTCTTCTCGCGCGCCGGGACGCAGCACTGCCCCGTGTGCGGCGAGCGCGTGACCGCGCAGACCCCGCAGCAGATCGTCGACCGCCTCCTGGAGCTGCCGGAGGGCACGCGGTACCAGGTGCTCGCGCCGGTCGTGCGCGGGCGCAAGGGCGAGTACTCCGAGCTCTTCAAGGAGCTGCAGACCAAGGGCTTCGCCCGCGCCCGCGTCGACGGCGAGGTGCGCACGCTCACCGACGTCCCGGCGCTCGAGAAGAAGCTCAAGCACGACATCGAGGTCGTCGTCGACCGCCTCGTGGCACGCGAGGGCGTGCAGCGCCGGCTCACCGACTCGGTCGAGACCGCGCTCGGGCTGGCGGGCGGACTCGTCGTCATCGAGCTCGTGGACGCCGACGTGGACGACCCGGCGCGCGAGCGCCGCTTCTCCGAGAAGCGCGCGTGCCCCAACGACCACGAGCTCGCGCTGGACGAGATCGAGCCGCGCACGTTCTCCTTCAACGCGCCCTACGGCGCGTGCCCCGAGTGCACCGGCATCGGCTTCCGCCTCGAGGTCGACCCCGACCTCGTGGTGCCGGACGTCGAGAAGTCGCTGGGCGAGGGCGCGGTCGCGCCGTGGGCGCAGATCTCCTCGGAGTACTTCGAGCGGGTGCTCACGGCGCTCGCGGACGACCTCGGGTTCTCCATGGACACGCCGTGGCGGGCGCTGCCCGAGCGTGCGAAGAAGGCGGTCCTGCACGGGCAGAACCACCAGGTGCACGTGCGGTACAAGAACCGCTGGGGCCGCGAGCGGCAGTACTCGACCGGGTTCGAGGGCGTCATCACGTTCCTCGAGCGCCGGCACACGGAGACCGAGTCGGACTGGTCCAAGGAGAAGTACGAGGCCTTCATGCGCGAGGTCCCGTGCCCCGTGTGCCAGGGCGCGCGCCTCAAGCCCGAGGTCCTCGCGGTCAAGGTCGGGGGCAGGTCGATCTGGGACGTGTGCCGTCTCCCGCTGCGCGAGGCCGCGGCGTTCCTCGGGACGCTCGAGCTGGGCGCGCGCGAGCGCGCGATCGCGACGGAGGTCCTCAAGGAGATCGACGCGCGCCTCGGGTTCCTGCTCGACGTCGGTCTCGACTACCTCTCGCTCGAGCGCCCGGCGGCGACGCTGTCCGGCGGCGAGGCGCAGCGCATCCGGCTCGCGACGCAGATCGGCTCCGGCCTCGTGGGCGTCCTCTACGTCCTCGACGAGCCGAGCATCGGCCTGCACCAGCGCGACAACCGTCGCCTCATCGAGACGCTCACGCGCCTGCGCGACCTCGGGAACACGCTCATCGTCGTCGAGCACGACGAGGACACCATCCGGACCGCGGACTGGGTCGTCGACATCGGCCCGGGTGCGGGCGAGCACGGCGGGCGCGTCGTCCACTCCGGCGACTACGCCGGTCTGCTGGAGGCGCCCGAGTCGGTCACGGGCGCCTACCTCGCGGGCCGTCGCAGCATCCCGCTCCCGGCCGAGCGCCGCCCGACCGACCCGGGCCGTCAGGTCAAGGTCGTCGGCGCGCGCGAGCACAACCTCACGGGCATCGACGTGAGCTTCCCGCTCGGCACGCTCACCGCCGTGACCGGGGTGTCGGGGTCCGGCAAGTCGACCCTGGTGAACTCCATCCTCTACACGGTCCTCGCCAACGAGCTCAACGGCGCTCGCCAGGTCGCGGGGCGGCACACGCGCGTCACGGGCCTGGACCACCTCGACAAGGTCGTGCACGTCGACCAGGGGCCGATTGGGCGCACGCCGCGGTCGAACCCGGCGACGTACACCGGCGTGTGGGACCACGTGCGCAAGCTCTTCGCGGAGACCACCGAGGCCAAGGTGCGCGGGTACACGCCGGGCCGCTTCTCGTTCAACGTCAAGGGCGGCCGCTGCGAGGCGTGCTCGGGCGACGGCACCCTGAAGATCGAGATGAACTTCCTCCCGGACGTCTACGTGCCGTGCGAGGTGTGCCACGGCGCGCGATACAACCGCGAGACGCTCGAGGTGCACTTCAAGGGCAAGACCGTGGCCGACGTCCTCGACATGCCGATCGAGGAGGCGTCGGAGTTCTTCGCGGCCGTCCCGGCGATCTCGCGGCACCTCAAGACGCTCGTCGAGGTCGGCCTCGGGTACGTCCGCCTCGGGCAGCCTGCCCCGACGCTGTCGGGTGGCGAGGCGCAGCGCGTGAAGCTCGCGAGCGAGCTGCAGAAGCGCTCGACCGGGCGCACGATCTACGTGCTCGACGAGCCGACGACGGGCCTGCACTTCGAGGACATCCGCAAGCTGCTCGGCGTGCTGCAGTCGCTCGTCGACAAGGGCAACAGCGTCCTCGTGATCGAGCACAACCTCGACGTCATCAAGAGCGCCGACTGGGTCGTCGACATGGGACCCGAGGGCGGTTCGGGGGGCGGCAAGGTCGTGGCGCAGGGCACGCCCGAGCAGGTCGCACGCGTCGAGGCGAGCCACACCGGCCGCTTCCTCGCGGAGATCCTCGACCAGCACGACCCCGTGCCGGTCGGTGCGCCGACGAAGCCCGGCGCGGCGCAGGCGCCCGCGGCGAAGGGAGCCAAGGGCCGCTCGGCCAAGGCTCGCCGGGCGACCGACGAGGGCACGACCCGCCCCCGCCGCAAGGCCTCCGCGGCCTAGCCGGTGCCCGACGCGGGTGCGCCGGTACGCCGTCCGGTCGTGACCCCGCGGCGACGCGTCCTCGGCGCGCCGCCGCGGGCGTCGACGACGGCGGGCGGGGTGCTCAGGCGGCGGCCCGTCGCGCGGGCGCCGGCTCGACGAGCACGCGGAAGTTCACCGAGCGCGCGATGAAGCAGTGGTCGTGCGCGCGCTGGTGGAGCGCGGCCAGCGCCTCCTCGTCGGTCCCCGGGCCGTCGTCGACCACGACGCGGGGGTGCAGCGTGACGTCCGTGAACTGCCCCTCGCCGCCGGACTCGACGCGCATGGTGCCGGTGACGTCGTCCACGTACTCCCGCACGACGACACCCGCCGCCGCGGCGAGGTGGAGGAACCACAGCATGTGGCACTGCGAGAGGCTCACGACGAACAGCTCCTCAGGGCTGTAGCGCGTCGGGTCGCCCCGGAACGCCGGGTCCGCGGACCCGGGCAGCGGCGGCCTCCCCTCGAGGAGCACGTCGTGGTCCCTGCCGTAGGCCGTGTAGGAGGCGGTGCCCCTGTCGCCCGCGCCCGTCCAGCGGACCGTGGCGGCGTACCCGTGCTGTGCACTCATGGCCGCCACCCTAGCGGGCGGTGGTGCAGGTCACACCACGTCTTTGCCGGCGTTGCGGCGGCCGCCGCACGTCCCCCGCCACCGCACCGTCGGTGGCCTCGCCTAGGCTGGAGAACATGGCTGATCCCGCGACGTACCGCCCGGCGCCGGGGGAGATCCCCACCTCGCCGGGCGTCTACCGGTTCCGCGACGACCACGGGCGCGTGATCTACGTCGGCAAGGCCAAGAACCTGCGTGCACGCCTGTCGAACTACTTCCAGGACGTCGCGAACCTGCACCACCGCACGCAGACGATGGTGACGACCGCGGCGTCCGTCGAGTGGACCGTCGTCGGCACCGAGGTCGAGGCCCTCGCGCTCGAGTACTCCTGGATCAAGGAGTTCGACCCGCGGTTCAACGTCAAGTACCGCGACGACAAGTCCTACCCCTACCTCGCCGTGACGATGGGGGAGGAGTTCCCCCGCGCCCAGGTCATGCGCGGCGCCAAGCGGCCCGGCACCCGGTACTTCGGCCCCTACGGGCACGCGTGGGCGATCCGCGAGACGCTCGACCTCCTGCTCCGCGTCTTCCCGGTGCGCACGTGCTCGGCGGGCGTGTTCAAGCGGGCCCACCAGACGGGCCGCCCGTGCCTCCTGGGGTACATCGACAAGTGCTCGGCGCCGTGCGTCGGGCGCATCACGCCCGAGGACCACCGGGCGCTCGCCGAGGACTTCTGCGACTTCATGGCGGGCGACACGCAGCGCTTCGTGCGCCGCCTCGAGCGCAAGATGAACGAGGCCGCCGCCGCGATGGAGTACGAGGCCGCGGCGCGCCTGCGCGACGACATCGTCGCGCTCCAGCGCGCGACCGAGAAGAACGCGGTGGTGCTCGGCGACGGCACCGACGCCGACGTGTTCGCGCTCGTCGGCGACGAGCTCGAGGCGGCCGTCCAGGTGTTCCACGTGCGCGGCGGGCGGATCCGCGGCCAGCGCGGCTGGATCGTCGAGAAGGTCGAGGACGTGACCGACGCGGAGCTGGTCGAGCACCTGCTCCAGCAGGTCTACGGCGCGGCCGAGGAGGCCGCGGCGGCCGACCCGGGGACCGGCCAGGGCCGGGCCGGCGCGCGCGACGTCGTCCCGCGCGAGGTGCTCGTCCCCGTCCTGCCGCCCGACACCGCGCAGGTCACGACGTGGCTCTCCGGCCTGCGGGGCGCGCGCGTCGACGTCCGCGTGCCGCAGCGCGGCGACAAGAAGGAGCTCGCCGCCACCGTGCGCGCGAACGCGGAGCACGCCCTCGCCCTGCACCGCACGCGCCGCGCGGGCGACCTCACGACGCGCAGTCAGGCGCTGCGCGAGATCCAGGAGGCGCTCGACCTCGACACCGCCCCGCTGCGGATCGAGTGCTACGACGTCTCGCACAACCAGGGCACGTACCAGGTCGCGTCGATGGTCGTGTTCGAGGACGGCCTCGCGCGCAAGAGCGAGTACCGCCACTTCACCGTGCGCGGGCCCGACGGCGACGGGGCCGCGGACGACACCGCGGCGATGTACGAGGTCATCACGCGCCGGTTCAAGCGCTACCTGTCCGACCGCTCGCGCTCGGGCGAGGTGGAGCTGGACCTCGAGGCCGACGACGTCGCGACCGGGTCCGACGCCGCGGGCCGTCGCGCGGAGCGGGCCGCGGAGGCCGCGGGGTACGTGCCGCGCAGCGGCGAGGTCGACGCCGACGCCCCCGTGGACAAGCGGGCGCGGTTCGCCTACCCGCCGAACCTGGTCGTGGTCGACGGCGGCCCCCCGCAGGTCGCGGCCGCCGCCCGGGCGCTGGCCGACCTGGGGATCGACGACGTCGCGCTGTGCGGCCTCGCCAAGCGCCTCGAGGAGGTGTGGGTCCCGGGGGAGGACTACCCCGTGATCCTCCAGCGCTCGTCGGAAGGGCTCTACCTGCTGCAGCGCGTGCGCGACGAGGCGCACCGGTTCGCCATCGCCCAGCACCGCAGGCAGCGCAGCAAGGGCATGACGGCCTCCGCGCTCGACGACGTCCCCGGCCTGGGGCCGGCACGGCGCACCGCGCTCCTCAAGCACTTCGGCTCGCTCAAGCGCCTGCGGGCGGCGAGCGCCGAGGAGATCGCGACCGTGCGGGGCATGGGCGAGCGCACGGCGCGCGCCGTCGTCGCCGCCCTGGGCGGAGCCGCGGAGCCGTCCCCGGGCGCGGCCCCCGCGGAGCGGTCGCCCGCCGAGGGCGACGTGCGCCCGGACCCCGTGCAGGACGCCGTGCGCGACGGCGTGGAGGACGACGTGCAGGACGGCGCGCGGGACACTCCGGTGGGCGACGGGGCCGCGGCCCGGGCGTGAGCGGCTGGCATGCTGGTGCCATGACCTCGGAGCCGACCCCGGACCTCAGCCCGCAGGGGCCGCCCGCCCGCGTGCCGGAGCCCTCGCCCACCACCGTCCCGAGCGGGATCCCCGCGATCGAGGCGGCGACCCACCCCCCGGAGGCGCGCGAGGCCGAGGTGCTCATCATCACGGGCATGTCGGGCGCGGGCCGCACGCGGGCCGCCGCCGTGCTCGAGGACCTCGACTGGTACGTCGTCGACAACCTGCCGCCGCGCATGATCGTCCCGCTCGTGGACCTCATGACCCGGTCGGGCTCGGCGCTCGAGCGCATCGCGGCGGTCGTCGACGTGCGCGGCCGCGAGTTCTTCACCGACCTCGTCGAGGTGCTCGACCACCTCCGGCAGAACGGGGTGTTCTACCGCATCCTGTTCCTCGACGCGTCCGACGAGGTGCTCGTGCGCCGGTACGAGCAGGTCCGGAGGCCGCACCCGCTGCAGGGCGAGGGGCGCATCCTCGACGGCCTGGCCGAGGAGCGACGCCTGCTCGCGAGCCTCGAGGAGCGCTCCGACGTCGTGATCGACACGTCCGAGCTCACCGTGCACGACCTCGCGCGCGAGGTCCGTGCCGCCGTCGCCGACGGCACGCCGGAGACGCTGCGCATCAACGTCGTCTCGTTCGGGTTCAAGTACGGGCTGCCCCTCGACGCCGACCACGTGGTCGACGTGCGGTTCCTCGCGAACCCGTACTGGATCACCGAGCTGCGCCACCTCACCGGCCGCGACGCCCCGGTGCGCGACTACGTGCTCGGGCGCCCCGGCGCGCTCGAGTTCATCGACCGGTACGTGAGCGCCCTGGAGCCGGTCCTCGCCGGATACCTGGGCGAGGAGAAGCGCTACGTGACGATCGCCGTCGGCTGCACCGGGGGCAAGCACCGCTCCGTCGCGATCAGCGAGGCGATCGCCGCACGCCTGCGCGCGCAGGGGCAGCGCGTCATCGTGACCGCCCGCGACCTCGGCAAGGAGTGATCGGTGGTCGCCAAGCGCAACCCCGCCGTCGTCGCCCTGGGCGGCGGCCACGGCCTGTCCGCGAGCCTCTCCGCGCTGCGCCTCATGTCCGACCGGCTGACGGCCGTCGTGACGGTGGCGGACGACGGCGGGTCGTCGGGGCGCCTGCGCTCCGAGCTCGGCGTGCTGCCCCCGGGGGACCTGCGCATGGCGCTCGCGGCGCTGTGCGACGACTCGGAGTGGGGCCGCACGTGGAGCGCGCTCCTGCAGCACCGGTTCACGTCCGAAGGGGACCTCGACAACCATGCGGTGGGCAACCTGCTCATCGTCGCGCTGTGGGAGCTCCTCGACGACCCGGTCGCCGGGCTCGACTGGGTGGGCAAGCTCCTCGGCGCGCGCGGGCGCGTGCTGCCCATGGCGGCGGTGCCGCTCGGGATCGAGGCCGACGTGCGGACCGGCGACCGCCTGGAGACGGTCGTCGGGCAGAGCCACGTCGCCGTGACCCACGGGCGCATCGAGCAGCTCCGGCTCGTGCCCGCGGACCCGCCCGCGTGCGCGGAGGCGGTCCAGGCCGTCGAGGAGGCGGACTGGGTCGTGCTCGGGCCGGGGTCGTGGTTCTCGTCGGTGATGCCGCACCTGCTCGTGCCCGAGCTCGCGCGGGCCCTGCACGAGACCAGCGCGCGACGCTGCGTGACCCTCAACCTGTCGAGCGAGACGGGGGAGACGTACGGGCTCTCCGCCACCGACCACCTCGAGGCCCTGCACAAGCACGCGCCCGGGCTCCGGATCGACGCCGTCGTCGCCGACCCGTCCGCCGTCGAGGACACCGAGCAGCTCGCGGAAGCGGCCGCGCGCATGGGGGCGCGGCTCCTCCTGCGGCAGGTGCGGCGCGGAGACGGCACGCCGCGGCACGACGCGCTGCGCCTGGCGGCGGCCTACCGGGACGTGTTCGACGACTTCCTCGGCGACGTCGGCTCGCCCGCCCGCTGATCCGCGCGCCGGGGCGCGCCGGACGGCCCTCGGGGCGCCCGGCCCGCCGCCGCGACGCGTCGGCATCGGTGGCAGGATGTCCCGCATGGCGCTCACGGCACAGGTGAAGGACGAGCTGGCTCGACTGCGGGTGGACAAGACCTCGTGCCGCAAGGCGGAGGTCTCGGCGATGCTCCGGTTCTCGGGCGGGCTGCACCTCATCTCGGGCCGCGTCGTCATCGAGGCCGAGCTCGACACGGCGATCGCGGCGCGCCGCCTGCGCGAGACCATCGCGGACGTCTACGGGCACACGAGCGAGCTCATCGTCGTGTCGGCGGGCGGGCTGCGCAAGAGCAGCCGCTACGTCGTGCGGGTCGTGCGCGACGGCGAGTCGCTGGCCCGCCAGACGGGCCTCCTGGACCAGCGCGGGCGGCCCGTGCGGGGCCTCCCGCCGCAGGTCGTCTCCGGCGGGGTGGAGGAGGCCGAGGCGGCGTGGCGCGGCGCGTTCCTGGCGCACGGGTCCCTCACCGAGCCGGGCCGGTCGTCGGCGCTCGAGATCACCTGCCCGGGACCGGAGGCCGCGCTCGCCCTGGTCGGCGCGGCCCGCCGCCTCGGCGTCTCCGCGAAGTCGCGCGAGGTCCGCGGCGTCGACCGCGTCGTGATCCGGGACGGGGACGCGATCAGCGCGCTCCTCACCCGCCTCGGTGCGCACGAGGCGGTCCTCGTCTGGGAGGAGCGGCGCGCCCGGCGCGAGGTGCGCGGGACCGCGAACCGGCTCGCGAACTTCGACGACGCGAACCTGCGCCGCTCGGCCCGGGCCGCGGTCGCGGCGGGCGCGCGCGTCGAGCGTGCCTTCGAGATCCTCGGCCCGGACCTGCCCGACCACCTGCGCGAGGCCGGCGAGCTCCGGCTCGCCCACAAGCAGGCGTCCCTCGAGGAGCTCGGGCAGCTCGCCGACCCGCCGCTGACCAAGGACGCCGTGGCGGGACGCATCCGCCGCCTGCTGTCGACGGCCGACAAGCGTGCCGCCGAGCTCGGCATCCCGGACACCGAGGCGGGGCTGAGCCCCGAGCTGCTCGACCTCTGAGCCGCCGTCCCGCGACGTGCCCGGCGCCCCGCGGGGCGACCGGCCCGGCACCTGGACGTCATGCACCGACGGGACGATGGTCCCGAACCGTGGGATCCAGGTCACACGCTGTCGTGGTGTTGGTATAGGCTCGGATGCGTCAGGTGACAACGACGTGCTCCTTCGCTGACACCCCTCGTGGGCGTGGGTGGTCCCGGCTGTCGCCGTGACGGTCCACGGGCACGGAGGGTGCTGTGCCGGGATCCCGGGCAGCGGGGCACGGGCGCGATCACCACCTGCGTACGACGGCGTACGTGATCGTTCGGCATCAACCGTGTGCGTCGGGACAACCGGCGCGCCCTGAGGAGGGCATTGTGACCATCCGCGTCGGTATCAACGGCTTCGGTCGTATCGGACGGAACTTCTACCGCGCCATCGTGGCGTCGGGCGCCGACATCGAGATCGTGGGCGTCAACGACCTCACGGACAACAAGACGCTCGCGCACCTGCTCAAGTACGACACGGTCCTCGGCCGTTTCCCGCTGAGCGTGGACTTCGACGACGACAACATCATCGTCGACGGCAAGAAGATCCGTGCCCTCGCCGAGCGTGACCCCGCGAACCTCCCCTGGGGCGAGCTGGGCGCCGACATCGTCATCGAGTCGACCGGCTTCTTCACGGACGCGACCAAGGCGAAGGCGCACATCGACGGCGGCGCCAAGAAGGTCATCATCTCCGCCCCGGCGAAGAACGAGGACGCGACGTTCGTCGTCGGCGTGAACTCGGACCAGTACGACCCGGCCGCGCACCACATCATCTCGAACGCGTCGTGCACCACGAACTGCCTCGCCCCGCTCGCGAAGGCGCTCAACGACTCGATCGGCATCGAGCGTGGTCTCATGACCACGATCCACGCCTACACGGGCGACCAGAACCTGCAGGACGGCCCGCACCGCGACCTGCGTCGCGCGCGCGCCGCCGCGCAGAACATCGTCCCGACCTCGACGGGTGCGGCCAAGGCCGTGTCGCTCGTCCTCCCGGAGCTCAAGGGCAAGCTCGACGGCTTCGCGCTGCGCGTGCCGGTCATCACGGGCTCGGCGACGGACCTCACGTTCACGGCCTCCAAGGAGGTCACGGTGGACGAGGTCAACGCCGCGGTGAAGGCTGCCTCGGAGGGCCCGCTCAAGGGCATCCTGTCCTACGTCGAGGACGAGATCGTCTCGAGCGACATCGTGACGGACCCGCACCAGAGCATCTTCGACTCGAAGCTCACCAAGGTGATCGGCGACCAGGTCAAGGTCGTCTCCTGGTACGACAACGAGTGGGGCTACTCGAACAGCCTCGTCGCGCTGACGCAGCTCGTCGGCGACAAGCTCTGAGCGACCTGCTGACGCAGCACGACCCTGCGTAGCAACCATGCGTCCGCGTGCGCGTCCCGGCACCGCCCGGTGACGCGCACGCGGACGTCCTCATGTGCGGGCCCGGCCGGTCCTCGGCAGGCGCCCCGTACGACGGCGACCGAACCGTAGGAGACCGCATGAACACGATCGACTCCCTGGGCGACCTGCGCGGCAAGCGCGTCCTCGTCCGCTCCGACTTCAACGTCCCGCTCGACGGGACGACCATCACGGACGACGGCCGCATCCGTGCGGCGCTGCCGACGCTGAAGAAGCTCACCGACGCCGGCGCGAAGGTGATCGTCACCGCGCACCTGGGCCGCCCCAAGGGCGAGCCGGACGCGAAGTACTCGCTCGCGCCCGTCGCGGCCCGCCTGGGCGAGCTGCTCGGCGTGCCGGTCCACCTCGCGCAGGACGTCGTCGGCGACTCGGCGCGCGAGACCGTGGCCGCGCTCGGCGAGGGTGAGGTCGCGCTGCTCGAGAACATCCGGTTCGACCCGCGCGAGACGTCCAAGGACGACGCGGAGCGCCAGTCGCTCGCCCAGGACCTCGCCCAGCTCGCGGACGTGTTCGTCTCCGACGGCTTCGGCGTCGTGCACCGCAAGCAGGCGTCGGTCTACGACGTCGCCCAGGTGCTCCCGTCCGCCGTGGGCGAGCTCGTCCTCAAGGAGGTCGACTCGCTGCGCAAGGCGACGGAGGACCCGGCCCGCCCGTACGCGGTCGTGCTCGGCGGCTCGAAGGTCTCGGACAAGCTCGGCGTCATCGCGAACCTGCTCACCAAGGCCGACCGCCTGCTCATCGGCGGCGGCATGGTCTTCACGTTCCTCGCGGCGAAGGGCTACGGCGTCGGCAAGTCCCTCCTCGAGGAGGACCAGATCGACACGGTCAAGGGCTACCTCGCGGACGCGGAGAAGAACGGCGTCGAGATCGTCCTGCCGACCGACATCGTCGTGGCGGACGCGTTCGCCGCGGACTCCCCGCACGAGGTCGTCGCCGCGGACGCGATCCCGGCGGACAAGATCGGCCTCGACATCGGCCCCGAGTCGGCCCAGCTCTTCGCCAGCAAGATCGTCGACGCGAAGACGGTCGTGTGGAACGGGCCCGCGGGCGTGTTCGAGTTCGAGGCGTTCTCGGGCGGCACGCGTGCCGTGGCCCAGGCGCTCGTCGACGCGACCGCGAACGGCGCGTTCACGATCGTCGGCGGCGGCGACTCGGCCGCCGCGGTCCGGATCCTCGGCTTCGACGAGTCCGGCTTCAGCCACATCTCGACCGGCGGCGGCGCGAGCCTCGAGTTCCTCGAGGGCAAGGACCTGCCGGGGATCTCCGTCCTCGAGGGCTGAGCGCCCCTCCCGAACCATCCTCACGCACCGCCCGCGGCACGTCGTGCGCGGGCGGTGCGACCCCCACAGAGAGAAGAAGGACCGTGGCGAACAGCCGTACCCCGCTCATGGCGGGCAACTGGAAGATGAACCTGGACCACCACCAGGCGACCCACACCGTGCAGAAGCTCGCGTGGACCCTCAAGGACGCGAAGCACGACTACGCGGCCGTCGAGGTCGCCGTGCTGCCGCCCTTCACCGACCTCCGGTCGGTGCAGACGCTCGTCGACGCGGACAAGCTCGAGCTGAAGTACGGCGCCCAGGACGTGTCCGCGCACCTCGAGGGCGCGTACACGGGCGAGATCTCGGCGACGATGCTCGCCAAGCTCGGCGCGAGCTACGTCGCGATCGGCCACTCGGAGCGCCGGCAGTACCACGCCGAGACCGACGCGCAGGTCAACGAGAAGATCGTCGCCGCCGTGGGTCAGGGCATCGCCCCGATCCTGTGCGTGGGCGAGGGCCTGGACGTGCGCAAGGCCGGCGAGCAGATCTCCTACACGCTGGCCCAGGTCGAGGGCGCCCTCGCGGGCATCCCCGCCGCCCAGCTCGCGACGCTCGTCATCGCGTACGAGCCCGTCTGGGCCATCGGCACGGGCGAGGTCGCGACGCCGGAGGACGCGCAGGAGGTCTGCGGTGCCATCCGCGGCGCCCTGGGCGACCTGTACGACGCCGACCTCGCGAACGCGACGCGCATCCTGTACGGCGGCTCCGTGAAGTCGTCCAACGTGGCCGCGATCATGGCGCAGCCCGACGTCGACGGCGCGCTCGTCGGCGGCGCGAGCCTCGACCCCGAGGAGTTCGCCAAGATCGCGCGCTACCAGTCGCACGCGACCGGCGCCTGACCTCCGCGAGACCCTCGCACCGACGGCCCCGGGAGCGGATCCCGGGGCCGTCGGCCCGTGGCGTGAGACGCCCCCGGCCGGGGTTGGCCGCAGCGGCCCCCCGTCGCCTACTCTTGTCCCCTGTGCAGCAGGTCACGCCTGCGCACGACAACCGTGCGGTCGCGCTCGACATCGGTCGGGACGGCCCTGAGCCTCAAGGACGTACTCGTGGACGTGCTGCGCATCATCCTCCAGATCCTGCTGGTCCTCTCCAGCGGCTTCCTCACCCTGCTCGTGCTCATGCACAAGGGCAAGGGCGGCGGCCTCTCCGACATGTTCGGCGGCGGGATCTCGAGCTCGGTGGGCAGCTCCGGCGTCGCCGAGCGCAACCTCAACCGGATCACCGTGGCGTTCGCCCTCGTCTGGGCGGTCGTCATCGTGCTCCTGGGGCTGCTCCAGAAGGTGAGCTGACGTCGACCTCGGGCGCCCTGTGAGGGCGTCCCGGGGTCGAGCAGGGCTCGCGGAGTCGGCAGGGGGCAGCCGCGCCGGACGGCGCGGTACGGGCAGGATCGAGTGCCGACGACGGCATGGACGGGGGAGAGCACGTGGCAGGTGGTAACGCGATCCGCGGGTCGCGCGTCGGGGCGGGACCGCTCGGGGAGTCCGAGCGCGGCGAGATCGCGCCGCGCTTCTGGGTCTCCTACTGGTGCGCGAACGGCCACGAGACGCGACCCAGCTTCTCCTCGGAGGCGGAGATCGAGGCGCCCGAGACCTGGGACTGCCCGCGCTGCGGGTTCCCGGCCGGGCAGGACCGGGAGAACCCGCCGACGCCGTCGCGCAACGAGCCCTACAAGACGCACCTCGCCTACGTGAAGGAGCGTCGCAGCGACGAGGACGGCGTCGCGATCCTCGACGAGGCGCTCGCCGCGCTGCGTGCCCGCCGCGGTCGCTGACCGGGCGCGCTGAGCCCGAGGCCGAGCCGCTCGCCTCGCCGTCGGCTCAGCGCACGCGCGCGAGCACGAACCCGTCGTAGCCCTTGGACCCCACGGTCTGCAGGGCCGTGGCGTCGAGCCGCGGGTCCGCGACGACGCGGTCGACCATCTCCCGCACCCCGCGCACGTTCGGGTCGGTGCTCCCCGCGTCGGCGACGGCGCCGCCGCGGACGGTGTTGTCCACGACGATCAGCGTGCCGGGGCGGGACAGCCGGAGCGCGAGGTCGAGGTAGACGGGGTTCGACGGCTTGTCGGCGTCGACGAACGCGAGGTCGAACGGCTCGACGCCCTCGTCGACGAGGCCCCGCAGCGTGTCCGCGGCCGGGCCGAGCACGACGTCGACGATCCCCGCGAGACCGGCCTCGGCCAGGGACTCCCGCGCGACCGCGACGTGCGCGGCGTCGATCTCGCACGTGACGAGCGCGCCGTCGGGCGGCAGCGCGCGGGCGAGCCAGATCGTCGAGTAGCCGCCGAGCGTCCCGACCTCCAGCACCCGGCGCGCGCCGGAGGCGAGCGCGAGGAGCTGGAGGAACCGGCCCTGCGCGGGGGAGACCTGGATCTCCGGCAGGCCGGCGGCGCGCGCCCTCGCACCGGCGGCGGCGAGCACGTCGTCCTCGCCCACGAGCGGGCCGAAGTACGCGTCGACCGCGTCCCACGTCGCCGTGGGGTCCACGTGCTCGCCGCCGGCCGTCATCGGTCGGCGTCCCGCGTGCCCGCCGCCGCGGCGTCGACGAGCCACAGCGTGCGCTCGGTGCCGCTGACCGCGGCCGCCGGGGTCTCGGACGCCGGGGCTCCGCCGAGCGCCGACGCGACGGCCGGTGCCTTCTCCGCGCCCGCGGCGACGACCCACACCTGACGGGCTCGCGCGACGGCCTCGAAGGTCAGCGTCACGCGCTCCGGCGGCGGCTTGGGCGAGCCGTGGACGCCGGCGGTCGGGACGCCCGTCACGTCGAGCCCCGGGTGCCCGGGGAAGAGCGACGCGACGTGGCCGTCGGGTCCCATCCCGAGCAGGAGCACGTCGAACGCGGGCACCTCGGCACCGTCCGGCGCGTGCCCGGCGAGCGTCGCCGCGTACGCCGCGGCCGACTCCTCGGGGGTCGCCGCCACGTCGGCCGCGGGCATCGGGTGCACGTTCTCGGCCGGGAGCTGAGGCAGGTGGGCGAGCAGCGCGTCGCGCGCCTGCGTCTCGTTGCGGTCCGGGTCCCCGGTGGGCAGGAAGCGCTCGTCGCCCCACCAGAGGTGCACGCCCGACCAGTCGACGGCGTCGCGGGCCGGGTGGCGCTCGAGCGCCGCGAGGCTCGCGATGCCGACGGTGCCGCCGGTGAGCACGACGTGCACCGGGCTGCGCACCGACTGCACGTCGAGCAGGCGCGTCACGAGCCGCGACGCGACGGCCTCGGCGAGGACGTCCGCGTCCGGGTGGACGACCACGAGACGCCCGTGCGACGCGTGCGCGTCGCCGGGCCGGGCGGCGGTCACGCGCCCACCTTCTGCAGGCCCTTGGTGAGCACCTCGCCGTAGATCTCGTCCGGGTCGAGGCGGCGCAGCTCCTCGATGAGGGCCTCGCTCAGCGTCCGGATGGGCAGTGCGACGCGGCGGTCGGGCTTGCCCGGCTGGCTGATCGTCACGATGCGCCCGTCGGGGCGGTCGAGGATGATCGGCCCGCTCTTGCGCTCGAGCGTGACGCGCGTGATCGCCTCGGCCCCGCGACGGCGCACGACCTGCGAGGGGCAGCGCAGCCGAGAGCCGAGCCACGCCGCGAGCAGGTCGAGCGAGGTGTGCTTCGCCTGCCCCTCGACCAGGACGTTCGTCACCGGCTCGTACGGCGGCTGGTCGAGCGCTGCGGCGATGAGGCCGCGCCACAGCGTCACGCGCGCCCACGCGAGGTCGGAGTCCCCGGGGCCGTACGTCGTCGCGAGCTGCGCGAGCGTCGCCTCGGGGTCCTTGGACGTGATCGAGTCGGTGATGCGGCGCTGGGCCATCGCGCCGACCGGGTCGTCGTCGACCGACGCGGGGGGCTGGCCCGGCCACCACACCACGATCGGCGCGTCCGGGAGCAGGAGCGGCATGACGAGCGTGTCGGCGTGCTCGAGCAGGGGCCCCGCGGTCCGCAGCACGACGACCTCGGACGCGCCGGCGTCGCCGCCCACGCGGATCTGGGCGTCGAGGTGCGGGACGGTGCTCCGGCCGGACGGCGCCACGACGATGACGCGGCACGGGTGCTCACGGCTCGCGTCGTTCGCGGCCTCGATCGACGTCTCGACGTCGGACTCGCGCGCGATGACGACGAGCGTGAGGACGCGGCCGAGCGCGATCGCGCCGCCCTCGTCGCGCAGCCGCACGAGGCGCTTGTTCACCGCGTTCGTCGTCGTGTCGGGCAGGTCGATGATCATCGCGGGGTCCTCGCCGGTCGGGAGGTCGTGCGGCCCTGCGGCGCACGACGGGGTCGGGGGGTCTCTCTCAGGGGCGCCGCGCTCCGCGGGGCCGGCGCCGGGGCGGCGGCCGTCACGGGCGCCGCCACGAGCGGCCGTCGCGCGCGAGCATCGCGTCGGCCGACTCGGGCCCCCACGTGCCGGACCGGTACTGGTCGGGCGTGCCGCGGGAGGCCCAGTGGGCGGTGATCGGGTCGAGGATCTTCCACGAGAGCTCGACCTCCTCGCGCGTCGGGAAGAGCGGCGGGTCGCCGAGCAGCACGTCGAGGATGAGCCGCTCGTAGGCCTCGGGGGAGGACTCGGTGAACGCGTGCCCGTACCCGAAGTCCATCGTGACGTCGCGGACCTCCATCGCGGTGCCGGGGACCTTCGCGCCGAACCGCATCGTCACGCCCTCGTCGGGCTGGACGCGGATGACGAGCGCGTTGTTGCCCAGGTCGGAGGCCTGCGAGGTCTCGAACGGCAGGTGCGGGGCCTTCTTGAAGACGACGGCGACCTCGGTCACGCGACGCCCGAGGCGCTTGCCCGTGCGGAGGTAGAACGGGACGCCCGCCCAGCGGCGGTTGTCGATGTCCACGCGGATCGCGGCGTAGGTCTCGGTCGTCGAGTCCGCGGGGATGCCGTCCTCGTCGAGGAAGCCGATGACCTCCTCGCCGCCCTGCCACCCGGCGGCGTACTGGCCGCGCGCGGTGTGCTTGGACAGCTCGCGCGGCAGGCGCACGGCCGACAGCGCCTTGATCTTCTCGGCGCGCAGCGACGGCGCGTCGAACGACACGGGCTCCTCCATCGCGACGAGCGCGAGGAGCTGGAGCAGGTGGTTCTGGATGACGTCGCGCGCGGCGCCGATGCCGTCGTAGTAGCCCGCGCGGCCGCCGATGCCGATGTCCTCGGCCATCGTGATCTGCACGTGGTCCACGTAGTTGGCGTTCCAGATGGGCTCGAACATCTGGTTGGCGAAGCGCAGGGCGAGGAGGTTCTGGACCGTCTCCTTGCCGAGGTAGTGGTCGATGCGGAACACCGAGTCGGGCGGGAAGACCTCCGACACGACGGCGTCCAGCTCGCGGGCGCTCTCGAGGTCGTGGCCGAAGGGCTTCTCGATGACGACACGGCGCCAGGCGTCTCCTTCGGAGCGGGAGAGCCCGGAGCGGGAGAGCTGCCGGCACACGACCGGGAACGCGCTCGGCGGCACCGAGAGGTAGAAGGCGTGGTTGCCGCCCGTGCCGCGCTCGGCGTCCAGCGTCTCGACGGTCTCGCGCAGGCGCTCGAAGGCGTCCTCGTCGTCGAACGTGCCCTGCACGAACCGGATCCCCTCGGCGAGCTGCCGCCACGTCGCCTCACGGAAGGGCGTGCGCGCGTGCTCCTTGACGGCGTCGTGCACGACCTGCGCGAAGTCCTGGTCCTCCCAGTCGCGGCGCGCGAAGCCTGTGAGCGCGAAGCCCGGGGGGAGCAGGCCGCGGTTGGCCAGGTCGTACACCGCGGGCATGAGCTTCTTGCGGGCGAGGTCGCCCGTGACGCCGAAGATGACGAGCCCGCAGGGGCCCGCGATCCGGGGCAGGCGCAGGTCGAGGGGGTCGCGCAGCGGGTTGTGCTCTGGCGTGATCTTGGCCGGTCTCACCTGGTGGCACCGTTCCGTTTCGAGGAGGGGTCGGGAGGACTGCAGAAGGACTGAGGCGTGTGCGGATGATACGGGCGGCTCGCGCTGGCGCGCCGTCGTTCCCGCAGGTCGGACGCGTGCCCGCCGGGGCGGGCACGCGTCGGTGGGTCAGGAGCCGGCGGCGTCGCGCAGGCCGTCGCGCGTCGTGGCGAGGAGGTCGGTCCAGCTGTCCTCGAACTTGCGCACGCCCTCCTCCTCGAGGCGGTCGGTGACCTCGACGAGCGAGACGCCGAAGGACTCGACGGTCTCCAGGGTGCGGCGGGAGGCGGCGGCGGTGCCGGTGACCGTGTCGCCCGTGACGACGCCGTGGTCGGCGAACGCCTGCAGCGTCGCCTCGGGCATGGTGTTGACGATCCCGTCGGTGACGAGCTCGTCGACGTACATCGTGTCGCGGTACTCGGGGTTCTTCACGCCGGTCGAGGCCCACAGCGGGCGCTGCGGGCGCGCGCCGGACGCGGCGAGCGAGCGCCACCGGTCGGTCTGGCGGAACTCCTCGTACGCCTCGAACGCGAGGCGCGCGTTCGCGATCGCGGACTGCCCGCGCAGGTCGAGCGCCTCCGGGGTGCCGACCTTCTCGAGCGCGGCGTCCACCGCGGTGTCCACGCGCGAGACGAAGAACGACGCGACGGAGCCGACGGGCGCGAGGTCGATGCCGTCCGCCCGCGCCTGCTCGAGCCCGATCGCGAAGGCGTCCATGACGGCGCGGTAGCGCGCGAGCGAGAAGATGAGCGTCACGTTCACGCTGATGCCCTGCGCGAGGGTGCGGGAGATCGCGTCGAGCCCGGCGACCGTCGCGGGGATCTTGATGTAGACGTTGGGCCGGTCGATGGTGGCCCACAGCCGCTCGGCCGTGACGACCGTCTTGTCGGCGTCGTGCGCGAGGCGGGGGTCGACCTCGATCGACACGCGCCCGTCGACGCCGTCGGTCGCGTCGTAGACCGGGCGCAGCAGGTCCGCGGCGGCGCGCACGTCGTCCGTCGTGATCCGCTCGACGGCGGCCTCGACCGCCGCGTCGTCCACGCCGGCGGGCGCGAGCTCGGCGAGCTGGGCGTCGTAGGCGTCGCCCTTCGCGAGCGCCGACGCGAAGATCGTGGGGTTCGTGGTCACGCCGACGACGCCGCGCGTCGCCACGAGGTCGGCGAGGTTGCCGGTGCGCAGCCGTTCTCGGGAGAGGTCGTCGAGCCAGATCGACACTCCCGCTCCCGTGAGCTGCTCGATGGGGCCGGGGACGGTGGGGGACTGCGTCATCGGACTTCCTCTCGGTGGTGCTCTCGCTGCGGGCGTGCGCCCCGGGGCGTGCGTGGCTCCCCGGGGCAGCCCGAGGTGGGGCCGCGCACGGCCCCACCTCGGAATCTACGAAGGGTCAGCGCTGGTCGCCAGTGCCACCCTCCGACGGCGTCGGCGCGGCGCCCGGGGCGTCGTCGCCGCGCGCCGCGGCGATCGACTCGCGCGCCGCCGTCGCGACGGCCTCGGACGTGATGCCGAACTCGCGGTACAGCACCTGGTAGTCGGCCGAGGCGCCGTAGTGCTCGAGGCTCACGGAGCGGCCGGCGTCGCCGACGAGCTCGCGCCAGCCCTGCGCCACGCCCGCCTCGACGGACACGCGCGCGCGGACGGCGGCCGGCAGGACCGACTCGCGGTAGGCGGCGTCCTGACCGTCGAACCACTCGCGGCTCGGGAGGGAAACGACGCGCGCCTGCACGCCCTCGCCCGCGAGGATCTCGCGCGCCTCGACGGCGAGCTGCACCTCGGAGCCGGTGCCGATGAGGATGACGTCGGGCGTGCCGTCGGTGTCGAGCAGCACGTAGCCGCCGCGGGCGGTGCCCGAGGCGTCGGCGTAGCCCTCGGTGCCGCGCGGGAACGTCGGGACGTTCTGGCGCGTGAGGATGATGCCCGCCGGGCGCTCGGTGTTCTCGAGGATCGTGCGCCAGGCCCACGACGTCTCGTTCGCGTCGGCCGGGCGGACGACGTCGAGGCCCGGGATGGCGCGCAGCGCGGCGAGGTGCTCGACGGGCTGGTGCGTCGGGCCGTCCTCGCCCAGGCCGATCGAGTCGTGCGTCCACACGAACGTCGTCGGGATCTCCATGAGCGCGGCGAGGCGCACCGCGGGGCGCATGTAGTCGCTGAACTGGAGGAACGTGCCGCCGTAGGCGCGCGTGCCGCCGTGCAGGACGATGCCGTTGAGGATCGCGCCCATGGCGTGCTCGCGGATGCCGAAGTGCAGCGTGCGCCCGTACTCGTGGCCGGGGAACTTCTTGGTCGCGTGCTCGACGGGCACGAACGACGGCTCGCCGTCCATGGTCGTGTTGTTCGAGCCGGCGAGGTCGGCCGAGCCGCCCCACAGCTCGGGCAGCACGTCCTTGAGCGCGGTGAGGACCTTGCCCGACGCGGAGCGCGTCGCGACGGCCTTGCCCGCCTCGAACGTCGGCAGCGCGTCCTCCCAGCCGGCCGGGAGCTCGCGGTTCTCGAGGCGGCCGAGCAGCTCGGCGCCCGACGGGTTCGCCGTCTTCCACGCCGCGAAGGCCGTGTCCCAGGCCGCGCGCGCGTCGCCCTGGCGCTCGCCGACGGCGCGCGTGTACGCGAGCACCTCGTCGTCGATCGCGAAGCTCGCCTCGGGGTCGAGGCCGAGCTCGATCTTGAGGCCCTTGATCTCGTCGGCGCCCATGGCCGAGCCGTGGATGCCGCCGGTGTTCTGCTTGGTCGGCGACGGGTAGCCGATGATCGTGCGCAGCGCGATGATCGACGGCTTGCCGGTCTCCGCCTTGGCGGCCTCGATCGCGGCGTGCAGCGCGTCGACGTCCTCCGCGTAGCCGGTGCCGCCGTTGGTCCAGTCGACCCGCTGGGTGTGCCAGCCGTACGCCGCGTAGCGCGCGAGGACGTCCTCGGTGAACGCGATGTCCGTGTCGTCCTCGATGGAGATCTTGTTGTCGTCCCAGATGACGACGAGGTTGCCGAGCTGCTGGTGGCCGGCGAGCGAGGACGCCTCGCTCGTCACGCCCTCCTGCAGGTCGCCGTCGGACGCGATGACGTAGACGTGGTGGTCGAACGGCGACTCGCCCGGGGCGGTCGACGGGTCCAGCAGACCGCGCTCGCGGCGGGCCGCGAAGGCCATGCCGACGGAGGACGCGAGGCCCTGGCCGAGCGGGCCGGTCGTGATCTCGACGCCCCGGGTGTGCTTGTACTCGGGGTGGCCGGGGGTCTTGGAGCCCCACGTGCGCAGGGCCTCGATGTCCGCCATCTCCAGGCCGTACCCGGCGAGGAAGAGCTGGAGGTAGATCGTGAGCGACGAGTGGCCCGCCGAGAGCACGAACCGGTCGCGGCCGACCCAGTGGTCGTCCGACGGGTCGTGGCGCATGACCTTCTGGAACAGGAGGTAGGCGGCCGGCGCCAGCGAGATCGCGGTGCCGGGGTGGCCGTTGCCCACCTTCTCCACCGCGTCGGCGGCGAGCGCCTTGATCGTCTTGACGGCCCGGTCGTCCAGGTCCGTCCAGTCCAGGGGCGTGTGAGCAGGGGACAACGCGTTCACCGAACCTCATTCCCGTCCGGAGCGCGCGCCCCGGATCCTCGCGACAACTCGAAACAACCGTTGAACATTTCCCGACCTCACGCCTCAGGGGGCGGGGCGGCCCGGTGCCGGTCACGTCGTCCGCGGGCCACAGGTCTTGACGGGCGGTCCGACGCGGGACGGTTGCAGGTCCAGCCTATACGCGGACGCCGTTCGTGCCCGGGCGGTGCCCACGTGCTGGATTTCGGTCGGATGTCACACAATCGCCCGGCCCGTCCGGTCGGCCCCGGCACAGGCGGGGACGTACGATGAGCGAGGACGACCGGCGGTCCGTCCCCAGCTCGCCCCCCACCTCAGAACGGAACACCGAAGCGCGTGCACACCACGAGCCAGGCACCGATCGACGGGACCGGAAGCCCGTCTGGTGCCGCGTCGACCCAGCAGCCGTCCTCGCCGACGAGCCCCGCGACCTCCGTCGCCCCGACGGCCGAGGCCGCGCGCGCGACCCTCGCCCTGCGCGAGCGCCTCGGCGCCTACGTCGCGCTGACCAAGCCGCGCATCATCGAGCTCCTCCTCGTGACCACGGTCCCGACGATGATCCTGGCCCAGGGCGGGCTGCCAGGCATCGGGCTCATCCTCGCGACGCTCGTGGGCGGCACGCTCGCGGCCGCCTCGGCGAACGTCTACAACTGCTACCTCGACCGCGACATCGACGAGGTCATGAACCGCACCAAGCGGCGCCCGCTCGTCACGGGCGAGGTGACGCCGCGGGCCGCGCTCGTGTTCGCGACCGTCCTCGGCGTCGTGTCGCTCGTCTGGTTCGCGCTCCTGGTCAACGTGGTCTCGGCGTGGCTGACGTTCGCGGCGATCGCGATCTACGTCGTCGGCTACACGATGATCCTCAAGCGCCGCACGCCGCAGAACATCGTCTGGGGCGGCATCGCGGGCTGCATGCCGGTGCTCATCGGCTGGTCGGCCGTCACCGGGTCGCTCAGCTGGGCCGCGCTCGCGCTGTTCCTCGTCATCTTCTTCTGGACGCCGCCGCACTACTGGCCGCTGTCCATGAAGTTCAAGCGCGACTACGCCAACGCCGGCGTGCCGATGCTCCCGGTCGTCGCGGACGACCGCAGGGTCGCGCGCGAGATGATCGTCTACGGCGTCGCGATGGTCGCCTCGTCGCTCGCGCTGTGGCCGCTCGCCGGCATGACCTGGGTCTACGGCGTCGTCGCCACCGTGCTCGGGGTCTGGTTCCTGTCCTCGTGCGTGACCATGCTGCGCCGCGCCCGGGACAAGGCCGCCGGCAAGGGCGGCAAGGTCGGGGAGATGAAGGTCTTCCACGCCTCGATCACGTACCTCACCCTGCTCTTCGTCGCGGTGGCGGTCGACGTCTTCCTCCCGCTGTGAGCCCGGCCGTGCCGGGAGGACGGTAGGACGATGGGCTCCGGCGAGGCGCACGTGCCCGAGGCGCTGGACCGCGCCGCGCGCGAGTACCTCGCGCACCTCGCCGTCGAGCGCGGCCTGTCCGCGAACACCGTCGCCGCCTACCGGCGTGACCTCGCGCGCTACGTCGCGTTCCTCGCCTCCCGGGGCAACCACGCCGTCCGCGAGGTCGAGGCGGACGACGTCGCGGCGTACGTCACCGCGCTGCGGACCGGGGCCGACGGCGGGGCGAGCCTCTCGCCCGCCTCCACGGCGCGGTCCGTGGCCGCCGTGCGGGGCTGGCACCGCTTCTGCGCGGCGGAGGGCCTGGCCGACGCCGACGCGTCCGCCGACGTGCGCCCGCCCGCCCAGGGCAGGCGGCTGCCCAAGGCGATCTCGACCGACGAGGTCGCGCGCATCCTCGAGGCCTCCGGCGTCGGCGACGGCCCCGGGCCCCTGCGCGACCGCGCGCTGCTCGAGCTCGTCTACTCGACCGGCGCGCGCATCTCGGAGGCCGTGAGCCTCGACGTCGACGACCTCGACCTCGGGACCGGTGCCGTCCGCCTGCTCGGCAAGGGCGGCAAGGAGCGCGTGGTGCCCGTCGGCTCGTTCGCGCGGCGCGCGCTGGACGCCTACCTGGTGCGCGGGCGCGCGGGGCTGGCCGCGCACGGTCGCGGCACGCCCGCCGTCTTCCTCAACACGCGCGGCGCGCGCCTGTCGCGGCAGAGCGCGTGGGCCGTGCTGCGCACCGCCGCCGAGCGCGCGGGGATCGACCACCCGGAGCGGATCTCGCCGCACACGCTGCGGCACTCGTTCGCGACGCACCTGCTCGCGGGCGGCGCCGACGTGCGCGTGGTCCAGGAGCTCCTGGGGCACGCGTCGGTGACCACGACCCAGATCTACACGCTCGTCACGCCGGACACGCTGCGCGAGGTGTACGCCGCCGCGCACCCTCGCGCGCTGGGCTGACCGGGCCGCTCGCCGGTCGTCCGGCGGCCGTCCGACGGCCGGACGCCGGGAACGCGGCGCGCGGGCGCGTGCGCACGAGCGGCGGCGAGGTCCTGCGATACCGTGGCGGACGTGAGCAGCCAGGCCGAGACCCAGCCCGAGACGCGCGGCGCGCAGAGCTCGCACGGCGACGCCGTCCGTCCGGCCGCACCCGTGACTTCCGCCGAGCGCGGCGTCGCCCCCGCCGTCGACCACGCCACGAACGGCGCGAGCCACGACGCCGCCGAGGCGCCCACCGACGTGGTCGGCCGCCCCCTGCCCGAGTTCCCGGTCCCCGCGCCGCTCGCGGCGCACGGCCCCGGACGCATCATCGCGATGTGCAACCAGAAGGGCGGCGTCGGCAAGACGACGACCACCATCAACCTCGGTGCGACGCTCGCCGAGTACGGCCGCAAGGTCCTGCTCGTCGACTTCGACCCGCAGGGGGCGGCCTCCGTCGGGCTCGGCGTCAACCCGCACGAGCTCGACCGCACGGTCTACAACCTGCTCATGGAGCGGGGCGCGGACATCCACGACGTGCTCGTCCCGACGGACGTCGAGAACCTCGACCTCCTGCCCGCCAACATCGACCTGTCGGCCGCCGAGGTCCAGCTCGTCGGCGAGGTGGCGCGCGAGTCCGTCCTGTCGCGCGTGCTGCGGCCCGTCGTCGACGACTACGACGTCATCCTCGTGGACTGCCAGCCCTCGCTCGGCCTGCTCACGGTCAACGCGCTCACCGCCGCGCACGGCGTCCTCATCCCGCTCGAGTGCGAGTTCTTCGCGCTGCGCGGCGTGGCGCTGCTCGTCGAGACGATCGAGAAGGTGCGCGACCGCCTGAACCCGCGTCTCGAGATCGACGGGATCCTCGCGACGATGTTCGACTCGCGCACGCTGCACTCGCGCGAGGTCGTGGCGCGCGTGCACGAGGCGTTCGGCGACAAGCTGCTCCAGACCGTCATCGGGCGCACGGTGAAGTTCCCCGACGCGTCCGTCGCGGCCGAGCCCATCACCGTCTACGCGCCGACCCACCCCGGCGCCGTCGCGTACCGGCAGCTCGCCCGGGAGCTGGTCGCCCGTGGCGACGCCGCCTGAGACCGAGCCGGCGCGTCGAGGGTTCGAGGTCCGCCTCGACAACTTCAGCGGCCCGTTCGACCTGCTGCTGTCGCTCATCACCAAGCACAAGCTCGACATCACCGAGGTCGCGCTCGCGCGCGTGACGGACGACTTCATCGCCTACATCCGCGACGCCGAGCGTGCGGCCGCCGCCGCGCGCGCCGCGGGCGAGGACCACCCCGGGTGGGACCTCGGGACCGCGAGCGAGTTCCTCGTCGTGGCGGCGACGCTGCTCGACCTCAAGGCCGCGCGCCTGCTGCCCACGGGCAGCGTCGAGGACGACGAGGACCTCGCCCTCCTCGAGGCGCGCGACCTCCTGTTCGCCCGGCTGCTGCAGTACCGCGCGTACAAGGACGTCTCGGGCGTCCTCGCGGAGCGGTTCGAGAGCGCGGGTCGGCGTTTCCCGCGCGTCGTGCAGCTCGAGCCGCACCTCGCCGCGCTCCTGCCCGAGCTCGTGTGGACCATGGGGCCCGACCAGCTCGCCGCGCTCGCGGCCCGTGCCCTCGCGCCCAAGGCGCCCCCGCCCGGCGTCTCGCTCGACCACCTGCACGCGCCCGCGGTGAGCGTGCGCGAGCAGGCGGGGATCGTCGTGGAGCGCGTGCGCAGCCACGGCACGACGACGTTCCGCGCCCTCGTCGCGGACGCGGGGGAGACCGCCGTGGTCGTCGCCCGGTTCCTCGCGCTGCTCGAGCTGTTCCGCCAGGCGCTCGTCGCGTTCGACCAGGTGACGCCGCTCGGCGAGCTCACCGTGCGGTGGTCGGGCGACGACGACGCTCCGGAGCCCGCCCTCGCCGACGTGGGCAGCGAGTTCGACGAGGGCGACGACCCCGAGCCGGTCGACGCCCCCGCCCCCACCGACCAGGAGGTCCCCGCGTGACGCAGCCCGACGGCGCCCCCGCCCTCGAGGAGGTCCTCGCGCCCGCCGTGCACGACCTCCCGGGCGGCCTGCCCGCCGCCCTGGAGGCGGTGCTCATGGTCGCGGACGAGCCGATCCCGGTCGTCGAGCTCGCCGCGGCGCTCGCCGTCCCCGTCGACGAGGTGCTGAGCGCGCTGCACGAGCTCGCCGCCGAGTACCGCGGCGACGACGGCGCCCGGCCGCGCGGGTTCGAGCTGCGCGAGGCGGGCGGCGGCTGGCGCGTGTACTCCGCGCCCGCGCACGCCGACGTCGTGGGCCGGTTCGTGCAGGGCGGGCAGACGGCGCGGCTCACGCAGGCGGCGTTGGAGACTCTGGCCGTGATCGCGTACCGTCAACCGGTCAGCCGCGGCCAGGTGTCGGCGGTGCGAGGGGTCAACGTGGACGGCGTGGTGCGCACTCTCGTGGCGCGCGGGCTCGTGGCCGAGGTCGGTCAGGACCCGCACACCGGCGCCGGCCTGTTCGGCACCACGGGCTACTTCCTCGAGCGCATGGGCTTCACGTCGCTCGACGAGCTGCCCCCGCTCGCGCCGCACCTGCCGGACATGGACGACCTCGAGGGCCTCGACGGGCTCGCCGACCTGCGCGCTCCCGCGCGGCCGACGGGCGTCGCGGCGCCGACGGACGCTCCCGGCGTCGCGGCTGACGACGCGGACGGCGCACCGGCGCCGACCGCCACGACACCGGGCGTGACGCGCGACGTCACGCACGGACCGACGGACGAAGGACACGCATGAGCTCGAAGGACGGACGCCGCTCCGGCGACGGAGGGCGCGGGCGCACGCCCCGCGACGGGGCGGGCGACGCACGCCGCGGCGGGAACGGCGACGCGCGTCGCGGCGGCCCGCGGGGCGGCGACGGCGCACGCACGGGCGGCGCGCCCCGGCGCGGCGGCTCGTCCGCGCAGGGCTCGTCCGCGGGCCGCAGCGCGGGCGACGGCCGGGAGCAGGGCACCGGTCGTGGCCAGGGCGCCGGTCGGACGACCGGCGCGGGCCGCGGCGCGGCTGCTGGTCGGGGTCGCCCTGGCTCGGGTCGCGGCACGGCGGCTCCCCGCGCCGGTCAGGCGGCGGGCCGACCGCGCCGTCCCGTGCGCGGGCAGCCCAGCGAGCCCCAGCGGGACGTGCACGTCGAGGACGGCGTGCGCCTGCAGAAGGTGCTCGCCTCGGCCGGGCTCGGCTCGCGCCGCGCGTGCGAGGAGCTCATCTCCCAGGGGCGCGTCGAGGTCGACGGCGTCCGCGTGACCGAGCTGGGGGTGCGGATCGACCCGGAGCGCGCCGTCGTGCACGTGGACGGGATGCGGCTGCAGCTCGACTCGTCGCGCGTGACGCTCGCCCTCAACAAGCCGCGCGGCGTCGTGTCGACGATGCACGACCCGGAGGGTCGGCCCTCGATCGCCGATCTCGTCGCGGACCGCCCCGAGCGCCTCTTCCACGTCGGGCGCCTCGACGCCGACAGCGAGGGCCTGCTCCTGCTGACGAACGACGGCGAGCTCGCGAACCACCTCGCCCACCCCTCGCACGAGGTCGCCAAGACGTACCTCGTCACGGTGCGCGGCAAGGTGCCGGGCAACGTCGCCAACAAGTTCCTGCACGGCATCGAGCTCGAGGACGGCGTCGTGCGCGCGGACGCGTACCGCGTCGTCGACCAGGTCGCGGACCAGACGATGATCGAGGTCGTGCTGCACTCGGGGCGCAACCGCGTCGTGCGGCGCATGTTCGAGGAGGTCGGCTTCCCCGTGACGCGCCTCGTGCGCACGCGCATCGGACCCGTCGCGCTCGGCAACCTGCGCCCCGGGACGACGCGCGTCCTCGGCCGCACGGAGCTCGGCAGCCTCATGGCGGGGGTCGGGCTCTAGAGCCTGACGCATCCGTACCACCACCCGACGGACCGCCGTGAGGCGGGCCGTCCCGCGAGAAGGAGCACCACCCATGCCGGTCCGGGCGATCCGGGGCGCGACCCAGCTCGACGTCGACGAGCGCGAGCACCTCTTCGAGCGCACGCGCGAGCTCGTCCAGGAGGTGCTCGACGCGAACGCCGTCGACACCGACGCGCTCATCTCCGTCCTCTTCACGTGCACGCCCGACCTGGTGGCCGACTTCCCGGCCGCCGCGGCGCGCGAGATGGGGCTCGGCGACGTGCCGCTCATGTGCGCGACGGAGATCGCGGTGCCCGGCGCGCTGCCGCGCGTCGTGCGTCTCATGGCGCACGCCGACCTGGACGTCGAGCGGTCGGCCGTCCAGCACGTGTACCTGCACGGCGCCACGTCGCTGCGCAAGGACCTGGCCCAGTGAGCGCGGGGGGCGCCTCGGGCACCGGGAGCACCGGGGGTGCCGCGCTGACGATCGCGGTCGACGGTCCCTCGGGGTCCGGCAAGTCGAGCGTGTCCAAGGGCGTCGCGCGCCGGCTCGGGCTCGCGTACCTCGACACGGGCGCGATGTACCGCGCCGCGACCTGGTGGTGCCTGCACCGGGGCGAGGACCTCGCCGACCAGGCGGCGGTCGCGCACGCGGTGCGCGTCATGCCGCTGGTCATGGGGCTGGACCCGTCCGGGCCGACGGTGCACGTGGACGGGACCGACGTCGGCGAGGCGATCCGTTCCACGGAGATCTCGACGGCCGTGAGCGCGGTGGCGACCAACCTCGACGTCCGCGCGGAGCTGCGGCGCCTGCAGCGCGCGGTGATCGAGGCCGAGCGCACGCCGTCCGGGTTCGCCGGGGGGCGCGGGGTCGTGGCCGAGGGCCGGGACATCACGACGGTCGTCGCGCCCGACGCGGACGCGCGCGTCCTGCTCACCGCGAGCGAGGAGGCGCGCCTGGCGCGCCGCTCCCTCGACGTGCACGGGACGGCGGACGCCGCCGCGGTCGAGGCGACCAAGGACCAGGTGCTGCGCCGGGACCGGGACGACGCGACCGTCTCGCAGTTCCAGGTCGCGGCCGACGGGGTCGTGACGGTCGACTCGTCCGAGCTCGACCTGGAGCAGACGATCGACGCCGTGCTCGCCGTCGTCGAGCAGGTCACCGGGCGGGTGGTCGGCCCGCGCCAGGGCTCGTGAGCGCGGGCTCGCCGGAGGTGCGGGTGCCCTCGCCCGCGGGACCGGCCTGGTCGCGCTGGGTCGGTCGGTTCCTCGCGCGCGTAGTCTGGTCGACCCGGGTCCTCGGCGCCGAGAACGTGCCGGTCGACGGCCCCGTCGTGCTCGCCGCGAACCACACGGGCGTGGTGGACGGGCCGATCGTGCTGGGGGTCGCCCCGCGCCCGCTGCACGTCCTCGTCAAGGAGGAGATGTTCGTCGGTCCCGTCGGGTGGGTCCTGCGGGCCGCCGGCCAGATCCCCGTCGACCGCAGCGGCGGCCGGCGCGCGCTGGCGACCGGGCTGGGCGTGCTGCGCCGGGGCGGGGCCGTCGGCGTCTTCCCGGAGGGCAACCGCGGTCGCGGCGACGCGACCTCCGCCCGTGCCGGGGTCGCGTGGCTCGCGCTCAACGGGGGTGCGCGCGTCGTCCCCGTCGCCGTGCTCGGCACGCGTCGCACGGGCGAGGGCGTCAACCGGCTCCCTGGCCTGCGTCGCCGGCTGGTCGTCCGGTTCGGCGCGCCGTTCGCCGTGGAGCGGGCGCCCGGGGTGAGCGGCAAGCAGGCGCTCGAGGAGGCGAACGAGCGGATCCGCACCGCCCTCGCGGAGCTCGTCGCGGACACCGTCGCCACGACGGGCCTGGCCCTGCCCACGGACGACCCGAACCGGGAGCGGCGGGCGGCGCCGTGAGCATCGCCCGCCCGGTGGCGCACGTGGTGGGCGACCGTCCGGGCACGGGCGTCCTCGTCGGCCTCGCGTCCGCGCTCGCGTTCGGCGCGAGCGGACCGTTCGTCAAGCCGCTGCTCGAGGCGGGGTGGTCGCCGGGCGCCGCCGTCTTCGCGCGGGCGCTGTGCTCGGCGCTCGTCCTCGCCCCGGTCGCGGCGTTCGCCCTGCGCGGCAGCCACCGCCTCCTGCGCGAGGAGTGGCGCCTCGTCCTCGGGTTCGGCCTCGTCGCGGTCGCCGGGACGCAGCTCTGCTACTTCGCGGCCGTCGCGCGCATGCCGGTCGGCATCGCGCTGCTCGTCGAGTACCTCGCGCCCGTGCTGCTCGTGGGCCTCGCGTGGCTGCGCACGCGGCACGTCCCGCCGCGTCTCACGCTCGCGGGCTGCGTCGTCGCCGTCGCCGGGCTGGTGCTCGTCGTCGACCCCGCGGGCGCGCGCCCCGACCTCGTCGGGGTCCTCTTCGCCCTCGGCGCGGCCGTGGGCCTCGGCGCCTACTTCGTCCTGTCCGCGCGCCCCACCCGGCTGCCGGCCGTCGCGCTCGCCGCGTCGGGGCTGGGCGTCGGGGCGCTCGCGCTCGGCGCTGCCGGCCTCGTCGGCGTGCTGCCCTTCGCCGCGCCGTTCGTCGACGTCGCGCTCCTCGGGGCGTCCGCGCCCTGGTACGTGCCGCTCGCCGTCGTGGTCCTCGTGGCGACGGCGTTCGCCTACGTCTCCGGCGTGGCCGCGACCGTGCGCATGGGCGAGCGCCTCGCGTCGTTCGTCGGGCTGTCCGAGGTGCTGTTCGCCGTCGTCATCGCGTGGCTGCTCCTCGGCGAGGTGCCGAGCCTCGTGCAGGCGGCCGGGGGCGTCCTCGTCGTCGCCGGCGTGGTGCTCGTGCGCCTCGCGGGGTCGCCCGCCGCGCGGTAGGTTCGCGCGTAGCCGGCCGTGGGGCCGTGCCGTCGTGGGGTCCTGGACGCCAGCCAGCCGTGCGGAGGGGGAGAGCCGATGACCGACGCTCCGGGCAAGCCCACGACGGTCGACGAGTACCTCGCGACGCTGGCACCCCCGGCGCGGGACGTCGTCGCCCACCTGCGCGCCGTCGTCCACGAGACCGTGCCCGGCCTCGGCGAGCGCATCAGCTACGGCATCCCGACGTTCACGCTGGACGACCGCTACGTCGTCTACCTCGCGGGCTGGGCGCACCACGTCTCGCTGTACCCCGTGCCCGAGACCGACGACGAGCTGGCGCGCCGCATCGCGCGCTACCAGGACGGCAAGGGGACCCTGCGGTTCTCGCTCGCCGAGCCCGTGCCCGACGACGTCGTGCGCGCCGTCGTCCTCCGGCTCGCGGCCCGGGCGACGGCGCGCGACGGCGGAGCAGGCTGATCCAGCCGGCCGCAGAGACCCGCGAGGGCGCGCCGACGGGCCGGGTTCGGAGCCTGGCCCGCGGCCTGGGAGAATGGACCCCATGACCACACCCGACCCCGCCCAGCCCGGCACGCCCGGACAGATCGACGCCGCCGGGCAGGCCGAGGAGCCTCTGGCGCCCGCGGACCTCGCGGACCTCGCGGACCTCGCGGACTCGGCGGACGACGCGGCGCGCGAGCGAGCGCTGCGCGCCGGCCTCGAGGACTACGAGCTCGAGGACACCGACCTCGTCCTCCTCGACGCCGACGGCGAGGTGATCGAGGGCTACGAGCCCGAGGCGCCCCTGCCCGTGCTCGCCGTGGTCGGCCGCCCCAACGTCGGCAAGTCGACGCTCGTGAACCGCATCATCGGGCGCCGCGAGGCCGTCGTCGAGGACAAGCCCGGCGTCACGCGCGACCGCGTCAGCTACCCCGCCGAGTGGGCGGGTCGGCGCTTCACCCTCGTGGACACCGGCGGCTGGGAGGTCGACGTCGCGGGCATCGAGTCGAAGGTCGCCGAGCAGGCCGAGGTCGCGATCTCGCTCGCCGACGCCGTGCTGTTCGTCGTCGACGCGACCGTCGGCGCCACCGCGACGGACGAGCGCGTGGTCCGGCTGCTGCGTGAGTCCGGCAAGCCGGTCGTGCTGTGCGCCAACAAGGTCGACGGGCAGTCGGGCGAGGCGGACGCGGCCTACCTCTGGAGCCTCGGCCTCGGCGAGCCCTACCCCGTGTCCGCGCTCCACGGGCGCGGGACCGGGGACCTGCTCGACGCCGCCATGGCGGCCCTGCCGACCGAGTCCGCCCACGGCGAGGTGCGCCCGACCGGCCCGCGGCGCGTCGCGCTCGTCGGACGGCCGAACGTCGGCAAGTCGTCGCTGCTCAACAAGATCGCGGGCGCCGACCGCGTCGTCGTCGACGAGACCGCGGGCACGACCCGCGACCCGGTCGACGAGCTCGTGACGATCAAGGACGTCCCGTACGTCCTCGTCGACACCGCGGGCATCCGCCGCCGCGTGCACCAGACGAAGGGCGCGGACTTCTACGCGTCGCTGCGCACGCAGGCCGCGATCGAGAAGGCGGAGCTCGCGGTCGTGCTCGTGGACGCGTCCGTCCCGCTCACCGAGCAGGACACGCGCGTCATCTCGCAGGTCGTCGACGCCGGGCGTGCCCTGGTCATCGCCTACAACAAGTGGGACCTCATGGACGAGGACCGTCGCCCGTTCCTCGAGCGCGAGATCGAGAAGGACCTGGTGCAGGTCACGTGGGCGCCGCGCGTCAACGTCTCCGCGCGGACCGGCTGGCACACCGACCGGCTCGTCCCCGCGATCCAGCGCTCGCTCGACTCGTGGGACACGCGCATCCCGACCGGGCGCCTCAACGCGTTCCTCGGCGAGCTCGTCGCCGCCCACCCGCACCCGCTGCGCGGCGGCAAGCAGCCTCGCATCCTCTTCGCGACCCAGGCGTCCACGCGCCCGCCGCGGTTCGTCATCTTCGCGACGGGGTTCCTCGAGGCCGGGTACCGGCGGTTCGTCGAGCGCCGCCTGCGCGAGACGTTCGGGTTCGAGGGCACGCCCATCGAGATCAGCGTGCGCGTGCGGGAGAAGCGTAAGCGGTGAGCGACGGCGCGGCACACGTCCCCGCGGGGGTCACCCGGCGGGGACGTGCGCTGCGCCTGGGCGTCGCGCGCGACACCGCCGCGACCCGCCACCTCGTGACGTTCCTCGTCGTGACGGTCGCCACGGTGCTCGTCACGCGCTTCCTGCTCGCCGTCTCCGGGTACCCGCAGGTCGGCGGGGGAGACCTGCACGTCGCGCACGTGCTGTGGGGCGGGCTCGGCATGGCGCTCGCGGTCGTCGTGCTGCTGTCGTTCGTCGGCCCCGCGCTGCGGTCGCTCGGGGCGGTGCTCGGCGGCGTGGGGTTCGGGCTGTTCGTCGACGAGATCGGCAAGTTCGTCACGGCCGACAACGACTACTTCTACCAGCCGACCGCGGCGCTCATCTACGCGACCGTCGTGGTCCTCGTGCTCGTGGTCGAGGCGCTGCACGGTCGGCGCCGCCACCACCCGGCGGAGTACCTCGCGGTCGCGACGGACCGCGCGGTCGCCGGCGTCGCGGGCGGGTTCACCGACGACGCCCGCGGCGAGGCCCGGGCGCTCGTCGCGCTCGGCCGGGGCGAGCCCGGGGCGGACGAGGTCGCGGCGCTGGTCGAGGCCGTGCCGCGCGACGACGTCGACCTCCCCGACCCGGTCCGCGCGCTCGTGCGCCGCGCGTCGTCCTGGTTCGCCGCGGCGCTGGAGCGGCGCTGGGCGGCGGTCGTGGTCGTGGTCCTCGTGGTGGGGACCGCGGTCGGGTCGCTGCTCGCGGGCCTCCGCGTGCTCACCGGAGACATCGACGTGCCTGCGTGGGTCGGCGGCGGGATCGTCGTCGGGGTGGCGGGGACGATCGCGTGCGTCGTCACGGGCGTGGTGGCGGCGCGGAGCGGCCGGTCCGACGCCCGGCGCGCGGGCGCCGTCTGGGTCCGGCGTGGCGTGCTCGTCTCCCTGCTCCTCACCCAGCTCCTCGTGTTCCGGGCGCTCCAGTGGGTCGGCGTCGCCGGGCTGGCGGTGGACCTGCTCGTGCTCGCCGCGCTCGGCGCCGCCCTCGGCGGGGACGACGAGCGCCGCCGGACACCGCGGCACGGGTCGGACCAGGGAGCGCGCGTCAGCCGGCCACGGTGACCGGTCGCAGGAGGGCGGCGAGCCGGCGGACCTCGTCGAGCGTCCGCGCGGCGGCCCGTGCGAGCGTGCCGTCGTCCTGGAGGCGACCGTCGTCGTCGAGCCAGCGGCGCAGGTGGATCGTGACGGCGTTCGCGACGGGGACCATGCCGAGCGCGACGACGACAGGCGTGATCGCCTCGACCGCGCGCATGCCGCCCGACGACATCCCGTACGACACGAACCCGACGGGCTTGTCGCGCCACTCGTCCGCGAGGTAGTCCAACGCGTTCTTCAGCGGGGCGGTGTACCCGCGGTTGTACTCCGGCATGACGAGGACGACGGCGTCCGCCGCGTCCACGCGCGCGCTCCACGCGAGCGTGTGCGCGTGCACGTAGCCGCCGGAGTGCGCGTCGACGGGCTCGTCGAGGAACGGCAGGGCGATCTCGGCGAGGTCGGCGACGTCGATCTCGAGGTCCGGGTCGACGGGCACCTGGGCGAGGAACCAGTCGGCGACGGCGGGGGCGACGCGGGTGGGGCGGGTGCTGGCGACGACGACGAGCAGCTTCACGAGGGGTCTCCTGAGGGGGTGGGGAGGGAGCCGGCGCGGTCCGCGGGTCGCGGCGCTCGGACGGTGAACACGGTGAGGAAGGGCTGGACCAGCGGCCCGACGGTGAGCGCGTAGACGACGGTGCCGACACCGACCGTGCCGCCGAGCGCGAAGCCGACGGCCAGGACACCGAGCTCGATCCCGAGGCGGGACCAGCGCAACGACCAGCCGCGGGCGGCGAGGCCAGTCATGAGGCCGTCACGGGGGCCGGGTCCGTACCCGGCGCCGATGTAGAGGCCGGTGGCTGCGGCGTTGATGACGACGCCCGCGACGAGCATCACGATGCGCCAGGGGAGCGGCTCGACCGTCGGGAGGACGGCGAGGGTGAGGTCGACGAACACGCCGACGAGCACGACGTTCGCGACGGTCCCGAGGCCCGGGCGCTGACGCAGCGGGATCCAGAGCGCGAGCACGACGACGCTCGCCAGGATCACGACGACGCCCAGCGGCAGGCCGGTGGCGCGGGCGACGCCCTGGTGCAGGACGTCCCACGGGAACAGCCCGAGCTCGGCACGCACGAGCAGCGCGATGCTCGCGCCGAAGAGGGCGAGCCCGAGGAGCAGCTGGACGAGGCGACGTGTCGTTGACATGTCATCGATACAAGCACGAGGCTCGATGACATGTCAACGAGTGTGCGATGCTGGCCCCATGACCGACGTTGCCGAGCCTCGATGGCTCTCGCCCGACGAAGAGCGCGCGTGGCGCGGCTACCGCCGCATGCAGACCGTGCTGCCCGTCGCGCTCGCGCGCGACCTGGCGCGGGACTCCGGGCTGTCCGACCCGGACTACGACGTGCTCTCGACCCTGTCCGAGCAGGCCGGCCACCGGTGGCAGCTCCGCGAGCTGGCGGCCCGCATGCTCTGGTCCAGGAGCCGGCTCTCGCACCACCTCGCACGCATGGAGGCGCGCGGGCTCGTCGCCCGCGAGCCGGACCCCGATGACGGCCGGAACGCCGTCGTCGTGCTCACCGACCACGGGTTCGCGACGCTTGAGGCCGCCGCGCCCGCGCACGTCGAGTCCGTGCGCCGCCACCTCGTCGACCTCGCGACGCCAGCCGAGCTCGCGGCGCTCGCGGCACTCGCCGAGCGCGTCGTCGCGGAGGTGGGCGACCTCGAGTAGGAGCGCCCCGCGCGTCAGCGGATCCCGAGGGCCGCGCGCAACTCGCTCCCGCGTGTCACGACGACCGCGCCCTCGCGCAGCTCGGCCGGAAGGTGCGGCAAGAGGTTCCCGCGCGGCACCGCTGCCGGGCAGCCGACGGCGAGGATCGCCAGCGAGCCCGCTCTCGCGAGGTCCGTGACCGTCTCCCACGCCGCCAGCCCGACGATGTGGCTGAGCATCAGTCCACGCGAGACGTCGGTGCCGTAGACCTCGGCATCGCCGTCCTCGAACACAGCTCTCGTCAACTCGCCGGTGCGGACATCGCGCTCGACGTACGGATCGAGGACGGCGAGCAGGGCGCGGGCGTTGCAGTCTGTGGCCTCGCCGTCGACGAATCGCTGGAGGAACACGTCGAAGCTCATCGGGTGGCGTCCTTCTCGCTCGCGCGAAACTCGGAGAGGAGCGCTCTCAGGTGCACGAACGAGGGCAGCCCCACGTACACGCCCGGCCGCGCCAGCATCATGTCGAGGAGGTAGTCCCAGTCGCGCACCGGACGAACGTACCGGTGCGGGACGCGTGCCCGCACCGCGCACCGCTCGCGTAGGGTCGGCGCGTGATCACCCACGACGAGGTCATGGTGCGCTCGGCCGCGGCCGACGGCGCGTACCCGATGCTCACGCTCGACGAGTTCTTCGACGGCAACGAGCAGGAGGAGTCCCTCGCGCCGAACCAGTGGGGGTTCGGCCGTCCGCCGTTGGCTGAGATCGGCCGCAGGCTGCGCGAGCTGGAGCGGGACGACGCCGTCGCGTGGGTGCGGGTGCAGCTCCACGAGGAGACGTTCGAGGATTCCGTCGGGGACGTGCTCGCCGAGGGCATCGCGGTCTGCACCACGCTGGAGGAGCGGGTGGTCGACGAGCGCCTCGTCGTGGACGAGCTGCAGTACGACGGCGCGTTCGACGGGCTCGTGCACGAGGAGGGCGACTTCTCGGACGTCCCGGTCGTGCCCGACGGCTACCGGGTGCTGTCGCTGGTCTGGGACTGACGACCCTCGGCAGGACGGGACAGCGCGGTCAGCCCGTCTCCGGTGCCCTAGGGTCGAGGGCCATGACCGACCTTCCCCTCGCGGCCAGCCACGATGCCTTTCCGAACCACGTCTTCGACGCGTTCGGCGTCCCGCCGGCGCTGCTCGACGAGCGTATCGGCGGCTCCGTCATGGTCGTGGCCAAGCAGCCGACGGACGGGCCGTTCACACTCCTCACCGCGGGCGTGTCCCGGTTGCCGGTGGAGACTGGGCCTCCCGTCGAGCTGGCGGTCGAGGTGCCGGAGGGTCAGGAGGGCGCCGCGCTCGTCGCCCTGCGGATCGTGTGCGACGACATCGCCGTCAACCGCCGCACCCCACCGTTCGAGACGCCGTGGCGCAACGGTGACCCGTTCCTGTCCGGGACGCGGATCTCCGCGATCATGGCGACGGGCTCGCGGTGGGGTGCCGCGCTGGACGACGTGCTCGATCCGGCAGGGAGCGTGGTCGGCCACGTCCGCACCCTGCGGCTGCTCACCGACTCGGAGGCGCAGACCGCCGCGCAGTTCGGGTGGTCGGGACTCGTCGAGGAGGTCGGGTCGATCGACGCCCTTCTCGACGTCACGCGTCCCTGACCGCGTCGGGCGACGGCGTGGAGGTCGTCCGGGTCGCGCGACGGACGTGGTCGGTGGGCACGGTGACCCATGATCGAGCAACGCCCGACGACGGTCGGACCTGCGAGAGATCCGACCGTCGTCAAGCCGTGGAGGCGTCCGAAGAGACGTGGACGGTCCCAGCTCAGCCGAGCGGGCCGTAGAGCGCCGGGGAGGTCCGTGCCTGCGTCGCCTGCTCGAGCGCGAACGCGAGACCGAGGATCGGGCCCTCCTCGAAGTCACGGCCCAGGAGCTCGAGGTTGACGCCGCCGCCCGTGACGGTCGCGTCGGCCTCGGTCGCCTGTCCGATCGGCACCGTCACGGCGGGAAGGCCCGTGTTGGGGCTGAGCCGCAGGTTGGTGCCGATGGTCCCGTACGGGTTCGCGCTGGGGTAGACGAGCGCGTCGAGGTCGGCGTCGTCGAGCATCGCGGTGACGAGCTGCTTGCCCTCGGCGAGCACCTTCGTGTGCGTGCCCGCGGGGCCGGCCCACGCCTGGTACGTCTCCGGGGTGACGGCGTCGCGCGACACGTAGGTGCCGCGCCGCGACGGGACGTACCGCCCGGACTCGACGATGCCGGCCAGGGACCGGGCCTCGACGTCGGGCGAGAGGTGGTTCGCGACGTACTCGTCCAGGTCGTGCTTGAACTCGTTCGTCGAGCCCGACCCCTCGTTGAGCACGCTCGCGAACCCGTTCGGGAGGACCGGCGACCAGCTCGTGGGCGGCGTCACCTCGACGACGGTGGCGCCGAGCGACTCCAGCGTGGCCCGCGTCTGCGCCCAGAGGCGCAGGGTCGTGGCGTTGCTCCCCAGCATGGACGGCACGTACCCGATGCGGGCGCCGTCGAGCGCGTCCGCGTCCAGGTACTGCGTGTACGAGGCGGGGACCGCTCCCTCCTGGCGCGACGTCACGGGGTCCGCAGGGTCGACGCCCACGACCGCGTCGAGCGCGGCGGCCGCGTCCAGGACGCTGCGCGCCATGGGGCCGCCCGTGTCCTGGCTCAGCGCGAGCGGGATGATGCCGTCGCGGCTCGCGAGCCCGACCGTCGGCCGCACACCCACGAGCTGGTTGTACGACGACGGCACTCGGATCGAGCCGCCCGTGTCCGTGCCGAACCCGATCCCTGCGAGGTTGGCGGCGATCGCCGCGCCCGTGCCGCCGCTCGACCCGCCTGCGCTACGGCTCGTGACGTACGGGCTCGCGACGAGCGTGCTCGTCCCCGCGTCCTGGAACGCCGAGAACTCGGACACGAACCCGAACGCGAACTCGTCGAGGCTCGCCTTGGCGAGGATCACGGCGCCGTCGGCGCGCAGCCCGTCGACCATCGTCGCGTCCGTGGCGGTCTGGTTGGCGTCCCAGCACCCGCAGCCGCCCGTGGTGGGCATGTCCTTCGTGTCGTAGTTGTCCTTGACCGCGACGGGCACGCCGAGGAGCAGGCTCGTCATGCCGTTCGCGTCCCGTGCTGCGTCCGCGCGCGCCGCGGCCTCGAGCGCGACGTCGCTCGTCGTGATGATCGAGTGCAGGGGTCGCCCGCCCGCGCCCGTGTCGACGAGCGTCGTGTCGTAGGCCGCGATGCGGTCCAGGTACTCCTGGGTGATCGCGACCGACGACGTGACCCCGGCGTTCATCGCCGCCTGCATGTCGAGCACCGAGGCCTCGACGAGCTCGAACGGTCCGTCGTCGTAGATCATCCGCTGGGAGACGGCCGCGAGGTCAGCGACGGTGATCGTGCCGTCGCCGTCCGTGTCGGCCGCCGCGACGTCGTCCCACGCGGCGTCGTCGGCCGTCGCGCCGAGCGCCGCGGTGACGACGTCGAGGTCGGCGACGGTCACCTGGTCGTCGCCCGTGAGGTCGAGCTCGGTCCAGTACGGCGCGAGGAACGGCGCGGTGACGGGGGCCGCCGTCGCGGCGGGAGCCGCGGCGACGGCGAGCACGAGGCCGGTGACGCTGAGCGCGGCGAGCCCGCCCGCCGCGGCTCGCCGGTGGATGGTGGGCACGGGCTGCTCCTTCATGGTGGTGGGCCGTCGTGGTGCGCGGTCGGCGGGTGCGACGGGCGTCGGGTCGTGGCTCATCGGGAGACCACCGCCCGGCGCCGCGCCCAGAGGATCCCGGCACCCACCACGACGGCGAGCAGCGCGGCACCGGCGAGCCAGGCGACGCTCCCGCCTGTCGAGGCGAGCGAGCCCGAGCCGGTCGAGGTCGACGGCGAGTCGGACGCGTCGTCGGCCCCGGGGGCGGTCGTGCCGTCACCGGTCGGCGGCGCGGAGGTCGCGCCGTCCGTCGGGTCGCCCGTGGGCGGTGCCGTCACGACGGCGGTGACGGTCGTCGTGGCGGACGCGGCGTCGGTGAGCGACGCCGTCGTGCCGTCGGCACCGACGAGGGTGGCCGTGGGGACGGCGAACGGAGCGTCGCCCCCGGCCACGGCGGTGAACGTGAGGGTCGCGAGCGTGACGTCGCCCTCGAGGCCGGGGGACGTGCCGAGCCGCGTGTGCGTGACGGCGACTGTCCCGGACCCGTCGTCGGCCACGTCGGAGAACCCGCCGTCGGGCGTGACGGCGGAGTCCTCGACGAGCTCGACGAGGTCGGGGTCGTAGGAGACCGCCAGGTCGTAGGCGTAGAGGTCGACCGCTCCGGTCGCGGCGACCGTCACCGTGATCGGGGCGCCGGCCTCGACGCTCGACGGCGCGTCGAGGGCCACGGCGGAGACGGACGGCGCGGCGTGCGCCGGGGCGGTGAGGGCGGTCGCGGCGACCGCCAGGCCGCCGACGAGCGCGGCGCGCCGGCCGAGCCGTCGGCGCGAGGGAGAGGGCGTCATGGAGGAGCTGGTCCTTCCTCGGGCGCGCGCCGACTGCGCGCACGACCGTGGTGGTGGTGGAGCCCCCTGCCGGGACCGATGCTCACAAGAGCCTGTTTCCCGGGCGTTTCACGACGGTTAGCGCGAGCAACGAAGGGTGTCTCGGTCCGGTCACGGGCGCTCCGGGCGGTTCGCCCCGTGGTGCGCCGTCGTCGGGCGTCCGGGCGGGTTCAGCCGAGGGTCGGGGGCGCGTCCTCGCGCACCTCGGGATCGGGGATCCGTCGCATGCGCGGCGCGGCGACCACGCCGAGCAGCCCCGCGACGAGCGGGACGAGGAGCGCGACCTGGAGCGCGCGGGCCCGGACGTCGTCGTTGATGCGCAGGATCTCGTCCTGCACCTCGGGCGGCTCGTCGGCGAGCAGCTCGACGAGCTGGGCGTCGCTCATGATCTCGGCGTCGTCCTCGAGCACCGCCGCGACCTGCTGCTTGTCGTCCGGGGGCAGGACGGTGCTCGACTCGGCCTGCGCGGTGAAGCCTGTGGCGAGCGAGGCGAGCATCACCGCGCCGGCGACCGCGAGGCCGAGCGAGAGCCCGAACGACCCGGCGGCCGAGCTGACGCCCGCGGCCTCGCTCGCGCGCTCCTCGGGGACGGGGGAGAGCGTGTAGGCGTTGAGCTGCGACACGAGCAGGCCGAGCCCGGCGCCCGAGACGACGAGCGGCAGAGCCAGCCACCAGCCCGACGTCGCGCGCGGCACCACCAGGACCGCTGCCGCGATCCCGAGGACGAGCAGCGTGAATCCCGCGAGCACGCGCGTGGCCGGTCGACGTCGGCCGGGGCGCTTGCCCGCGACGAGCGCGGCGGCGAACATCGTCAGCGACAGCGGGGCGAGCGAGAGCCCGGCCAGGAGCGCGTCGTAGCCGAGCGCCATCTGGAGGAAGATCGGCAGCGCGATCATCGCGCCACCGAGCGCGACCTGTTGCAGGAGCTGCTGCGAGACGCCGATGCGGAACGCGGGGGAGCGGAACAGGCCCGGGTCGACGAGCGTCGTCAGGCCCGCCCGCGCACGCCGCACCAGCCAGACCGCAAGACCCACGAGGCCCGCAGCGCCGACGACGACGAACGCCCCGACGGCCTCCCCGCCCTCCTGCCACACGAGGACGCCGAGGACGATGCCGCCCATCCCGACGACCGACAGGATCGTCCCCACGACGTCCACCGTGCGGTCGCCGGTGTACGGGACGTCGCGCACGAGCCGCACGCCCAGGAGCACCACCACGATCACCACGGCCTCGAGCCCGAAGGCCACGCGCCACGACAGCGTCGTGGTGATGACGCCGCCGAGCAGCGGCCCCACCGCCGCCGCGATCGACGCCGCGGCCCCCACGAGCGCGTAGGCGGACTTGCGCGCGGCGCCGTCGAAGTTGCCGTGCACGAGCGACTGCATGGCGGGGAGCAGCAGCGCGGCGCCCAGGCCGCCGATGACCGACCAGAAGATCACCACCGCGACGAGGCTCTGCGCGAGCGTCATCGCGATCGCGCCCGCGCCGTACGCGAGCAGGCCGACGACGTACGCCCGGCGCCGGCCGACGAGGTCGCCCACCTTGCTGCCCACGAGGATGAACGACGCGGACACGAGCGCCTCGAGCGCGATCGCCGTCTGGACTCCGCTGACGGTCGTGTCGAGGTCCCGCACGACCGCCGAGATCGACACGTTCATGAACGACGTGTCGACGACGAGGACGAACATCGCCGCCGCGAGGAGCAGCGCGAGGCGCCGGGCGGCCGCGGTCGGCCGGCCGGCGGTGTTCTCGGTGCTCTGCTCCACGTCGACCCCCGTCCGCCGTCCATGCTCACGGCCACGCGGCACCCGCGCCTCACCCGCCGAGGGTGCTCCCGCTGCCCGGGCGCCGCGACGCGCGCGGTGCCACCATCGGCCTATGGCTGCTGACGGGTGGCGCTCGCGCCACGTCGACGTGGAGGGGCACGACGTGTTCGTGCGCGTCGGGCCGGATGTGCCGGGCGCCGTCCCGATCGTGCACGTGCACGGGTTCGCGGTCTCCGGCACGTACCTGCTCCCGACCGCGGAGCGCCTGGCCCACCGGGCGACCGCCGTCGTGCCCGACCTGCCCGGCTACGGGCGCAGCGAGCGGTGGGGGCACACCCTCGGGATCCCGTCGCTCGCGTGGGCGCTGCTCTCGCTGCTCGACGCGCTCGAGCTCGAACGGGTGATCCTCGTGGGCAACTCCATGGGCGGCCCCATCAGCCTCGAGGTCGCGCACGCCGCACCGGAGCGCGTCGCAGGCATCGTCCTCGCCTCGCCCGCCGGCGGCGTGCACAACCAGCCGTTCGCCCGCGCCCTCACCCAGCTCGCGCGCGACGCCGGCCGGGAGAGCCCGCGCATGGCCCGGATCGCCGTGCCCGACTACGCGCGCTTCGGCGCCGTCAACGCGCTCCACCTGTTCGCCGAGCTCGTCCGGTTCCCGTCGCTCGAGCGCGTGATCCGCGTCCCCGTGCCGACCCTCGCGGTCGTCGGCACACGGGACCCCCTCATGCCGCCGCCCCGGCGCGTGCGTGAGGTCGGCACGCTCGCGCCCCCGCACGTGACGATCGTCGCGATCGACGGCGCCGCCCACGCCATGAACTTCAGCCACCCCGGCGAGCTCGCCCACGTCATCGAGTGCTGGCTCGACGGGCGCGAGATCACCGACGACCCCGACCAGCCGGGCGTCTCCCGCGTCCTCCAGATCGCGCAGGGCTCCGGCCCCGTGGTCTGAGACCAGCGCGGGTGTCGGCGCCCGGGGCTAGCCTGCGGACGTGGCCATCACCTGGGCGCAGGCGCTCGCCTGGCGCGCGAGGCGGCACCTGCTCGACCCGGTCGGGGACGAACCGGCCGAGGGGGTCGTCGGGCGGCTGGGCGCCGTCCCCGCGGCCTCCGACGACGTGGCCGAGCTCGCGGTCCGCGTGCGGCAGCGCGCGTCCGAGGTGGGCGACGTCGGGCGGGCGCTCAAGGATGGGCGCCTCGTGCGCACGTACGCGTTCCGCGGGGCGACGCACCTCGTCACGCCCGAGGACGGCGGTGCGTACCTGGCGCTGCGCCGGGCGGGACGCATGTGGGAGCGCGCGAGCTGGCGGGAGTACTACCGGCTCGAGCCCGAGGACTGGCCCGACCTGCGCGCCGTCGTGCGCGACGCGCTCGCCGACGGCCCGCTCACACGGTCCGCGCTGGGTGACACCGTCGCGGCGCACGCGCGGTTCGCGCACCTGCGGCCGTCGTTCGGCGACGGGACGGACACGCTGCTCAAGCCGCTCACGTGGTTCGGCGACATGAGCTTCGCCCCCGCACGCGACGGGCGCACGACGTTCCAGCGCCTCGACACCAACCCGCGGTGGGTCGACTGGCCCGACCTCGACGCCGCGGGCCGGCACGCGATCCTCGCGTACGTCGGCACGTACGGCCCCGCGACGCCCGAGCACGTGCACTACTGGCTCGGGCAGGGACTGGGCGCCGGCCGTGCCCGGCTGAACCGGTGGCTGGCGGAGCTGCGCGACGACGTGCTCGTCGAGGTCGACGTCGAGGGCGACCGCGCCCTCATGCTTCGCGAGCACGTCGACGAGCTCGCGGGTACGCGCGCGTCGGAGGCGGTGCGGTTCCTTCCCGCGCTCGACCAGTGGGTGCTCGGCCCCGGCACCGCGGACCCGAACGTCGTGCCACCGGCGCACCGCGGCGTGGTGAGCCGCGGGGCGGCCGTCGTCACCGTGGGCGGGGTCGTCGCGGGGACGTGGGCGCTCGCGGGCGAGGAGGTGCGCGTCACGTGGTTCGACAGCGTTCGCGCGCCCGACGACGCGCTCGCCGGGGCGGTCGCACGGCTGGGTAGTGTGCTCGGGCGGGACCTGCGGCCCGTGACGGACGGGTGAACGGGCGCGGCGGAGGGAGCGGCACGTGGCGACGACCGGCGGGGTCGAGCTGAGCACGGACGACCTGCGGGAGGTCGCCGGGTACGCGGCCCGGTGTGCGGAGCAGGCGCTGGAGATCGTCGAGGCGGTGCGGCCGGACGACGCCCGGCCCCGCGAGGCGATCGAGGCGGCGTGGGCCTTCGCCCGGGGCGGCGCGCGGGGCAAGGCCTTGCGGGACACCGCGTGGGCGGCGCTCCGGGCGGCGAAGGAGGCGGAGCAGCCGGCCGCCGCCGAGGCCGCGCGGGCCGCGATGGCGGCGGCGGGCGCCGCGTACCTGCACCCGATCGCCGACGCCCACCAGGTGAAGCACATCCTCGGTTCGGCGGCCCACGCGGCGCACGCCGCCCAGCTCGCCGCGGGCGGGGACGAGTCTGCCGCCACAGGACTCCTCGACGCCGCGCGTGCGCTCTCGTCGCCTGAGGTCGTCGACGTGCTGCGCCGGTACCCGCCCGCGCCCGGCGGGGGCGGGCGCGTGGGCGAGCTTGTCCGCCGCCTCGACACCGAGCTGCGGGAGGCGGCGTCCCAGGAAGGGTGGCAGCGATGAGTTTGCGAGGCACGGTCGGTCGGCGCAGGTGACCCGTCGGGCGGTGTGCGCCGTCCGGCGTCCGACACCGCGGAGGACACCATGACGACCACGCCCAGCAGCCCGGCCGCCACCCTGCCGGGACGACCCCCCGTCGTCGACCTCGCCACCTGGCAGGCCGCCCGGGACGAGCTCCTCGTGCGCGAGAAGGCGCATACCCACGAGGGCGACGCCATCGCGGCGGCGCGACGCCGACTGCCCATGGTGGAGATCGACGGCACTGTGGAGGTCGTCGGGCCCGACGGGCCGGTCCCGTTCGTCGACCTGTTCGAGGGGCGCGACGAGCTCGTGGTCTACCAGCACATGTGGCACGACGGCGCCCCGCACCAGGGGCAGTGCGAGGGGTGTACCTGGACGGCGTGGGGCCTGCGGGACGCCGTCTACCTCAACGCGCGCGGTGTCTCGTTCGCGATCCTCACCGTCGGGCGGTGGGAGGAGGTTGCGCCCTACGTCGACTTCATGGGCTACACCCAGCCGTGGTATTCGGTGCGTGGGCTCGACGAGCCGGTCGGCGGCGAGATGGGCTACGTGAGCTGCTTCCTGCGCGACGGCGACCGCGTGTTCCTCACGTACCGCACGACGGGCCGCGGCAACGAGCCGACCAGCCCGCACTTCGCCCTGCTCGACATGACCCCCTACGGCCGCCGGGAGGCGTGGGAGGACACTCCCGACGACTGGCCCGAGGGCAAGGGCGTGTGCTGGTACTGGCGTGCGGACGCCGACGGCGTCGACGGCTGGGGGCCTACGACCCGCCCCGTGCCGCAGCGGACCCGTCCCGGTGCGACGCCGTAGGAGACGCTGGGCCGGGGCGGTCACCACCACTGAGGTGCGCAGGGCGCACAGCGGTGCCGGATCACCGCGCGTCGACGCCGAGTAGGCCGAGGATCCCGTCATGCTGCCGAACGCCGCGTACGACTGGGTGCACCACGACGCCTTACTTACAGTTTCGTCGAAACTGTAAGTATGAAGTGGTCTGGACGGTCACTTGAGGGTCGCGCACCGGGTGTGGCGAGGCCCACGCTTTTCGGGCACCGCTGATGTCGATGTCGCGCACCAGATAGATGCATCATGTATCTATGCCTCGAACGACCAGCGGTTCTGCCACCGAGCAGGCGTATCGGCACGTGAAGTCCCTCGTCCTCGGCGGGAGCCTGCCCGGCGGGTCCATGACGAGCGAGGGGGAGATCGCGGAGCAGCTCGGCGTGAGCCGCACGCCCGTGCGCGAGGCGTTCCTGCGCCTGGAGGCCGAGGGTCTGCTGCGCCTCTACCCGAAACGAGGCGCGCTCGTCGTGCCCGCCGCGCCGGGGGAGGCGGACGACGTCCTCGACGCGCGCCTGCTCGTCGAGACGCACGCGGCGCAGAGCGTCGTGCGCCTGCCCGACACCGAGCTCGCCACGCTCGTCGCTCTCTTGCGCGACCTCGTCACCGCGCAGGAGGCGGCGGTGGCGGACGGCGACGTCGCTGAGTACGCGACGCTGGACGCGCGATTCCACCAGGAGATCGTCGCGGCCGGCGGCAACGCGCTCCTCACGACGTTCTCCGTGAGCCTGCGCGAGCGCCAGCAGCGCATGGTCGCGCACAGCGTCCGGTGGGACCCGCGGCGGGCCGCGACGTTCGTCGCGGGCCACCGCGCCCTCGTCGACGCGCTCGAGGTACGCGACACCCGCACCTACAAGCGCCGCATCCAGCGCCACCTCGAGGACGCGAGGGCGGGCCTGTGAGCGCGGTGACCCCTGCGTCGACCTCGGTGACCGAGAGTGAGGCCGCCGCGTCTGCTCGCGGGGCGAGGGGCGCCGTCGGGCCGCGGGCGTGGCTCGCCGTCGCGGCGGTGATGTTCGCCGTCGCGTGGGGCGGCAACGAGTTCACGCCGCTGCTCGTCCTCTATCGCGAGGTCGGGCACTTCTCGGCGGTGACGGTCGACGCGCTGCTCGCCGCGTACGTGCTGGGCATCATCCCCGCGCTCCTGCTCGGCGGCCCGCTGTCCGACCGGTACGGGCGCCGGCCCCTGCTGCTGCCCGCGGCACCGGTCGCGCTCGTCGGGTCGCTCGTGCTCGCCGCGGGCGACTCGTCCGCGGCGCTGCTCGCGACGGGCCGCGTGCTGTGCGGCGTCGCGCTCGGGCTCGTCATGGCCGTCGGGACCACGTGGGTCAAGGAGCTCAGCGACGCGGCCTCCCGCACGTCCGGGGTGCCCGACGGCGGCTCCGGCGCCCGGCGCGCCGGCCTCGCCCTCACGCTGGGGTTCCTCGTCGGGGCGGGAGTCGCGGCGGTGCTCGCGCAGTGGGCGCCCTGGCCCACGCACACCGCCTACCTGCTGCACGCCGTGCTCGCCGTCGCCGCCGGGGCGTGGGTGCTCGGCGTGCCGGAGACGCGCATGGCGCCCGACGGCGCGGCGCGCGGCCGGCTGCGGGACGACCTGCGCGTACCGGCCGTCGCGCACCGGCGGTTCCTGCGCGTCGTCGTGCCCGTGGCGCCCTGGGTGTTCGGGTGCGCGGGCAGCGCCTACGCCGTGCTGCCCGGGCTCGTGTCGGCGAGCGCGGGGAGCGCGCCCATCGCGTTCTCCGGCCTCATGACCGTGCTCGGCCTCGGCTGCGGCGTCGGGATCCAGGTGCTCGGCCGACTCATCGACACCCGCCACAGCGCGCGGGCGTCCGTCGTCGCGATGTCCATCGTCGTCGTCGGCATGGGATTCGGCGCCTACGCCGCGGCCCGGCTCGACCTCCCGACCGCGCTCGTCGCCGCTGCCGTCCTCGGCGCCGGGTACGGGCTCGCGCTCGTCGCCGGGCTCAGCGAGGTCCAGCGCATCGCGACGCCCGACGACCTCGCCGGCCTCACGGCGGTCTACTACTCGATCACCTACGTCGGGTTCTGCGTGCCCGTGGCGCTCGCGGCGCTGTCCGTGCGGTGGACGTACACGCAGATGTTCCTCGGCGGACTGGTCATCGCCGCCGTGTGCCTCGCCATCGTCGCCAGCGCGTGGCGCGCCCACCTGCCGACGGGGGAGCGGGACGACACCTCGGGTGCTGCCGACGAGACCGACCGCACAGCCCCGACCGGGGCAAACGGTGCGCTGGCGGCGTCGCGGATGGGGTAGAGTATCCGAGGCTTCACGGGGCCGAGACGCGCGATGTTACGTCGAGTGTTACGCCTGGTGATCCAGCCACGGGCTGTGGCGCAGCTTGGTAGCGCACCTGACTGGGGGTCAGGGGGTCGCAGGTTCAAATCCTGTCAGCCCGACCATCGGACAGGCCAGAGGACGAGTGTTTCTCTGGCCTGTTTCGTGTTCCTGGGCGACGATGCCCGGCCGGCGCGCGCCGTCGGCGCGGTGGGTGAAGTTCTCAATCGCCTCCGTGGTCCTCAACCGCGGTATTCCGCCGTCACGGTTCTCATCGGGACGTTCGACCCTCATCCGTCCCCTTCGCCCTCCACTACTGTGAGCGCGCACATCGAGGAGGCGCGTACCGGAACGTGCCGGTCGCCGTAGGCACGAGAAGGACGCGACGTGGCGAAGAAGTCAACAGGTGGCGGTGGGTTCGGCGCGATCGTCGCCATCCTCATCGCGGTTGCGGTGGCGTACTACGCGATCGCGTGGCCTTACCAGCTCGGAGCGTGGATCGCGGTGGAGATGGGTGCCGGGCTGCCGTCGTCGCAGCGTTCCGTCCTGGCGTGGATCTTCGAGATCCTCTATCTCGGCGCCCTCGCGGCGGTCGTCGCACGGTGGGCGTGGGTGCGTCACCGCACCCCGGACGCGTTGCCACCCTTCGACCACGACGCGACCGCGCGGGTGCTCTCGATGATGGACGGGCGTCGGCCGGAGTTCGCCGACTCGCGGGTACCGGGGTCGGAGAAGGTCCGCGGCGAGCTTGCCGGTGTGCGGCTCGTCGAGCCACGGGGGCGCGTCGGCGCGAAGAGCCCCATGGTCGTGAGCACGGGGACGCTCCTCCTCACGGACAAGGCCGCGCGGTTCGCCGGGTCGGACGGACGCACCTGCGTGTGGAAGTGGTCCGCGGTGAGCCGCATCGATTCCGGCGGCGGAGTCGTGACCCTTCCGGTGTCGACACGCATGAAGGACTGCGGCGTGTCCTTCCCCGCGGGGACGGCCGCGGCCGGTCATGCGGCGTTGGTATGGTCCACGCGCAAGGCGCAGGGGGCCGGCCCGGACGAGCTGGGCCAGATCGCGCAGAACCTGCGCACCACTGCGGGTGTGGCCCAAGCCCGCGAACAGGCACAACCCACGGGGCCGAAGCCGCTGCCGCGGCGGGTGCTCGGCACGGCGGTGGCGGCGGTCGCGGCCACGGCACTGGTCTCGACCGGTGCGGTCGCGGTCGGGATCGGTGCGGCACCGCCCGCACCCGCCGGCCTCGTCGCCGAGAACGACGAGCGTGACCTGCCCGAGGACACGAGCGACGGCGCGGACGCGGGCCTGGTGGACACCGACGAGGCATCGGTCCCGGCCTGGGATGCTGCGACCGCGGAGCCCGTTGAAGCGGCCGAGCTCGACACTGCGATCATCGCTGCGGGGCCGAGCACCGCCCTGGCGGCGCTCGGCACGCTCGAGGTCAAGGGCCGCGCCCCCAAGACGGGGTACGACAGGGACGTTTTCGGGCCGGCGTGGGCGGACGTGGACCGCAACGGGTGCGACACCCGCAACGACATCCTGGCCCGCGACCTGGCCGGCGAGACGTTCAAGCCGGGCACTCACGACTGCGTGGTCCTGACCGGTGCCCTCGACGACCCGTACACCGCGACCACGATCGCCTTCCAGCGCGGCAACGCGACGTCCAGCGCGGTCCAGATCGACCATGTCGTCGCCCTGTCGGACGCCTGGCAGAAGGGCGCTCAACAGCTCGACCCCGACACCCGCCGGGCGTTCGCGAACGACCCGCTGAACCTGCTTGCGGTGGACGGGCCGACGAACCAGGCCAAGGGCGACGGAGATGCGGCGACCTGGCTGCCGCCGAACAAAGCGTTCCGGTGCGAGTACGTCGCCCGTCAGGTTGCGGTGAAGGCCGCCTACAAGCTGTGGGTCACCCAGGCGGAGCACGACGCCATCGCCCGCCTCCTCACCTCGTGTCCCGACCGGCTGTTGCCCGCCGCAGACGGTGCCGTCGGTTCGTACGTGCAGGTGGAGGTGGTGGCTGAACCCCCGGCGTCGGAGCCGGTGCCCGAACCCGTGGTGGTCCCCGACCCGGTGCCCGCCCCTGTCGTCGTGCCCGACCCGGCGCCGGCGCCGCCGCCCGCGCCAGCGCCGCAACCCGAACCAGAACCGGCACCCGCCTTCTACCAGAACTGTGACGACGTGCGCGCCGCCGGAGCCGCCCCGATCCGCCCTGGTGATCCGGGGTTCCAGTCGAAGTTCGACCGCGACAACGACGGGGTCGGATGCGAGTGAGGCGGTGACCGACCCCAGGGTCGTCGGAACAGCGGCGTCGGGTGCTGTACGCCCGACGTCGGCCCGACGATCCACGAGCAGCGTTCGACGACGGAGACGGGGAACCTGATGACGGGTACGACCGCAGGATGGTACGACGACGGAACGGGCCGTATGAGGTGGTGGGACGGTCAGACTTGGACGGAGCAACTGCAGCCGCCACCGCACCAAGGTCTGACCGGGACGATCGACCGGGCTCGGGCAGAGGCGACGTCCGGTGGTCGGCCGCGCCCTGCGCCGCCCGGGATGAGCTACGTCGTCCTTCAGGTCATCCTCAAGGAGAAGCTGTGGGGGACCGGCTCGGGAAACCTGACGGAGCTCGAGAGGGCGATCAACGCCCAGGCCGCGCTCGGCTACCGGCTCCACACGATCACCACAGCCGCTTCGGGAAGCAAGGGCATGGGTGGGGGCGACAGGATCCAAGCCACGATGGTCTTCGAGCGACTTACCTAGGTGGGTTCGTCCTGCGCGGCGAGGGGCTCGCGTCGTGCGGAGTGAGCATCTCGTCGCTGCGCGTTCGGCGCGCTCCGGGGTCGGCACCGATACGTCAAGGGATCCGTGCCGCGTCGAGTCACGAGGAGGAGCCTGCGGACGCGACGTGCACCGAGCCGACGAGCAGCCCGACGCTGCGTGGTCGGCACGCGACGTCTCGGCTCCGGGCCACAGCGCGGACGACGCAGCTCGGCTCCGCGTCCGCGCGTACCGACGGACGCATCTACGCTCAGGGCATGCCCACCGTCCTTCTCGTCCGTCATGGCCGCACCACCGCGAATGCCGGTGGCATCCTCGCCGGACGAGCGGACGGGGTCGCGCTGGACGCCGTCGGGAATGACCAGGCGGCCCGGGCTGCCGAGCGCCTCGCGGCCGTACCGCTATCGCGCGTCGTGACCAGCCCGCTCGAGCGGTGCCGGCAGACGGCGCGGGCGCTGCTCGACCGCCAGACGGCCACGCCGGAGTCCGTCACCGAGCAGGGCATCACCGAGTGCGACTACGGGCGGTGGCAGGGCCGCGCCCTGAAGGACCTGGCCACGGAGCCGCTGTGGTCCGTCGTGCAGACGCAGCCGTCAGCGGCCGTGTTCCCGGGCGGGGAGTCGCTCGCAGCCATGCAAGCGCGGGGCGTCGAGGCCGTCCGACGGCACGACGCCGAGGTCGCCGCGCGCCACGGGGCCGACGCGGTGTGGGCGGCGGTGTCGCACGGGGACGTCATCAAGTCCGTGCTCGCCGACGCGCTCGGCACGCACCTGGACCTGTTCCAGCGCCTCGTCGTCGGACCGGCGTCGATCTCGATCGTCCGGTACGGCCCGCACCGGCCGGAGGTGGTGGCCGTCAACACCGACGCGGGCGACCTGTCGTGGCTCCGCGCGGCTGCGCCGGTCGGCGACGCGCCGGTCGGGGGCGGCGCCGGCCCGGCACAGCCCGACGACGCGAGCGGGACGCAGCCGTCCTGACGCCAGACCCGCGGCCACGCGGCGGGGCGCGCACGGGCGCTCGTAGAGTGGGGTCATGCCCACTCTCGTCCACGAGCACGACTGGCCCGACCGCGTCGTCGTGGGAACCGTCGGCATGCCCGGCTCCCGCACCTTCTACCTCCAGGCCCGGACGGGCACCCGCACGACGAGCGTCGCCCTGGAGAAGGAGCAGTCCGCCGTCCTCGCCGACACCGTCCAGCGCCTGCTCGACGAGCTGATGGAGGCGCCCGACAACCGGTACAGCGTCCCCGTCGACGTGGCGGCCGAGCTCGTCGACGACGACCCGCTGGACCTGCCCGTGGAGGAGGAGTTCCGCACGGGGTCGATGCGGCTGAGCTGGGACCCCCGGACGGCGCAGGTCGTCGTCGAGGCGTTCCCGCTCGTGGACGACGACGAGCTCGACCCCGACGCGGAAGAGCCCGAGCCCGCCGAGTCGCTCCTCGTCCGCATGCCCGTCGGGACGGCGCGCGCCTTCGCCCAGCGCACGCGTGCCGTCGTGCAGGCCGGGCGACCGGCGTGCCCGCGCTGCGGCCGGCCGGTCGACCCGGACGGGCACGAGTGCGCGCTGCCCGACGAGGCGTGACGTCCCCGCAGGACGGCGTCGACACGACGCCGTTCGACGCGACGCCGCCCGACACGACGCTGCTCGACACCGCGCCGCTCGAGGTCGTCGGACGCATCCGCGCGGCGTCGAACGCGACGTTCCTCGCCCGGATCGGCGAGGTCTCGGTCGTGTACAAGCCGGTGGCGGGGGAGAAGCCGCTGTGGGACTTCCCGAACGGCACCCTCGCGGCCCGGGAGGTGGCCGCCTACCTCGTCTCGGAGTCGCTCGGCTGGGGGGTCGTGCCGCGCACGTGGCTGCGCGACGGGCCGCTGGGCCCGGGCATGGTCCAGCTCTGGCAGGAGGTCGACGCGACGCAGTCGCCGGTCGACGTCGTCCCGACGGGCGACGTCCCGCAGGACGGCGTGCGGACGGTGCTGGAGGGCGTCGACGAGGAGGACCGCCCGGTGAGCGTCGTCCACGAGGACACGCCGTCGCTGCGGCGGATGGCCGTGTTCGACGCGGTCGTGAACAACGCCGACCGCAAGGGCGGGCACGTGCTGCCGCTGCCCGACGGGCGGCGCCTCGGCGTCGACCACGGCGTCACCTTCCACGTCGAGCCCAAGCTGCGGACGGTGCTCTGGGGCTGGCTCGGGGAGAGCCTCGACGACGACGAGCTCGCGGGCGTCGAGCGCGTGCGCGCGAGCCTCGGCGCGGGCGGCGGCGCCGCGCCCGACGGTGCTCTCGGCCGCCGGCTCGCCGAGCTCCTCGCGCCCGAGGAGGTGACCGCGCTCGCCGAGCGCTGCGACCGGCTGCTCGGGGCGGCACGGTTCCCGGCGCCGTCGGGCGGCATGCCCGCCGTCCCGTGGCCGCTCTTCTGACCTCCCGGCCGCACGCGCCCGACGCCCCCGCGGCTCAGCGGCCGTGCGGGTCCGACGCGTTGAGCACGCGCACGACCTCGTCGTAGTCGCCGCGGGCCTCGCCGTACCGGAGGAACTTCACGCGCTCCACGAGGATCTCGTGCGCGTCGGGCTGCGTGCGCAGCAGGTCGACGACCTCGGTGACGAAATCGTCGAGCGGCATGGCGAACGCGCTCTCGCGCTGGCCGGGCATGAGGTCGGTCGCCACCGACGGCGGGACGAGCTCGACGACGTCGACGCTCGTGTCCGCGAGCTGGAGCCGCAGCGCCTCGCTGAGCATGTGGATCGCGGCCTTGGACGCGTCGTACGTCGGGGTGACCGCGAGCGGGGCGAACGCCAGCCCGGACGACACGGTGACGATCGTCGCGCTCGGCCGGGTCTGCAGGTGCTCGACGAACGCGCCGACGAGGCGGATCGGCCCGAGCACGTTCGTCGTGACGATCTCCTCGGCGGTGTCGAGGAACCCCTCGGGGTGGTGCCAGTCCTCGGCGCGCATGATGCCCGCCATGGCGACGAGCGTGTCGAGGTCGGGGTGGCGCTCGAGCACCTCCTTCGCGGCGGAGGCGATGCTCTCCGGGTCGGTCGTGTCGACGCGCACGGTGTCGATGCCGGGGTGCTCGGCCGCGATCTGCTCCAGCAGCGCGGTGCGGCGCCCGCCGACGACGACGGTGCTGCCCTGCTCGTGGAGCGCGACGGCGAGCGCCAGGCCGATGCCGCTCGTCGCGCCGGGGATGAAGACGGTGCTGTTCGTGAGGTCCATGCCTCGATCCTGGGCGCGCCGCGACGCGCGCGGCAGAGTCCCGTGAACGGGGGACCGGCGATCCCTGGCACGCACGCCGCGCGCCCCGGACGATGGGACGCATGGACCGCGCCGCGCTCGCCGACTTCCTCCGCCGCCACCGGGAGGCGCTGCAGCCGGGCGACGTCGGCCTCCCGCCCGGGCTGCGCCGTCGGGCACCGGGGCTGCGCCGCGAGGAGGTGGCGCAGCTCGCGCTCATGTCGACGGACTACTACACGCGCCTGGAGCAGCAGCGCGGCCCTCAGCCGAGCACGCAGATGCTCGCGTCGATCGCCCGGGCGCTGCGCCTGTCCGACGACGAGCGCGACTACCTCTTCCGGGTCGCCGGGCACGGCGTCCCCGACCGGGCGACCGACCCCGGCCACGTGGCGCCCGCGCTGCAGCGCGTGCTCGACCGCCTGGGCGACACCCCGGCGCTGATCCTGAACCCGCTGGGCGAGACGCTCGCGCAGAACGACCTCGCCCGCGCGCTCTACGGCGACGCGACGGCGTACTCGGGCTGGGACCGCAGCGAGATCTACCGATGGTTCGCCCACCCCGAGGCGGCGCGCGCGATCTACCCCGCGGACGACCGCGACCGGCAGGGCCGTGCGCTCGTCGCGGGGCTGCGCTCCGCCGTCGCCGTGCTCGGCCATGACTCGCGCGCCGGGCGGCTGGCCCGCGAGCTGCGGCGCACGAGCCCGGAGTTCGACGCGCTGTGGGACCGGCAGGAGGTCGCGCGCCGGTTCGTCGACCACAAGGTGCTGGTGCACCCGGTGGTGGGGGAGATCGAGGTGGACTGCCAGGCGCTGCTCACCGAGGACCAGCAGCAGGTCCTGCTCGTGCTCACCGCGGCGCCGGGGACCAAGGCCGCGGAGCGGATCCGCCTGCTCGGCGTGCTGGGCACGCAGGACCTCGCGGTGGACGCGCCCGCCTGACGGACGCGCCCCCCGGACGGCTCGATGCACGACCACGACGAACATGCCCGACGCCGGTGCCGCGCCGCCGCTAGCCTGGCGTGGTGCCCCCGCCCTCCACGCTCCCGAACCGGGTGGACGCCGCCGTCGAGGGCCTGACGCCGGGCTACTTCGCCCTGGTGATGGCGACGGGGATCGTCTCGATCGGGGTGCGGACGAACGGCCTGATCACGGTGTCGACGGTGTTGCTGGGGGTCGCGACGGCCGCGTACGTCGTCCTCGTCGCGCTCACGGCGGTCCGGGCGGTGCGGCACCGCGCGGCGATGGCCGCCGACTTCGCGGACCCGGGCCGGGCGTTCGGGTTCTTCACGTTCGTGGCCGCGACGTGCGTGCTGGGCAGCCGGCTGAGCCTGGAGGACGGGTTCCTCGTCGTCGCCGTCGTGCTCCTGCTGGTCGCCGCCGTCGCCTGGGTCGTCCTCGGGTACACCGTGCCGTGGACCGCGGTGCTGGGGGAGCGGGGCCGCACGCAGCCCATCACGACGGCGAACGGCACGTGGTTCATCTGGGCGGTCGCGAGCCAGTCGGTCGCCGTGCTCGCGGCGACGCTCGAGCCGATGATCGACGCGTGGCGCCCGGCCCTCGCGCTCCTGGCCGTGTTCTCGTGGTCGGTCGGGGCGTTCCTCTACGGGGCGGTCGGGGTGTTCGTGGGCGTGCGCATGCTCACGGTCCCGGTCCGCCCGCAGGACCTCACGCCGCCGTACTGGGTCGCGATGGGCGCGACCGCGATCACGGTCGTCGCGGGCGCCCGGATCGTGCTCATGGCGGACGCGCCCATGGTCGACGCGACCCGCGGCCTCATCGCCGGGACGGCGGTGTTCTTCTGGGCGTTCGGCACCTGGCTCATCCCGCCGCTCGTCATCGCCGGGTGGTGGCGGCACGTGCGGCACCGCGTCCCGTTCCGCTACGAGGCGACGCTCTGGAGCATCGTGTTCCCGCTCGGCATGTACGGCGTGGGCTCGCAGTTCCTCGGCGAGGTCGACGAGCTGCCCATCGTCCACGCGATCGGGTACGGCGCGAGCTGGGTGGCGCTCGCGGTCTGGACGGCGACGTTCGCCTGGATGCTCGTCCACCTCTGGCGGACCGTGCTGCGCGGCCCGCGGGTCGCTACCGCTGGCGGAGACCGTCGAGCCGTGCCGCCACGGTCGCGCAGGCCGTGACGAGCTCGGGCGGCCCGGCGGCGAGGACGTCCGCGTCGAACGCGGCGACGCGCGCGGCGAGCCCGACCCACGACCACGAGCCCAGGCCGACCCGGCACCGGTCCGGGGCGAGCTCCTCGACCGTGCCGTCCTCGACGAACGGCGCGACGGCGGACGCGGGCGCCGCGAGCTCGACCCACCCTGTGCACGGCCATCCCGGGGCGGGTGCCGGGCTGGCGCCCGCGAACCGGGTCGCGACGAACGCGCCGGCGTCCCCGCCCGGCACCTCGCGGGGCGTGAAGCGCGGCCCGGTGGGGACGCGTGGCGCCGTCCGGTCGAGGCGGAACGTGCGCCAGTCGTCGCGGTCGAGGTCCCACGCGAGGAGGTACCAGCGCCCGTCGCGCACGACGACGTGGTGCGGCTCCACGCGGCGCGGCGCTGCGGGCGCGGCCCGGCCGTCGCGCTCGCCCGCCGGTCCCGGCGCCGCGTAGTCGAGCCGCAGCACCTCGCGTCGGCGCACCGCGGTGCTCACCGCGAGCAGCACGTCGAGGTCGACGGCGGGCGCGGAGCGACCGGGTCCGGCGGGCACCGGCGCGACGTCGACGGCGTCGACCCGGTGGCGCAGCCGCGGGGGCAGCACCTGGCGCACGGTCGCGAGCGCCCGCACCGCCGCCTCCCCGATCGCGTCCCCGGGCCCGCTCGTCGCGACGGTCCGTAGCGCCACCGCCAGCGCGACGACCTGGGCGTCGTCGAACAGCAGGGGCGGGAGCTCCGCGCCCGCGTCGAGCCGGTACCCGCCGTCGCGCCCGCGCGTCGCGACGACGCGGTAGCCGAGGTCGCGCAGGCGCTCGACGTCGCGGCGCACGGTCCGGGGGTCGACGCCGAGCCGGTGCGCGAGCTCGGGGCCGGTCCGGTCCGGGTGCGCCTGGAGGAGCGAGAGCAGGAGGAGGGTCCGGCGCGACGTCTCGGTCATGCCCCCATGCTCGCGCACCATGCGGACGCTATCCGTCCGCATTGGACGGGAGAGTCGTCGTCATGAGCCCGGGCGGCGAGCCCGGGAGCTCGGGTACCGCGACCGCGGCCCCGACGATCGACCCGAAGGAGACGCCATGTCCGTCCAGACGACCCCGCACCTCAACTTCCGCGGCGACGCCCGCGCCGCGCTCGAGCACTACCGCGCGGTGTTCGGCGGCGACCTCGTCCTCACCACCTACGGCGACCTGGGCCAGGCGCCGGACCCGGCCGAGGCCGACCTCGTCGTCTGGGGCCAGGTCAGCGCGCCGAGCGGCTTCCGCGTCATGGCGTACGACGTCCCGGCGGGACGTCCCTGGAGCCCGGGCGAGGCGCCGTTCTTCGTCTCCGTGCGCGGCGACGACGTCGAGGAGGTCCGCGGCTACTGGGACACGCTCGTCGACGGTGCGACCGTCGTCGCACCTCTGGCGTCGTCCGACTGGGCGCCGCTGTACGGGATGCTCACGGACCGGTTCGGCGTGACCTGGGTGCTCGACGTCGCGGCGAGCCGCTGACCCGGGGCCGGGGCGCCCCTCGCCCTCGCGGGGGCGCTCCGGCCGCAGCCGTGGCGTGCCGCGCGCCGCGCGCGGTTCACCCGCTCGGTCCCCGCACGAGGAGGCACGCGCCCGCCTCCCTCCTGGTGCAGGGGACCGAACCGAGGGGGACCCCATGGCTGGAACCAGGAAGTCGGCGCCGAAGAAGCCGAGCCGCCGCGAGGTGGCGGAGACGCCCGACACCGCCGACGCGCTCTACCCGCCGCTGCCCGAGCGGATACCGCTCACGCTCGAGTCCATCGCGGGCGACGAGCCGACCTACGCCGAGATGCTCGAGTCCATCTGCGGCGCCACCGACGACTCCCAGCCCGTCGAGCAGTACGACGGCACCCTGGGCGTCACGCAGGCGTACGTGAACGCCCACCAGAAGCAGGCCGTCCAGGTGCAGTGGAACACCGGGCTCGGCGGCGTCTTCACCAACCCCGGCAACGTCGACGGCGTCCGCTGGGGCAGCGGCACGCTCATCGCCCCGGACCTCGTGCTCACGTGCGGGCACCTGTTCGACCAGAGCGCCGACGGGTGGGTCCTGCCGCGCCAGAACGGCTCGATGCAGGTCGTCACGCCGCAGCAGATCGCGACGAGCATGCACGTCAACGTGCTCCACCAGGTGGACCCGAGCGGTGCGCTGCGCGCCGAGGTGAGCTTCCCGATCCTCGCGCTCGTCGAGTACCGCCTCGGCGGGCTCGACATGGCGGTCGTGCGCGTGGGCGGCAACCCGGGGAACACCTACGGGTTCACCGCCGTCGCGACCGGCAACCCGGCCGTCGGCGACATGCTCGCGATCATCGGCCACCCGGCAGGGATGCCGAAGCGGGTCGAGGCCGGGCCCGCGACCACCGTCACGACGAACCAGATCCGCTACGACGACATCGACACGCTCGGCGGCAACTCGGGGTCCGGGATCCTCGGGCCGACGGGCGAGCTCGTGGGCGTGCACACCAACGGCGGCTGCAACGCGGCGGGCACCGGCTCCAACTTCGGGACCGCGATCGCGGGCATCCGGGCCGTGTCGCCCACGCTCCAGGCGCTGCCGCACGGGTCGCGGACCGCGGTCGCCGACGACGTCCTCACGTCGCTGGCGCAGGACGTCATCGCGACCGTGAGGGCCGCCGACCAGGTCGGCACCCTGCGCGCGGCCGACACCGCGCGGGCGGTCGACGTGCTCACGATCAAGCAGGCCGACTCCCACACGGTCGCCGACCAGATCGGGACGTCGTTCCTCCGGGACCATGGCGGCACCCCGCGCGCCCTGGACTCGATCTTCCAGGCCGACACGCGCTTCGCGACGGACAACCCGGTCGCGACCGGGTTCGCGGGCGACGTCGGCACCGGGCCCGGCGACACGCTCCAGGAGGGGATCCTCGACCCCGGCGACCTGTTCGATCCCGTGGTGAACCCCGCGATCGGCCGGCTCGTGCAGGCCGGCGCGCTCGCCGGGGCGCGGCCGTTCGTCCAGGGCGCGGAGTCGCTCGTCGACGAGGAGGACGAGGGCGCCCCCGTCGACGTCGTCGGCGCGCTGGTCGAGGCCGTCGCCGAGGCGCGGGCGACCCTCGAAGCCGTCGAGGCGGCCCTGACCCAGCTCCAGGCCGGGCAGTGACCCGATGATCGGCATCGTGTCGCACGCGGACGACCTCCACACCACGGAGGTCGTCCGCCACCTCGGCGAGCTCGACGCGCCCCACGTCCTCCTCGACACCGGGCACGCCCCGCGCGCGGTGTCGCTCACGTCCGCCCAGGACGCCTCCGGCTGGCGCGCCGACTGGGTCGACGCGGACGGCGACGGGGTCAGCGCCGTCGACGCCACCGCGCTGCGGGCCATGTGGTGGCGCCGCCCGCAGCCCTTCGCCCTGCACGACGACGTCCGCTCGCCCCAGGACCGTGGGTTCGCCCACGGGGAGGTCGCCGCGGCGGTGTCCGGGCTGTGGTCGTGCCTCGCCGCCACGTGGGTCAACGACCCGGACCGCGACGAGGCGGGCTCGCGCAAGATGTGGCAGCTCCAGGTCGCTTCGCGTCTCGGTCTGCGCGTCCCGCGCACGTGCATGACCAACGACCCGGCCCGCGCGCGGGAGTTCCTGCGCCGCGAGCCGGGCCGCGTCATCTTCAAGCCGTTCAGCGGCACGCCCGCGACGTGGCGCGAGACCCGGCCGGTGCGCGAGGCGGACCTCGACCTCCTCGAGAGCGTGCGGTACGCGCCGGTCATCTTCCAGGAGGCCGTCGCGGGGTCGGACGTGCGCGTGACCGTCGTGGGCGCCGAGCTGTTCGCCGCCGAGCTGCGGACCGAGGAGTCGGGCTACGCGTACGACTTCCGGGTGGACACGCACCACTGCCCGACGACGCCCCACGACCTCCCGGAGCACGTCGCCGCCGCGCTGCTGCGCCTCATGGACGTGCTCGGGCTCTGGTACGGCGCGGTCGACCTGCGGCGCACGCCCGAGGGCGAGTACGTGTTCCTCGAGATCAACCCGGCCGGGCAGTGGCTGTTCGTCGAGTACGCGACGGGGCAGCCGATCGCCGCGGCGCTCGCGGGGCTGCTCGCCCGCCTCGACCGGGAGGGCGCGCCCCGTGACCGCTCGGCCACCGGCGTCGGGGCCCCGTGACCGGGCCGCGCGAGCCCGTGGGCCAGCGGCGGCTCACGCCTCCGGGGGACCGGTCGGGCGGGGGTCGCGCACGGTGCCGACGTCCCGACGGCGCGCGAGGATCTGCTCGCCCGCCGAGACGTAGCCGTCGAAGAGCGCGACGACGTCCTGGAGCCGGTCCCGTGCGGCGGAGCCGGACGGGACGAGCTCCTCGCCGTCGCGCAGGGCCGTGATGAAGAGGCGCGCCCGGCGGTGGGACGCGTCCAGCAGGGTGTCGAGCCCGGCCTCGGCCTCGACGTAGAGCCGCCGCCCGCCGCGGCGCGTCGTGGTCCGGGCCAGGCCCCAGCTCGCGAGCTCGCGGACGGACGTGCTCGTCTGCCCCTTGCTGAGCCCCGTCTCGTCCTGCAGCGCGTCGAGCGTGACGGGCGCGTCGCTCAGCAGGAGGGCCGCGTACACCCGGCCGGTCGCGCGCGGCAGGTTCCACGAGGCCAGGAGGTCCGCGAGCCCGTCCGCGAAGCGCTCGCGCCGGTCATCCACGGCGACCCGCCACCGTCGCGAGGAAGGCGAGCAGCGCGGTGTCGACCGCGTCCGGCGCGTCGAGCATGACGACGTGGCCGGCGCCCGGCACCACGACCTCCCGGACACCTTCCGCGGCGGCCCAGCGGGGCATCGCCGTCGCGATGTTCCCGGTGCGGTCCGCCGCCCCGCGCAGCAGCAGGAGCGGGACGGGAGTGCGGTAGGCCGGATCGGGCGCGACGAGCTGTGTCGTCGCCCGCCACGCCCCGAGGAACTCGGCCCGGGACTGGACGGCGAAGATCGCGCGCAGCTCCGCGCGGGCGGCGGGTGTGACGGCCGAGGCGTCCGCCATGAGGCGGGGGAGCGAGCGGCCCGGCACCAGCCGCAGGAGCGGCGCCGCCGAGCGCAGCGCGAGGCGCTCGCCACGCGTGAGCGGTCCGGTGCTCCACGTGGCGTCCAGGACGGCGAGCGCCGCGTACCGGTCCGGTGAGCGGCGCACGAGGGCCTGGGCGAGGTTGCCGCCGAGCGAGTGACCGACGAGCACGGCCCGGTCGAGGTCGAGATGGTCGACGAGCACCTCGACGTCCGCGACGAGCCGGTCCGCCGTGAGCGGCACGCCGCTCGGCCGCGAGGCGCCGTGGCCGCGCAGGTCCAGGAGCACCGGCCGGTACCCCGCGGACGCGAGCGCCGCGCGCTGGGCGGCGAAGGTGGTGCGGTCGGTCCCGGCGCCGTGCAGCAGGACGACGGGGACGCCGTCGCCCCCGCCGTCCTCGAACCGGAGCGTGCACCCGTCGACCCGCAGTTCCGCATCTAGATTTGGCATCTACTGAATATAGCGTCTTTGACCGGTCGCGCGCCTGGGCGACGAGGGCGTCGTCCGACGTCCCTCAGTCCCAGGTGGCGGTGGCCGGGTCCACGCCGCGCGAACGCGCGTTCGCCTCGACCGCGGCGCGCAGCCACGTCGCGAGGCCCGGCGCCAGGCCGTCGTAGTGGGCGCGGAACCCGTCGTCCTCCACCAGCCGCCGGGCCAGGCACACGTGCCGGGCCGGCGGGCAGTCGAAGTGCGCACCGATCGAGGCGCGATGGCGCTCGGCCAGCGCGAGACCCCGCGCGGACGTCGGCTCGACGCCGACCCGGCACGCCGCGGCGAGGTCGGCCTCGAGCGTGGCGACGGTGTCGGCGAGGTCCTGCCAGTCCTCGATCGTCCGCTCGGCGGACCGCTCCGCATACTGCGCCCACTGCGGGGTGTCGCCCCAGCGCTCGCGTGCCTCGGCGGGCCACGCCGGGTCCCACGTCTCGCCGAACAGCGCGACCTGCTCCGCGGGGGTGAGCAGCAGGCCGCGCTCCCGGGCGTCGAGGAGCCGGTCGAGCGCGTGCGCGGTCCGTTCCATGCGCGCGATGCGCTCGCCGAGGAGCGCACGGTGGCGGCGCAGCGCGTCGACCGCGTCGTCCCCGGGCGCGTCGAGCAGCTCGGGGATGTCCTCGAGCGAGACGTCGAGCTCCCGGTACGCCACGACGCGGCGCAGGCGCGCGACGTCGGCCGGTGCGTACAGCCGGTAGCCCGCGGTGGTCCGCGTCGACGGGCGGACGAGCCCGACGGCGTCCCAGTGGTGCAGCGTCCGCACGGTGACCCCGACCGCGGCGGCCGCGTCCCCGACCGTGAGCGCGTCGGCGACGCGGTGGGGCGCGCGATCCGTGGTCACGCGCCCCAGTGTCACCCGGACGGCAGCCGCCGTCATGCGGTGGGCGCCTCGATCCCGATGCCGTCGAGGAAGCGCGCGGCGTCGCTGTCGGGGTCGTACGGCCGCGCCGCGGTCATGACGACGCGGGTGCTCTCGGGCGTGCGGACCTCGACCTCGACGGAGCCCCACGGCATCTCCCGGGGGCCGGTCGTGCACCCGGGCGAGACGTCCTCGCACGCGGCGACGATCCCGTCGAGCTGCGACAGCACGCACGCGAAGCTGACGGTGAGCGCGCTCGGCCCGGGCGCCGTCGTCCCCGGGACGAGCAGGACGTCCTGGAACGCCCACCGCCGCAGGTGCACGACGCCGCCCGGGACGGAGAAGAGGTCGAAGAACCCGAGGCCCCGGGTCCACAGGTCGACGGACGCGGCGAGGTCCGCCGTCGGGACCGTGACGAACTGCGGCATGCCGTAGATGCCGCGGAACGGCTCGGGGGCGACGGCGTCGGGCCCGGGGGCGGGGACGGGAGACAGGTCGAAGGCGGGGTACGTGTCGGTCATGCGGCCAGCGTGGGCCCTCACGCCGCGTGAGGGTCAAGCGCCGCCGCGCGGCTCGTCCGCCAGCAGCGCGTACGTCACGCCGTCGACCCAGCCGAGGTCGCGGTGCAGCGAGTCACGCACGCCGACGCCCTCGCGCCGCATGCCGACGCGCTCCATGAGCCGCCACGACGGCTCGTTGTCCGCGAACGCGCTCGCGACGACCCGCCGCAGGCCGAGGTCCTCGAAGCACACCCGCAGCAGGGCGCGGACGGCCTCGGTCGCGTACCCGCGTCCCTGGTGCGACGGCGAGAACGCCCACCCGATCTCTGCCTCGTCCGGACGGGCGCGATCGACGACGTCCTGCTGCGCCCAGCCGTCGCGCACCGCGAGGTAGAGGTCGCCCACGACCTCCCCGTCGTGCTCCACGACGAGGGTCGTCGCGAGCCGGTCGGGCTCGCCGTGGTGGACGCGCCACTCCTCGGCACTCGTGAAGCGCCGGGAGAGCCAGCGGTCCACCGCGGGCAGGCTGCGGTAGGCGAACAGGGCGTCGGCGTCCTCGGGCCGGGCGCGGCGCAGCGCGAGGCGCGGGGTCGCCACGGGCCACGCGACCCGGTCGAGGGTGTCGGGACGGACGTCGGTGGTGTCGGCCATGGGCACCACCCTGGCACGCGGTCCCGGGCGGGATCGAGGAGATTGCCCGCAGGGGCGCCGGCGACGTGTCACAGCTCGCGCCGGTGCGCGGTCGACAGGGTGACAGGGCGGCACGCGCCGCACGCACCCGACAGGAGGACACCATGAAGATCGTCGTGATCGGCGGTACGGGGCTCATCGGCTCGAAGCTCGTCACCGTGCTGCGGGACCGCGGCCACGAGGCCGTCCCCGCCTCGCCCAACTCGGGCGTCGACACCCTCACCGGGGAGGGCGTCGCCGAGGTGCTGGAGGGCGCCGACGTCGTCGTCGACGTGTCGAACTCGCCCTCCTTCGAGGACCAGGCGGTCCTCGACTTCTTCCGCACCTCGACGGCCAACCTCCTGGCGGCCGAGGAGAACGCGGGCGTCGGGCACCACGTCGCGCTCTCCGTCGTCGGCACGCAGGGCCTGACCGAGAGCGGGTACTTCCGCGCGAAGATCGCGCAGGAAGAGCTCATCACGGGCTCGCCGGTGCCGTACTCGATCGTCCACGCGACGCAGTTCTTCGAGTTCCTCCAGGCCATCACGGACGGCGCCACGCAGGACGGCGTCGTGCACCTCGCGCCGGTGCGGTTCCGGCCGATCGCCGCCGCCGACGTCGCCGTCGCGGTGGCGGACGTGGCCACGGGGACGCCGGTGCGCGGCATCGTGGAGGTCGCGGGTCCCCAGGAGTTCCGGCTCGACGAGCTCGTGCGGACCACGCTCGCGTCGCTCGACGACCCGCGCGAGGTCGTCGGCGACCCGGACGCGCGCTACTTCGGCGCACCGCTCGCCGAGGACTCGCTCGTCCCGTCGGACGGAGCGGTGGTCGGCGGCACCCGGCTCGCCGACTGGCGTCGGCAGCAGTCCGTGGCGGCCCGCTAGGGGACGCACCGGCCGAGAGCACCCGGCTCGACGGGCGGGCCGTCCCGGGCGTCCTCGCGGGAAGACCGGCCGGTACGCCCGCCGGACCTCACCACAGCACGACCCTGCGACACGACGGCGAGGTGCGCATGGACGCGGAAGCACTCGGCCCGACGGTGCGCCGGTTCCGGCTCGCCGCCGACCTGACGCTGGAACGGCTCTCCGAGCTCTCGGGCGTGAGCGACCGGGCTCTCAGCGACATCGAGCGGGGTGCGGCACGGGGACCCCAGCACCGGACGATGCTGGCCGTCGTCGACGCGCTCGGGCTCGGCGAGCACGACCGTGCGCTCGTCCTGCGGGCCGCGCGCGAGGGACGTCGGCGGGCGCGCCCGGAGCCCGGGTGGCGGCTGCCGCTGCCACGCGCGACGGCCGACTTCACGGGGCGCGAGTCGGAGCTCGACCGGGTGACGCGGGCGCTGCGCGCGGACCCGGGCGCGCCGCCGCCCGTCGTGGTCGTCACGGGTCCGCCGGGCTACGGCAAGACGAGTCTCGCCGTACGGGCAGCGCAGCGGCTCCAGGGCGAGTTCGACGACCAGCTCTTCCTCGAGCTCGCGGGCACCACGCCCGACGCCGTGAGCCCGGGCGGCGTGGTCGCGCGGCTCGTCCAGGCGGTCGTCGGGACGGGGACCCGGGGCAGCGACGACCCGGCTCGGCTGCGGGCGCTCCTCGCAGGTCGGCGCGTCCTCGTCCTGCTCGACGACGCGCACGACGAGGCACAGGTGCGTGCCGCGCTCCCGTCGGTGGGCCCCGCGGCGGTCCTCGTCACGAGCCGGCGCCGTCTCGAGGGCCTGGAGGACGTCGTGCGGGTCGACCTCGAGCGGCTGACCTCCGGTGACTCCCGCGCCCTGCTCGCCCGCATCGTCCCTGAGCAGCAGGCGTCCGAGGCCGACCTCGCACGCCTCGCCGCACTGTGCGACGACGTCCCGCTCGCGCTGCGCATCGTCGCCAACCGGCTCGCGAGCCGGGCGACCTGGACCGTGGACGCGTTGGCCTCCCGTCTCGCGGTCGCCGACCGCCGCCTCGACGCCCTGGCCGCCGGCGACCTCTCGGTGCGTGCCGCGATCGACCTGTCGTTCGAACAGCTCGGGCCGGCGGCGCAGCGGCTGTTCCGCCGCCTCGCGCTCGCCGACGCGCGCGACGTCGGTCCCGGGCTCGCCGCGACGCTCGCGCAGGAGCCGGTCTGGACGACCGAGGAGCTGCTCGACGAGCTCGTGTCCCTCAGCCTGGTCCGTCCGGCCGAGCACGACCGGTACGCTCTGCACGACCTGCTGCGGCTCTACGCGCAGCGGGCGCTCGTGGACGTCGAGCCGGCAGAGGTCCGCACGGCCGTCCGCGCCGCGGCGGACGCCTGGCTCCTGCGCACCACCGTGCGTGCCGGGCGCTGGTTCGAGCCCGACGTCCTGGGCGACGGGTCCGCGGACGCCGCGGACGTCGTCGTGCTGAGGTCGGGCGACGAGGCGCGCGCCTGGCTCACGGACGAGGCGGCGGCGTGGTTCGCCGCGCTGGGGCGCGCCGCGCGGAGCGGCGACCACCGGGTGGTGGTCGAGGTCGCCGAGGCGCTGCACTGGTTCTCCGACCTGTGGCCCTACTGGGGGCACTGGCACGAGGTGTACGCGGCGTCGGCCGCGGCGGCCGAGGCGCTCGGCGACGACACGCTTCTCGCGACCCACCTCGGGTACCTCGCGTGGGCGCTGGTCCACTGCCAGGGCGACGCGACCACGGGCACGGCGGTGGCCGAGCGCGCGCACGAGGCGGCGGAGCGCGTCGGCGACCCGGACCTGCAGGCCTGGGCCGCGTACTACGTCGGCTGGTGCGCGAGCTCTGCCGGCGACGACGCGCGGGCCGTCGCCGCGTCGGAGGAGGCGATCGCGCTCTTCCGCCGCGCCGACGACCGCGAGGGTCTGCCGCAGGCGCTGTTCCAGCGAGCACAGGGCCTCGCCGCGCTCGGCCGCGGGGACGAGGCGATCGTCCACCTGCGCGACGTCGTCGCGCTCGTCCGCGACCCGCGCACCGCGCCGCGCGGGCAGGTCGCCGAGTTCACCGCCCTGCACGCGCTCGGCGCGATCGCGCGCATCAGCCTCGACCGGCAGGACTGGGCGACGACGCACAGCGTCGCGGACGAGGCGATCGCGGGGTTCCTGGCGCAGGGCGCTCGCCCGTCGGCCGCGCACATGCACGTGTTCCGGGCCCGCGCCCGGCGCGCGCAGGACGACCATGCGGGCGCGCGCGCCGACCTGGCCCGTGCGGTCGAGCTCTTCGAGGGGTCGGGCGACGCGGAGGGCCTGGCCGCAGCGCGGGCCGCGGGCGCGCTGGTGCGCGCGGGGGACGACGGCGACCCCCGTCGCCGTGGCGACGGGGGCCGCGCGGGCCGGACCGTCAGGAGACGGCGCCGACCGCGTCGATGATCGTCGCGGCGACCTCTGCGGGGTGCGAGACCGACAGGGCGTGGGACGCGCCCGCGACCGCGGTGGTCGCACGCGCACCCGCCCGCTCGGCCATGAAGCGCTGGAGCTCGGCGGGGATGTTCTTGTCCTCCTCGCCGTAGACGAACCAGGACGGGACGCGTCGCCAGGCCGCGTCCGCGCCGGGCAGTCCCTCGGTGAGCGCGAGCTCGGTGACAGGGCGCTGCGCGGCCGCCATCACGACGGCGCGCTCGACCGGGACGTCGTGCGCGAACTGCGACGGGAAGGCGTCGCCCCGGATCCGCAGCTCGTTCCCGCCGCTCGTCAGCGGGTACCCGATCAGGGTCTCACCGAGGGTGCTGCCCGGGAACTTGCCCGACAGCTGCAGGGCGGACTCGCCCGCGTCGGGCGCGAACGCCCCGACGTAGACGAGGGCCCGGACGGCCTCGTTGTCCGTGGCGGCACCGGTGACGACGATGCCGCCGTACGAGTGTCCGACGAGGACGACGGGGCGTCCGATCGCCGTGATCACGTCGCGGACGTACGCGGCGTCGCCCGTGACGGAGCGGAGCGGGTTGGCGAGGGCGACCACGTCGACAGACCGCGCGAGGAGGCGCTCGACGACGCCGTCCCAGCTGTCGGAGCCGGCGAACGCGCCGTGGACGAGCAGGACGATGGGCTTCGTGGTGGACATGGGTTCTTCCTTCTCTCGAGATGTTCGGGGTGTTCTGGGTGTTCTCGGTGTTCTCGGTACGCGGCGCTGCCCGGCGCGGGGTCTCCGCCGCGGGCGTGGCTCGTGGCCGGTCAGAAGGTGCCGAGCGCGGTGCGCAGCACGTGGATCGCCTGCTCGACGGCGGCCGTCGCGGCACGGGTCGGGCGCAGCGGGTTGAGCATCATGAAGTCGTGGATCGTGCCGTTGTAGCGCAGGCTCGTCGTGGGGACGCCGGCCTGCAGCAGCCGCCGTGCGTACGCCTCCCCCTCGTCGCGCAGCACGTCGTTCTCGTCGACGACGACGAACGCGGGCGGCAGCCCCGCGAGGTCGTCGAGCGAGGCGCGCAGCGGTGACGCGGTGATCTCGGACCGGCGGTCGACATCCGGCAGGTAGCTGTCCCAGAACCACGCCATGGCTCGCGCCGTGAGGTGCGGGCCGTCCTTGAACTCGCGGTAGCTCGCCGTGTCCTGCGCCGCGTCCGTCACGGGGTAGTACAGCGACTGGTGGACGAACGTCACGTCGCCCCGCTGCTTGGCGAGCAGCGTGAGCGCGGCCGTGAGGTTACCGCCCACCGAGTCCCCGGCGACGGCGAGGCGTGACGCGTCGAGGCCGAGCGCGGCACCCTGCGTGGTGATCCAGCGCGCCACCGCGTAGCCCTGCTCGAGCGCGACGGGGTAGCGCGCCTCGGGGGAGCGGTCGTACTCGACGAACGCGACCGCCGCGCGGGCGCCGACCGCGAGCTCGCGCACGAGGCGGTCGTGCGTGCCGGCGTCCCCGAGCACCCAGCCGCCGCCGTGCATGTAGAGCACGACGGGCAGCGTCCCGCTCGTGCCGCGGGGGGTGACCACGCGGACGCGGACGGAGCCGTCCCCCGCAGGGACGGTCACCCAGGTCTCCTCGACCTGCGCCATCTCGATGAGCTGCGCCTGCAGGTCGTCGAGGACCTTGCGGGCGCGCTCCGGGCCGAGCTCGTCGACGAACGGGGGAGCCGCGACGGCGTCGGCGAACGCCTGCGCCTCCGGTTCCAGGACGGGTTCGTTCATGGTCTTCTCTCCTCTGGTGCGATCGGTCCCCTGCCCCTCCAGCGTGCGAACCCGCGGCCCCGGGCACCACGAAGAACGCACGCAGGACTCGGGTCCCGCGCACGTCGTGTCACAGGTCGGGCCCCCGCCCGGTCGGGTGGCTGGAACCGCGCTGCCGTCCGGCAGGGCGTGACGGCGGAGCGAGGGTGGGCCAGGATGGCGATCGTGGACGGACCGACGGCGGACCTGACGGTGGCGGAGCAGCAGTTCAGCGCGGCACGGCGCCGGCTGTTCGGGATCGCCTACCGGATCCTCGGCAGCGCGGCCGAGGCCGACGACGTGCTCCAGGACGCGTGGGTGCGCTGGCAGACGTACGACCGCTCCCTCGTGCGCAACCCGGACGCGTTCCTCACGACGACGGTGACGCGGCTCGCGATCAACGTCGCCCAGTCGGCGCGCGTGCGCCGCGAGACGTACATCGGCCCGTGGCTGCCCGAGCCGGTGGACACCAGCGCCGACCCGACGCTGGGTGCCGAGCGGGGCGAGGCGCTCGAGGTCGCGCTCCTCATGCTCCTGGAGAAGCTCACGCCGACCGAGCGCGCGGCGTACGTGCTGCGCGAGGCGTTCGACTACCCCTACGAGCAGATCGCGGAGATCATCGGGCACTCGCAGGCGAGCGTGCGCCAGCTCGTGAGCCGCGCGCGTCGGCACCTGGGGGAGGAGCGCCATGCGCCGGTCGCCCCGGAGGCCCAGCGCCGCCTGCTCACCGCGTTCGTCGCCGCCGCGAAGGCGGGTGACGTCGCGCTCCTGGAGCGGCTCCTCGCCGAGGACGTCGTCTCCTACTCCGACGGCGGGGGAGCGGTCCGCGCGTCGAAGTTCCCGGTCGTGGGCCGGCCGCGCGTCGCGAAGTACCACCACGCGTTCGCCGAGCGTTTCTGGGCGGGCGTCGACGTCGAACCGGCCGACGTCAACGGCCACCCGGCCGTCAAGCTCTCGCACGACGGCGAGCTCTTCGCCGTGCTCACGGTCCGTGCCACGGTCGACGGCATCGACCGCGTGCTGTGGATGATGAATCCGCAGAAGCTCGCGGCCCTCTCCGCGTAGGCACCGCATGTCGCAGCGAGAAGGGTCGAGAGGACCCGGCCGGGCCGGGGCGCAGCACGGTCGCGTCGTCGCCGCGCTCCGCCGCGCGACGGGCGAGGGCGACCGCGACGCCGTGCGCGCGCTCGTCGAGCCCGCCGCGATCCTGTGGGTCGACGCCGCCGGGAGCGACGACGCGACGCCCGGGGTCACCGAGGGCGGCGACGAGACGACGCGGGCGCTGTGCCGGGTCCTGCGCCCTGGCCCGGGCGTCGAGGTCGCGGTGCGCTCGGTGAACGGCGCGGACGGCCTCGTGGTGCGCCACGACGGCGTCGTGACGGGGGTCGTGAGCGTGGCGGTGCGGTCGGACCGGGTCTCGGAGGCGTGGGTCGTGCTCAGCCCGTCCAAGCTCGAACGGTGGAACCGCGACCGACGCGCCTGAGCCGGCAGAGGTCTACTGTCGCCCCATGACGCTCTACCTCGACGACCGCGACGAGGGCCTGTCACCCACGACGAGCCACCCCGCGTTCGTGTCCCTCGCCCCCGAGCCCTTCTACGACGAGGGCGAGGACTTCTCGCCGTTCGGCAACGACTCCGGGCACGACGCGCTGCGCGACCTCGAGGAGTGGTACGCGGCCGACGGCCGCGACGACGCGCTGCCCGCGTTCGTGGACGGTCTCCTCGCGGCCTGGGACCTCGGGGTGCCGGAGGACGTCTGGGCCGCCGGGCGCGAGGCGGCGTCCGACGGGCTCCGTTCGGGAGCGCTCGACGAGGCGGCGCTCGCGGCGGAGGCGCGGGCGCAGGTCGCGATCGTGCTCGGCCAGCTCAAGATCCGGGGCGGCCTCACGCCCCAGGCCCGCGCGGTGGGCACCCGCGCGCTCGACGTGCTGGGCGCGCTCAACGACCACGCGCGCGCCGCGAGCCCGGACTGGCCGTACGCGGACGACGACGCCGCAGCCACGGCCGCGATGGCCGTCGTCGTGCGGGACGCGCCCGACCTCGCCTGAGTCCGCGCTACGTCGTCGACGGCGGGTCGTCGTCGGCGCGCCCGCCCACCAGGGTGCGCACCCGCTCCCACCGCGCCTGGTACCGCGCGCCGAACCGCGCCTGCGCGCGGGCGAGCCGGTGGGGCCGGTGCGCGTACCGCCGTCGGGCCCAGGGCGAGGTCGGCTTGGCGAGGCGGACCGCCCCGACGAACGCCACGACCGGGACGACGATCCCGACGAGGCCCGTCGCGAGCTTGCCCTTGAGGACGCACACGAACGCGAGCGCGAGGTGGACCACGACCGTCACCGTGTACGCGAGCCAGCCGCCCTGCGAGCCGTCGGACGTGACTCCGATCGGCGAGGCGGACAGGAGCAGCGCACCCCCGAGCGCGCCGCCCACGAGGATCGCGTCGATCGAGCGCTGGCCCTCCTCGGACCAGTAGACGTCGTCGACGAGCAACCAGAGCGCGAACTCGTCGAGCGCGAGCGCGGCACCCGCCCCGAACAGGAGCGCGAGCACCTCCGACCACGGGTGACCGGGGGAGTACCGGAACTCGAGCATCCCCGTGAGCAGCACGAGGAGGATGCCCCACACCTGGTGGTGCACGTGGACGCCGCCGACGGACACGTCGCCCAGCAGGGGGCGCCGGCGCCGCGCGGCCGGTCCGGGGCCGGGAGCGGGAGGCGGTCCCGCCTCGCGGCGTGCACGGATGCGGCGCGTGATCGAGCGCACGACGACGAACGTCACGACGAACCCCACGAGCGCGAACAACGCCGGCGCGCGCCCGGTGTCGACGACGTGCTCGGTGTACCAGTCCACGGGTGCACCTCCCCGGCGCGGCCGACGCCCTCTCGGCCCATCGTCGCCGGTCCCGGGGCGCCCCGGCGAGCGGGACGCCCCGGGCCGGGTTCACCGGCCGGGTGCGGGGACGCGGTGGAGCGCCCCGTCCGGGCCCAGCTCGAGCACGACGTCGACGCCGAGCCGGGCCAGGAAGCCGTCGTCGTGGCTCACCACGAGCAGCGCACCGGCGTAGCCCGACAGCGCCTCGACGAGCCGGTCGACGCTGCGCACGTCGAGGTTGTTCGTCGGCTCGTCGAGCACGAGGAGCTGGGCGGGCGGGTCGGCGAGCAGGAGCCGGGCGAGCGAGACGCGGAACCGCTCGCCGCCCGACAGCGTCGCCACCGGGCGGTCCACGCTCGACCCCCGCAGCAGCAGCCGCGCGAGCTGGTTGCGGATCGTGCCCGGTGCCGCGCCCGGTGCCCCCGCGCGCACGTTCTCGAGCGCGCTGCGGGCGTCGTCGAGCCCGTCCAGGCGCTGGGGCAGGTAGCCGACGCGGTCGGTGAGCAGCGTGCCGCCCGCGCGCCCTGGCTCCGGTGCGCGCCCGGCGAGCAGGTTCTCCAGCAGCGTCGTCTTGCCCGTCCCGTTGGCGCCGACGAGCGCGACCCGCTCGGGACCCTGCACGATCACCGTCCCGGTCGTCCCGCGCAGCTCGGCGAGGCGGCGCCCGCGCGGCACGTCCGGGTCGGGGAGGACGAGGTGCACGTGCTCGTCGTCGCGCACGCGGGCCGCCGCGGCGTCGAGCGCGTCCTGCGCGGCCTGGACCTTCGCGTCCAGGCCCTGACGCATCGAGCCGGCGGACACCTGCGCGGCGGACGCGCGCAGCCCCATGGAGATGCGCGACCCCGTGCGGTTCGCCTGCGCGGTGCGCGCGGTCCGCTCGCGGCGTGCGAGCTTGGTCTCGGCCTCGACGCGCTGGCGCTTCTCGGCGCGCAGCGTCTGCTCGGCGGTCCGCGCGGCCTGCGCCGCGGCGGCCTGGTCGGCCTCGAGCCGGTCGCGCCACGCGCTGTACGGGCCGCCGAAGGTGGTGAGGCGGCCGGCGTGCAGCTCCGCCGTCTCGTCCATGTGCTCGAGCAGGTCGAGGTCGTGGCTGACCACGACGAGCGTCCCCGGCCAGGAGTCGACGAGCGCCGCGAGCCGGGCGCGCGTGCCGCGGTCGAGGTTGTTGGTCGGCTCGTCGAGCAGGGTGATCGCGCTGCGCCGCACGCGCAGCCCGCTGATCGCGACGAGCATCGCCTCGCCGCCGGACAGCTCGCCCACGCGCCGGTCGAGGCCCACGCCGTCGAGCCCGATCTCGGCGAGCGCCTGCGCGGCGCGCGCCTCGACGTCCCAGTCGTCGCCGACGGCGTCGAACTGCCGCTCGTCGACGTCGCCGGACTCGATGGCGCGCAGCGCCGCGAGCGTGCCGTCGATCCCGAGGAGCCGCGCGACGCTCGCGTCCTGGCCGAGGGTCAGGGTCTGGGGGAGGTAGGCGACGTCGCCGGTCGTCGTGACGCGCCCCCTCGTCGGCGTGAGCAGGCCCGCGACGAGGCGCAGGAGGGTGGACTTGCCGGCGCCGTTGTCGCCGACGAGGCCCGTGCGGCCGGCGCCGAACGTGCCGGTGAGGTGCGAGAGCGCGACGGTGCCGTCGGGCCATTCGAACGTGAGGTCGGTCAGGGTCACCGCGGAACGGTGCGGGGTGGACATGAGGTGCTCCTCGTGCCCGCGGTGCCGCGGGCAGGGTCGTGCCGGGGAAGGACAGGGCGGCGCGGGCGCGGTGCGGCGGGTCCAGGCACGACGAGGCCACGGCAGGAGCCGGGAGGGTTCGCCCGCGGGAACTCCGTCACGGAACCGGGGGGCGAGAGGGTGCGCTGGGACGGCCGCCGACGGCTCGGCGGCTAGGTTCTGTCGACCTCGATGAGCACGCGCCGATGCTATCAGCGCCCCCGGTCGGCGAGGCGCGGGGCGGTCCTGAGCCAGGCGGTCGAACCCGGGCTTGTTCCTCGCACGAGGTGTCCCGTGGGGAGGAACCCCGGGGTCGGCCCTGCGGGGTAGCGCTTTCCGCTCGACGTGTGCCAGACTCGGCCGAACCGGTGAGAAACCGGTTTCTTGCACCGACGAAGGAGTTGGGTGATGGCAGGACGGTGGGTGAGGGTCCCGTTGGCCGCGGCGACCGCGGTCGTGATGGCGGTGACCGGGACCGCGCTGACGAGCAGCGCGGCGACGGGTGCCGCGGGGGAGGACGGCACGTCCCCGGGCTGGCCGGGCGCGGCGGACCTCGGCCGGCAGGTGCTCGGCGCGGACGACGGCTGGGGTGCCGCGAACGGCGGCACCACCGGTGGGAGCGCGGCGGGCGCCGAGCACGTGTACGTCGTCGACACCTGGGACGAGCTGCGCGCCGCGCTCGGCGGCGCCGGGGCGCGGACCGACACGACGCCCCGCATCGTGTACGTCGACGGACGCATCGACGCGTTCGCCGGGACCAGCTGCGAGGCGATCGCGGCGACCGTCTCGGTCGCGGGGAGCGACGTCCCGTTCTCGATGGACGACTACGTCGCGGCCTACGACCCCGCGACGTACGGGTGGGTGGACCCGGCCGGCCCGCTGGAGGACGCACGCGCGGCCGCCGCCGCGGAGCAGGCGACGCGCACGCTCCAGCACGTCGGGTCGAACGTGACGATCGTCGGCCTGGGCGCGGACGCGCAGGTCGTGGGCGCGAGCCTGCGGATCCGCGACGCGCGCAACGTCATCGTCCGCAACGTCACGTTCTCCGACGCGCGCGACTGCTTCCCGGCGTGGGACCCGGGCGACGGCGACGCGGGCAGCTGGAACTCGGCGTACGACAACGTGTCGGTGTGGACGTCGGAGAACGTGTGGGTCGACCACAGCACGTTCGACGACGGCGAGCACCCGCACTCGTCCCTGCCGACCGTGTTCGGCCGCCCGTTCGAGATCCACGACGGGCTGCTCGACATCACGCACGGCTCGGACCACGTGACAGTCTCGTACAACCACTTCTCCGACCACGACAAGACCGCGATCCTCGGGTCCTCGGACAGCCGGACCCAGGACGCGGGCAAGCACAAGGTGACGTACCACCACAACCGGTGGACCGACGTCGGGCAGCGCGCCCCGCGGGTGCGCTTCGGCGACGTGCACGTCTACAACGAGCTCTACGAGCAGACGCGCGAGGGCATCTTCCAGTACTACTGGGGCGCGGGCGTCGACTCCAGCATCTACGCGGAGAACAACGCGTTCGAGCTCGCGCCCGGCGTGGACCCGGCGCGGATCGTCGCGCGGTGGAAGGGGGAGCGGCTCTTCGAGACCGGCTCGACGGTGAACGGGGAACCGGTCGACCTCGTGGGGGCGTACAACGCCTCGGTGGGGGAGGCGGACCGGCTGGCCGACGAGGCGCGCTGGACCCCGACCCTGCACGGCACGGTCGACCCGACGTGGGCCGTGCCCGCGATCGTGCGGTCCTCCGCGGGCGCGGGGCGCCTCGGCCCGGTCGAGGCCCCGGCCTACGACCCGCACGCGACGTACGGGGCGGGCGACGTCGTCGTCCACGACGGCGCGGTGTTCCGCGCGCAGTGGTACGCGCGGGGGACGACGCCGGGCGCGGCGTGGGGCCCGTGGGAGGAGCTGGCCACGAACGAGCAGGGGGTGCCGGTCTGGACCCCGACGCGGGTGGTCCGCGCGGGTGATGCGGTGGTGCACGACGGCGCGGTGTGGGTCGCGCGGTGGTGGTCGCGCGGCCAGGAGCCGGGCGCGGGCCCCTGGGGTCCGTTCCGCCCCGTCGGCTGAGCGCGGCGGCGCCCCGTCCGCGGGAGGGCCCGGGGAGAGGTCGGCCGGCACGACGCGCTGGGGGCGTCGTGCCGACCGCCTCCTGCGTGCGTGTCGCCGTCGCGTCGGGAGGAGAACGGCGGCAGACTCTCGGCCGTACGTCGGATCCAGCAGATGTCGAGATCGGGGAGCAGGCACGGATGCGAGCACGACGGTGGGCAGCGGTCTCGGCGGCATTGCTGAGCGCTGCGGTGATGGGTGGGTGCAGCGCAGGCGGTGGGGCTCCCGCCGGGGAGGTCGAGCCGGCCCCGTCCGGAGCCGAGGCTCAGCCGGTCTCCCCGGCGGTCGCGCCGGAGGGCGACGCTCCGGACGACGCGGACCTCTGCACCGCGTTCGGCGACGTGCTGACGATCGTGGAGAACGCCGACGTCGCCCTCGCCGACGGCCGCAGCGAGGCGCAGGAGCACGACGGCTGGTACCGGCTGGCGACCCGCGTGCTCGGCCGTCTGCCCTCCGGCGGGGACAGCCCCGTGCAGACGGCGATCGGCGAGCTGCAGGCGGCCGCTCCGGTCGCCTCCGGGGCCTCGGCGGAGCCGACCGGGGTGCGCTCCGCGGAGTGGGACGCCGCCGCGGGCGACCTCGGCGACGCGTGCGACGCGGTCGGCGCACCGCTCACCATCGCCATGTTCACCGGCGGGTGACGCGAGGGCCCGTTCAGGCAGGGTCGGTCGCGGGAGCGAGCGTCGCGGCCAGGACGCGCCAGCCCTCGCCCGTGCGCACCCAGAGGCGCGTGTAGGTCAACCGCGCGGCCGCTGCGGTGCCGTCCTGGACCGCCTCCACGGCGGCGACCAGCCGGGTCACCCCGCTCGCGGCGTCCTCCTGGACGTCGAGCGACTCCTCCACCAGACCGGTGATCCGCAGCCGACCGGAGCGGTAGCCCTCGAGGTCGTCCTCCCGGGAGAAGACCGACCCGTCCGGGCCGACGCCGACGCACCGGGGATGCAGCAGCGCCTCCAGCGCGCCGACGTCGCCCGCGCGCTGTGCGGCCTGGAGCGCGTGCTCGGCATCGAGAAGTCTCATCGGCCGAGTCTACGAGGTCGGCGCTCGTCCGGAGGCGGGCCCGCTTCTGTGCCTCGGCGCCGTTCGTGCTGGTCCGCGCCCGACGAGGACGACCGACCTCAGGCGTCGCGGGCCGCGAGCTCGACCCGTTCGACGCCCCAGCCGAGCGCCTCGTGCCGTTCCACGCGCCAGCCCGCGCGCTCGGCGAGGCGTGCGACGTCGTCGGGCGTGCGCGGCGCGGCCCCGGTCGTGGCCAGGGAGAGCAGCGCGTGCTCGCGCGCGTGGGGGCTGAGCCCGTCGGGCGTGAAGTCCTCGACGAGGACGGCGCGCGGGGCCGCGGCGCGCATCGCGGCGAGGAGGTCGACGACCTCGTCGTCGGTGCGGTGGCCGGCCCCGAGCGCGCACACGGCGACGTCGGCGACCGGCCAGGCCGCGGCCGCGGCGTGCGCCGTGCCGGACCCCGCCTGCTCGCGCAGGACCGCGAGCGGGACGGCGTCCTCGACGAGCGTCGTCGTGCGCTCGCCGGGGACCTCGACGAGCAGGTCGGCGACGACGAGCGCGCCGGGTCCGCCGAGCGCGACGGACCGCGCGGCCGCCCACACCGGCCAGGTGGCGAGCCCCGTGAGCACGTACGGGAGCACGTCGGCGCCCTCGACGACCTCCGCGGCGCGCGCGGCGTCGGTCTCGACCTCGGCGCGCAGCGTCCGGCCGCGCGAGCGCGACCACGCCGGGACGCCGTCGCGGAGCGCGGGGGCGAGCACCGCGAGCGCCAGGATCGCGTCCGCCTCCAGCCCCTCGTACTCCTCACGCTCGTGCTCGTCGTCGAGGAGGTCCTCGCCCGCGTCGCCCAGGGCGACCGTGTCTCCGTCGAGCGTCACCACGCCCGACGCCGCGAGCACGTCCGCGAGGGCGCGCACCGCGCCCGGCGCGAGCTGCGCCGCCCCGGCGAGGGCCGCGAGGTCGCGCGGCCCCGCGGCGAGCTCGTCGAGCAGGCCGAGCTGCAGCGCGGCGCGGGTCGCGAACCACGGCACGGGAGACGGGACCCCCGTGGGCTGAGGCTCCGCCTCGGCCGTCGGCCCCTGAGCGGGTGCCGGGGAGGGCGCCGGCTCGGCGTGCCAGTAGCCCGTGACGTCGACGTGGGTGCGCGGCACGGCGCGCTCGCGCGTCAGGTAGCGCCGCACCGGCAGGAGCGCGCGGCTCTCGCTCGCCGCCCACGCGTAGACCTGGCCGGGCCACCACTCCAGGGCGCGCACAGCCTCGTCGAGCGCGGTGCGGTCGCCCTCCGGCGCGACGACCCACCGCACGGTGTCGCCCGCGCGCAGCGCCAGGTCCTGGCGTGCGGACTCGTCTCCGATCGTCACGACGACCTGGACGGGGACGTCGACCGGCCGCTCGTCGAGGAAGCGCCCGATCGCGGGCAGCGCCGTCTCGTCGCCGGCGAGCAGCGCCCAGTCGACGTCGTCGGGCCAGACGGTCGACGCCTTGGGCCCGACGAACCACAGCTCGCTGCCCGGGCGCGCCGTCTGCGCCCACGCCGCGGCCGGGCCGTTGCCGTGCAGCACGAGGTCGAGGTCGAGCTCGCCTGCCGCCGCGTCCCAGCGGCGCGGCGTGTAGTCGCGGCCCTGCCGGTTCGGCGCGGCCGGCCAGTCGATCCCGTGCGCGCGCTGCACGGGCAGCGCGGACGCGACGTCGCCGTCGGACGCGAGGACGATCTTCACGTGGTCGTCGAACCACGGCGCGTCGAACGCGGGCATCGGCAGGCCGTCGCGCTCGAACGCCCCGAGCTCGGGCCCGACGAGGGTCACGCGGCGCATCCGGGGCGTCACGTCGACGACGCGCGCCACCTCGACGCGCCGCAGCACCAGCGGGTGCGTGCGCAGGCGGTGCTGGGCCATCAGGAGAACTGCTCCTCGACGACGTCGAGGAGCCCCATGGCCTCGTGGTAGTCGCCGCGGATGGTCCACGTCGGCAGCTCGTACGCGTGGCCCGCGGAGAACGACGGCAGGACCGCGTACACCGGGTCGGCGGCGAGCGCGTCGACGTCGATCTCTGCGCCGTTGAAGCCGATGACGAACACGTTCGGCGCCGTGACCACGGACGTCACCTGCTCGGCCGACACCTCGAACATGTCGCCGCCCGGCGTGTACGGCTCGGCGCCCGTCTGCGCCTGGATCGGCTGGACCGCGAACCCGAGCCGCTCGAAGATCGCGGGCAGGCCCTCGCCCTCGTTGAGCGCGAACGTCTTGCCCTCGGACGTGAGCGCGAGGAACGCCGTCTCGCCCGCGGGGACGGTGATGGACTCGCCGACCTGGGCGAGGCGCTCGTCGTACCCCGCGGTCAGCTCGTCGAACCGCTCGGTGTCGTCGAACACGTCGACGGCGAGGAACTCGAACTGCTCCTGCCACGTCGTGTACGTGCCGCTCACGAGCACCGTCGGGGCGATCTGGCTCAGGCCGTCGTAGACGTCGGTGGCCTGCTTGAGCGGGAAGCCCCACCCGCCGCCCACGATGAGGTCGGGCTCCAGGGCGAGGATCGCCTCGAGGTTGAAGCCGTCGGCGCTCCACTCGATGAGCTCGGTGCCGTCCGCCTCGGCCTGGTCCTCCCAGAACGGCGAGAACTTCGGGTCCGGGTCGTCCGTCACCTCGGGCACCGTCGCGAGCACGGGGACGTCGAGCTCGTACAGGTAGCCCGCCAGGGCGTGGTTGAGCACGACGACGCGCTGCGGGTCGGTCGGGACGGTGACGTCACCCTGGTCGGTCGTCACGACCCGCTCGGCGGCGGTCTCGGACGCGGTCGACCCGGGGTCGGCGGACGGCTCGGCACCGGAGCCGGACGGCGTCGTCCCGGCGGAGCAGCCCGCCAGGGCGAGCGACGCGGCGGCGGCGATGGCGGCCAGTGCGGCGAGCGGACGGCGGGCGGGACGGCGTGACGACAGCATGGAACCTCACACTCGGCAGCAGGGACGCGGGGGCCGCACGGCGTACCGGGGCGCTCCTCGCGAGGTTAGGCTAACCACACCTGAGCGACGAACCGCGTCCGAACGTGACACGGCCCGTCCCGGACACGACACACCGGCCCGGGCCAGCCGGGCCCGGGGGAGAGGAGCGCGCATGACGCCGACCGCGCTGGGCGCCGTCGTCCCCGAGCACTCCGTCCGCTTCCTCGGGCACGACACCCACGCCCACGACGAGCCGCACCTCGTGCACGTCGTCGCCGGCACCGCGGAGCTCGTCGTGGACGGCACGCCCCTGACCCTGCGCACGCACGAGAACCTCTGGCTCGCCCCGCGCGTCCCGCACGCGATGCGCCTGCCCGGCGACTCCATGGCGCTCGGTCCCGTGCTGTCCCCGGGGATCGAGCCGCCCGCGCGCGTCCACCGCCTCGGCGTCGTGCCCGCGCTGACCACCGTCCTCACGGCGGTGCTGTGCGCGGCCCCGGCGACGCCCGCGCAGGTCGCGCCCTTCCGCGCCGCCCTCGAGGACGTCCTGCGCGGCCTCGCGGGCGACTACTTCGTCCTGCGGCTGCCCGTGCACCCCGTCGCGCGGGCCGTGGCGGAGGAGGCCCGCCGGGGCGTGGCGACGCTCGACGAGCTCGCCGACCGGCGCCGCGCCAGCGCGCGGCACGTCCAGCGGCTCTTCGTCGAGGAGACCGGGCTCGCGTTCGGTCGCTGGCGCACGCGGGCGCACCTCAACGTCGCGATCGCGCGGCTGCGCGGCGGCTCGCACCTCGACGCCGCCGCGCGTGCCGCCGGGTACGCCACCCGGGCCGGACTGCTGCGTGCCCTGAGCCGGGAGACCGGGCTGCCCGTCGCCGACCTCGCGCGCGACCCGGTCGCGGCGCTCGCGGCCCCGCACGGCGAGGCCGCGAGCGCGCGGGTCGTGGCGGCGAGCGCCTGACGGTGCCCCGCGCCGGGCCTACTCCTGCCCGGTCGGGGCCGTCCTGACGACCCGGTAGCGCAGCGCGGTCCGCGCCCCGACCTCCTCGACGCGCACCTTCTCCAGCACCGCCGGCGCGTCGCCGTCGAACAGGCGCACGCCGCCCCCGAGCAGGACCGGCATGACCTCGACGGCGAGCTCGTCGACGAGCCCCGCGGCGAGGAGCTGGTGGAAGAGGTCGGCGCCTCCGATGAACGTCACGTCGCGCTCGCCCGCGGCGTCGCGGGCCTGCCGGACCGCCGACTCGACGCCGTCCGTGACGAACGTGACCCACAGCCGCTCGTTGCGCTTCGGGGCGACGGCCGGGGGCGTGTGCGTGACGACGAAGATCGGCACCTGGAACTCGTAGCCGTCCGCGTAGCCGTCCGGGTCCGGGGCCATGTCGTACGTGCGCCGGCCCATGAGGACGGCGCCCGTCTGCTCCTGGAGCGCCCGCAGGTACGCGCTGCGCTGCAGCTCCTCGAAGTCCGCGTACAGCGCCTCGATGCTTCCGTCGGCGTCCTGGACGTAGCCGTCCAGCGACACCGCTGCTCCCGCGACCACCGTGGCCATGCCGTCCTCCTGGGTTCGAGATCCTGGGTCGTGGGGTGAGACCCTGCCCGCGCCGCCGACTCATCGGTCCCGGCATGGCCGACCCACCACCACGACCCACGAACCACGACTCGAGCCGTGGGCACGGGACACTGGGGGCATGACCGTCGAGAAGGATGCCGTGGACCTCGTGCCCGGAGACGCGCAGCCGTCCGCCGAGGTCGCGGACCCGGCCGTGCTCCCGGCGCGCGTGCGCGCTCTCCGCGAGCGGTCGGGCGGCGGGCGCGTCGTCGTCGGGATCGCGGGCAGCCCCGGCGCCGGCAAGACGACGCTCGCGACCCGGCTCGTGGAGGCGATCGGACCGGAGGCCGTGCACCTCCCGATGGACGGGTTCCACCTCGCGAACGCGACGCTCGACCGGCTCGGCCGCCATGACCGCAAGGGCGCGCTCGACACGTTCGACGGCGCCGGCTTCGTCGCCCTGCTGCGCCGGGTGCGCGCGGAGCGCGACCGCACCGTGTACGCGCCGTCGTTCCACCGCGAGGTCGACGAGCCCGTGGCCGGTGAGATCGCCGTCGAGCCGTCGCACGCGGTCGTCGTGGTCGAGGGGAACTACCTCCTGGTGCCGCAGGAGCCGTGGGGCCGGGTGCGCGACCTGCTCGACGAGGCGTGGTTCTGCAGCACCGGCGACGCCGAGCGCGCGCGCCGGCTCGTCGACCGGCACACCCGCCACGGCCGCACGGTCGAGGCCGCGACCGCCTGGGCCGCCGAGGTCGACGGGCGCAACGCGCTCCTCGTCGAGTCGACGCGGTCGCGCGCCGACCTCGTCGTGTCCGGGGCGATCGCCCTCGCCCCTCAGGCGAGGTCCACGTCCGCGTAGAGGGCGGCGTGGTCGGACGCCGCGTGCGTCGCCGACGTCATGGTGTCGTAGTGGGGGAACAGGGTGCCGTTCTTGCCACCCCACACGCCCCGGCGGAACACGGACCCGCCGACGGTGCGCTCGAACAGCGCGGGGGACAGCAAGACGTAGTCGATCTTCTGGCTCGCGGTCCCGTTGCCGTAGGTGCCCGGCCGGCCGTCGCCGCGGAACGCCGGGTGCTCGCTGACGTCGCGCAGGTCGGTCCGCTCCAGCAGCGGGCGCAGCGGGGTGGACGACGGCGTGTCGTTGAGGTCGCCCACGACCACGACGTTCTCCTCCCCGCGGGCGCGCAGGCCCGCGTAGATCGCGGCCGTGCGGGTCGCCTGCCGGCGGCGGGTCGCGTCGGACTCGGCCTGCGTGCCGTAGCCCTTGGACTTGAAGTGGTTGACGAGCACGGTGAGCGTGCCGCCGCCGGGCAGCTCGACGACGTACTCCGGGCAGTCGCGGCCGAACACCAGGCGCCCGCGCGAGTCGCGGTCGTCGACGTGCGAGCGGACGGTCCCGATCCGGTACGGCCGCGTCGTGAGCAGCCCGACGTCGATGCCGCGGTCGTCGTTGCCGTCGATGACCATGACGTGCGGGTAGACGGGGCGCCCGGACGGCGTGACGACGCCCGCGTCCGTGAAGTGCTTGAGCGCGACCCGGCTCTCGGCCTCGACCACGGCCAGCACGTCGGCGTCGACGTCCGCCACGACCCGGGCGGTGTGCGTCATGGCGAGCTCGTCGACCCGGTCCTTGACCAGGTCCACCCAGCCGACCCAGTCGCCGCGACCCGTCGCCACGACCTCGGTGCGCGCCGTGCCCGCCGCCTGCGAGCCGGTGCGGCGCACGAGCCGCCCCCGGACCTGGCGCAGCACCGCGAGCGCGGCGGCGTCCGAGCGCAGCAGGCCGAGGGTCTCCAGGTGCTGCAGGATCTCCGCCCGCACGCCCGGCCCGTACTGCTCCTCGGCGAGGAGCGCATTGACCCGGGCGTGGGCGGCCAGGACGGCGTTGCCGCCCGTGAGCGGGCCCGCCATCGCGCGCGGACGCTCGAACAGGTTCTCGACGTTGAACGTCCCGATCCGGAACCTCGCCATCGTGGTCTCCCTCGCGCGGTCCGGGACCCGGGGTGGGTGCGAGACGCGGACCGGCTCTACGAGGAGGGAGGGAGACGACGCCCGGTCCGGGACCTCGGGGCGCGGCGGTCGGTGGACGGGAGGGGAAGCCCGGCCGGTGTCACCGCCACCGGCCGGGCGGCCTGGGGAGCCGACCGGAGGACCGGTCGACGGACCCGTCAGCGTCTGCGCGGGGCGGGCGCCGACGGGTAGATGTCGCGGAACGCGGGCTCGAACGGGCGTCTGAGCATCCGCAGGCCCGCCTGCTCGGGCGTGCGGCCGCCCTTGGCGGCGTTGCACGGCTCGCACGCCGCGACCGCGTTGAGCCATGTCGTCGTCCCGCCCTGGCACCGCGGCACCACGTGGTCCATGGTCGTCGCGGTCCCGCCGCAGTACGCGCAGCGGTACCGGTCGCGGCGCAGCAGCGCCGCCCGCGAGTACGGCACGCGGCCCTGGCGCTCGTACACCCACCGGGTGTGCACGTACCGCACGAGCGCGACCGACCGCGGCCGCTGGTACGGGCCGAACGTCTCGCCCTCGACGGCCTCGAGGACCTCGGCGACGCGCCGGTGCAGCATGCGGATGGCGTGGCGCAACGACACGCGGCCGATCTCCTGGCTGCCGCCGAGGTTGTAGATGACCACCTCGCTCATCGTCGCGCCTCCTGTCGTGTCGGTGGCCGTGGCGGCCGCGCGGTGGGGCGTGACCTGGGGTGGACGACGAGAGCCGCCCCAGGACGGTGCCCCAGGACGGCTCTGCAGGTGGACGACGTACGTCGTCTACCTGAGGAGCGCCCTTCGGGACGGGTCGGTGGACCACTGGTGCAGCACGCGGGTCCACCTCCCCTTCACCGGTCGTCATGATCGTGCGTCCGGGCGGGTTCGACCGGACGCCACGAGGCTATGCCCGCGACCGCCCGACGTCCACGGTTTTGACCCGGCAGGTCGTCGCCGGCGTCAGGCGTCGGCCCCGGCCGGGGCGCTCGCCGCGCGGGGCCGCCCGGCGAGGGCGAGCTGGACGAGCAGCGCGCCCGACAGCACCCAGACCAGCCCCGCGGCCGAGATCATGCCGCCGGCGAGCCACGCGACCGCACCGGCGACGACGACGGGCACGGCGAGCGCGACGGCGGTGCGCGCGTCGCGCAGCACGGCGTGCACCCCGGCGGACACCAGCCCGTGCACGGCGAACGCGCCGACGAGCAGCGCGAGCTCGCCCGGGTCGAGCGCCCGCGCGGGCTCGTCCAGGACGCCTCCGAGCGCGCCCGCGAGAGTGGCCAGGGCGCCGGTCGTCACCAGGTGCAGGAACCACGCCGACCGTGGCGGCACCCCCGCAGGGCGCAGCAACGTGACGCCCGCGTAGCCCGACCGCACCGTGAGCGCCCACAGGGCGACGAGCAGCGTGAACGCCCCCGCGCCCGCCACGAGCAGCGTCCGGTCCCACTCGGCCCCGCTCGCGGCGTCGATCGCCTGGATGAGGCCCTCGCCGAGCACGATGATGACGAAGAGTCCCAGCCGCTCCCCGAGGTGCGGGACGTCGGTCACGGCCGCGTCGACCCTCGTCGGCACCTCGACGGCGTCCGCGCCCCGCCGTCCGCCCCGTCCGGTCCGCCCGGCCGTGCGCCGCGCGGACCCCTCCAGCGGGCGTTCCCGGTCGCCGCGCCCCGGACGGTCGCGCCGGGCACCCGGTCCGCGACCCCGGCGCTCGCGGACCTCGTCGAGGCGCTCCTGCGCGCGCCGCACGAGGCGCTCGCCCGAGAGGGTGAGGAGCAGGATGAGGTCGATCGCGAGGCCGACCGCCCAGAGCGTGTACCGCGTCTGCCCGTCGAACCACCACGACACGATCCAGGGCACGACCCCCGTCAGCGCCTGCACCACCGGCAGGTCGACGACGACGGTCGTGCGGCGCCACGGTCGCGCGGCGACGAGCCGGCCCACGACGTACGCGACCGCGAAGGCCTGCGCGTGCTCGTCGTGGATGCCGGGGACGGCGGCGATCATCACGGCGAGCGCCGCCATCCCGGCGAGGATCGGCAGCGCCCGGGCGCCCTCGCCCGCGACGTTGCCGTACGTGGTGAAGCACGCCCACACGAGCCAGAACGCGGTGTAGGCGATGACGTAGAGCGCGAGCCCGCCGCGGTCGTGGTCCTCCTGCAGCAGGTGGGCGAGCATCCCGATGCCCGCGACGACGACGAGGTCGAAGAAGAGCTCGAGCCACGACGCGTGGCGCTCCTCGCCGACGGGCGACGTCCCCGCGGCGGGGGCGGGCGTCGTCACGGCTGCGGGGCCTGCGGGGTCTGCGCGGGTTCCAGGGGCAGGTGCACGACGAACCGCGTGTCGCCGGGCACGGACGTCACCGTGAGGTCGCCGTGGTGCTTGTTGACGACGATCCGCCACGAGATGTCGAGCCCGAGCCCGGTGCCCTGCCCGACGGGCTTGGTCGTGAAGAAGGGTTCGAAGATGCGGGGGCGCACGTCGTCGGGGATGCCGGGCCCGGTGTCGGCGATCTCGACCTCGGCGCGGTCGTCGACGCGGCGCGTCGTGACCGTCAGGGTGCCGGCCCCGCCCATCGCCTGCGCGGCGTTCTCGACGAGGTTGGTCCACACCTGGTTGAGCTCGGCCGCGTAGACGGGCACGGGCGGGAGGTCGACGGCGTAGCGGCGCACGACCTCGACGCCCGCGAGCGCGTGGTCGAGCATCGTCAGCGTGGAGTCGAGCAGCTCGTGCAGGTCGACGGGCCGGAACGGCGCCCGGTCGAGCTGGGAGTACTGGCGCGCGGCGCCGACGAGGGTGGAGATGCGTACGGTGGCGTCCTCGATCTCGGCCATGAGCTGCTCGGTCTCGATCGTGTACGCGAGCCAGCTCACGGCCCCGGTGAGCGCTCCGGCGTCCACGCGCTCGGCGACGCGGTCGAGCCAGGGCTCGTCGATCCCGGCCTGGACGAGCGCTGGCGACACGCGCCAGCCCTCCGGGAGGCCGTGGTCGTCGAGCCAGTCCGTGAGGCGGTCCTCGAGGTCGGACGTCTCCAGCGCGCCGACGGCGTCCGCGGTCCGGGTGTCGGCGTAGCGCTCGAGCGCCTCCTCCTGGAGCCGGATGAGCTCGGCGAGGGTGGCGCGGTCGTAGGGGCCGTCGGCGATGAGCGCGAGCTTGTGCCGCATTGCGGCGACGCGCTCGCGCAGGGTCCCGGTCGCGCGCACCGCTGCGGCGGCCGGGTTGTTGAGCTCGTGCGTGAGGCCGGCCGAGAGCGAGCCGAGGGCGAGGAGGCGCTCGCGCTGCCCGACGAGCTGCTGCGCGTCGCGCGTGCCCCAGAAGACGCCCTCCAGCAGGTGCACCGCCATGGGGAACCACTCGGTCATGAGCTTGGCGAAGTCGTGCGCCTCCAGCACGAAGAGGCGCGAGGGCTCCAGGGCGCGCGCCGAGTGCAGGTAGGTCTGCGGGAGCCGGTCGCCGAGGTAGGCGTTCCACGCCCCCATGTACACGCCGACCTGGTGGGTGCGCGACACCTCGACCTCGTCCTCGCCGACGCGCCGGTAGAGCGCGACGCCGCCGTCGAGCAGGACGTAGAACGCCTCGGCGGGCGTGCCCTCGTGAAACAGCCAGCCCGCGTCGTGCCGCTCGACGTGGCCGGTGGCGCACAGCCACGCGAGCTGGTCGTCGGTGAGGTGCTCGAACAGGAACGTGGCGCGGAGCTCGTCGACGTCGCACGGCAGCCACCCGTGGACGGCGCCGGTCGAGGTGGGGCCGCCGGGGGCGCCCTCGGCGGGCGGGGTGGTGGTGGGGTCCTCGGTGCTGGTCACGGTGTCGCCTCCGGAGTTCGGGTCGGGGCTGTGTCGCGCGGGACAGGACGGTCAGAGCTGTTCGAGGTAGCGGTGCACGAGCATGACGGCCATGGCACCCTCGCCCACGGCGGACGCGACGCGCTTGGCGGACTCCGCGCGCACGTCGCCGGCGGCGAACACGCCGGGCACCGACGTCTCGAGGTGGTAGGGCGGGCGGTCGAGCGTCCACCCGGCGGGCGGGACGCCGTCGCGCAGCAGGTCGGGGCCGGCGAGGACGTACCCGCGCGGGTCGCGCACGACGACGCCGTCGAGCCAGTCGGTGCGGGGCGCGGCGCCGATGAACACGAACGCCCACCCGCACTCGACGCGCGTGGTCGCGCCGGTGCCGACGTCGCGCAGCTCGAGGCGCTCCAGGTGGCCGTCGCCCGACGCCGAGACGACCTCCGTGCGGGTCAGGACGCGCACGCGCGGGTGCGCCTCGACCTGCTCGACGAGGTAGGAGGACATGGACCGCGCGAGCGCGTCGCCCCGGACCACGAGGGTGACCCGTTTGGCCTCGCGGGCCAGGTAGAGCGCCGCCTGCCCCGCGGAGTTGGCGCCGCCGACGACGTACACCTCCTGGCCGTGGCACGCCGTGGCCTCGGTGAGCGCCGACCCGTAGAACACGCCGCGCCCGACGAGGTCCTCGAGCCCCGGCCCGTCGAGCAGCCGGTAGGACACGCCGGAGGCGAGGATGACCGTGTGGGCGTCGATCGACGACCCGTCGGGGAAGCGGACGCTGCGCGCGGGCCCGTCGACGTCGAGCTCGATCGCGTCGCGAGTCGTGACGATCTCCGCCCCGAACCGCACCGCCTGCCGCCGCGCGCGCTCGGCGAGCTGCGCGCCCGAGATCCCGTCGGGGAACCCGAGGTAGTTGTCGATGCGCGAGCTCTGCCCGGCCTGGCCGCCGGTCGCGGTGCGCTCGACGAGCACCGTGCGCAGCCCCTCCGACGCCCCGTACAGCGCCGCGCTGAGCCCCGCGGGCCCGCCGCCCACGACGACGAGGTCGTAGAAGTCGGCCGTGGGCCGCGTGGCGAGGCCGACCCGCTCGGCGAGCGTGGCATCGTCGGGCGCGACGAGCGCCTCGCCCTCGGGCGTGACCACGAGAGGGAGGAGATCGCCGTCGGTCTGCGCCGCGGTGAGCAGCCGCGCGCCCTCGGCGGACTCCGACGGGTACCAGCGGTAGGGCACGCGGTTGCGCGCGAGGAACTCGCGCACCTGCGACGAGCGCGCCGACCACCGGTGCCCGACGACGACGGTCTCGGCGGGTCGGCGTCGGTCGGTGACGGACCACGCCTCGAGCTGGGCGTCCACGACCGGGTAGAGCTTCTCCTCGGGCGGGTCCCACGGCTTGAGCAGGTAGTAGTCGAGGTCGACGACGTTGATCGCCTCGATCGCGGCCTCGGTGTCCGCGTAGGCGGTGAGCAGGACGCGCCGGGCGGCGGGGAACAGGTCCATCGCCTGCTCGAGCAGCTCGACGCCCGTCATGCCGGGCATGCGGTGGTCGGCGAGCACGACCGCCACGTCCTCGCCCCGCAGCGCGAGCTCGCGCAGCGCCGCGAGCGTCTCCGCCCCCGACTCGGCGCGCACGATCCGGTACCGGTCGCCGTAGCGGCGGCGCAGGTCGCGCGCGACCGCGCGCGAGACCCCGGGGTCGTCGTCCACGGTGACGATGGCGGGGCGGGTCGTCGCGGCGGTGGGTTCCACACGGCCTCCTCGGGAGCCACGGACGGGCGAGTGCCATCCTCCCGCCGTCACGGTCCCGCGTCCACGGCGGCGTGGCGCAGGTCACTCTTGACGGCCCGTCCCGCTGCGCTAGGTTAGGCAAGGCAAACCTCAGGTTGCCTCGTCGCGATCCGCGGCGGTCCTCTCCCCGTACCTGGAGCCTCGCCATGCTCTCAGCACGATCCGTCGCGCCCGCGCACGGTACCTTGACCGCCCCGGCCCTGCTCACGGGCGCGACCGCGGGCGACTACGCGAGCACCCTGCACGGCGTCGTCGACGACGTGGCCGCGCGCGTCGCCGCGGTGACGCAGCCCTGGTCGGGCGCGAGCCGTGCGCAGCTCGCGGCGCTCGTGGACGGCGTCGACCTCGACGCACCCGGCGTCGGCACCGACGCGGCGCTGCGCGAGGCCGCCGACCTGTACGCCACGCACGCGGTGTGGTTCCACGACCCCGCGTACGCCGCCCACCTCAACTGCCCGGTCGCGCTGCCCGCCGTCGGCGCCGAGGCGATGCTCGCGGCGATCAACACCTCCGTCGACACCTACGACCAGTCGACCGTGGCGACCCTCATGGAGCGCCGAGTCCTGGCGTGGACCGCGCGCCGGGTCGGGTTCGCCGCGGGCGACGGGGTGCTCACCTCCGGGGGCACGCAGTCCAACCTGCACGCGCTCTTCCTCGCCCGGGAACGCGCCGTCGAGCGCGCGGCCCGCGCGGGCGGGCCCGGCCGCGCGGCCGTGCTGCCGCGCCTGCGGGTCCTCGCCGCGGCGTCGAGCCACTTCAGCATCGCCCGGTCCGCGCTCCTGCTCGGCCTGGCCGACGACGCCGTCGTCCACGTCGCGGCCGACGCCGACGGCCGCCTCGACCCCACGGCGCTCGCGGCCGCGGTCGGCGCGGTGCGCGCCGCAGGCGACCTCGTCATGGCGGTCGTCGCGACCGCCGGCACGACCGACCGCGGCTGCGTCGACCCGCTCGCGGCCGTCGCGGACGTGTGCGACGCGACCGACGTGTGGCTGCACGTCGACGCCGCGTACGGGTGCGGGCTGCTCGTGTCACGGACGCGCCGGCACCTGCTCGACGGGATCGAGCGCTCGCGGTCGGTGACGGTCGACTACCACAAGGCGTTCTTCCAGCCCGTGTCCGCGAGCGCGCTCATCGTGTCCGACCGCGCCGACCTGGAGCGCGTCGCCCACCACGCGGACTACCTCAACCCGCGCGAGAACGCCGAGCCGAACCAGGTCGACGTGTCGCTGCAGACGACCCGGCGCTTCGACGCGCTCAAGCTCTGGGCGACGCTGCGCGCGCTCGGGCCCGACGGCGTCGGCGCGATGGTCGACGCGGTCTGCGACCTCGCCACTGCGGTGCACGCCGACCTCGCGGACGACCCCGACCTGCGCGTGCTCGGCCGCACCGACCTGTCCACGGTCCTGTTCCGCTACGAGCCGCCCGGCCTGCCCGCGGAGCACGCCGACCGGCTCGTGCCGCTCGTGCGGCGCGTGCTGTTCGAGTCCGGGCGCGCGGTCGTCGCCAAGACCGTGCTCGACGGCGTCCCGTGCCTCAAGCTCACCCTCCTCAACCCGACCGTGACGCTCGCGGACGTGCGCCGCGTGCTCGACCTCGTGCGCACGACCGCGCAGGCGCTCGTCGAGCGCGACGCGCTGCTGGGGGACGAGGACGACGAGCACGCCGCGGACCTCGTGGCCTCGCTCGCGACGGCCGGGGCGGTCGCCCGATGACCGGCGCCACGGCTCTGGCCTCGCACCCGACCCACGACGTCCCGACCCACGACCCTGCCCGCGTGCGCGACGTCGTCGGCGTGGGGATCGGGCCGTTCAACCTCGGCCTCGCCGCGCTGTCCGCGCCCCTCGACGACGTGGACGCCGTGTTCCTCGACGCCGCGCCGGAGTTCCGCTGGCACCCGGGGATGATGATCGAGGGCGCGACGATCCAGGTCCCGTTCCTCGCCGACCTCGTCACGATGGCCGACCCCACGTCGCCGTACTCGTTCCTCGCGTTCCTCAAGGCGACGGGCCGGCTCTACCCGTTCTACATCCGCGAGTCGTTCTACCCGCTGCGCGCCGAGTACGACGCGTACTGCCGCTGGGCCGCGGCCCGCCTGGGCTCGCTGCGCTGGTCGCGGCGGGTCGTCGCCGTCGAGCACGACCCGGGGGCCGACGCGTTCGTCGTGCGGGCCGAGGTCCTCGGCGCGGACGGCGCCGTGACGGGCACCGAGGAGCACCGGGGTCGCCACCTCGTGCTCGGCGTCGGCACCGCCCCGGTGCTGCCGCCCGCGCTGCGGGCGCTCGCGGACGAGGTCACGCGCGGCGAGCACCCGGGCGCCGGGCCGCTCGTGCACAGCGCGCAGTACCTGCCGCACCGCGACGCGCTCGCCGCCTCCGGGTCGGTCACGGTCGTCGGCAGCGGCCAGTCGGCCGCCGAGGTGTACCGCGACCTGCTCGACGGCGTGCACGGCGACGCGCGGCGCCCCGGGTACCGCCTCGACTGGGTGACGCGCTCGCCGCGCTTCTTCCCCATGGAGTACACGAAGCTCACGCTCGAGATGACGTCGCCGGAGTACACCGACCACTTCCACGCGCTGCCGCTCGAGCTGCGCCAGCTCCTCGGTCGCGAGCAGCGCGGTCTGTACAAGGGGATCAGCGGCGACCTCGTGGACGAGATCTACGACGCCCTGTACCGGCTGAGCCTGGACCGCCCGGTGCCGACGACGCTGCTCACGGACACCGAGGTCGTGGCCGCGCGCTACGAGCCGGGGGCCGGTGCGGCGGGGGAGTACGTGCTGCGCCTGCGCCACGCCCAGCTTGGCGTCGAGGTCGAGCGCCGCACGCGCGCCCTCGTCGCCGCGACGGGCTACGCCGCGGCGGTGCCCGCGTTCCTCGACCCCGTGCGCCACCTGCTCCGGTTCGACGAGCTCGGCCGGTTCGACGTCGCGCGCGACTACACGGTCGACGACGCGCGCCGCGTGCACGTGCTCAACGGCGAGGAGCACACGCACGGCATCACCGCGCCGGACCTCGGGTTCGCCGCGTGGCGGAACGCGGTGGTGCTGCGCACCGTCACGGGGCGCGAGGTGTACCCGGTGGAGGAGCGGATCGCCTTCCAGACGTTCGGCCTGCCCGCCGACGCGGTCACGTCTCCCACCACGCCCCCTGCGGGCGCGCCCGTGCCCGCCGGCGAGCGCGCAGGAGGGGAGGCCCGATGAGCACGGTGACCACCACCCCGCCGTCGTCCGCGGCCCCGACGGGCGACCGCGCTCCGGCCGCGACCACGGACCCTGCGTTCGCCGTGCGGGTCCGCCTCGGCGCGGGCCGTGCGGACGTCTCGCTCGACGTCGTCGACCCGGCGCGCGACGCCGCGCTCGTGCAGGGCTGGCTCGCCCACCCGCGCTCCGCGTTCTGGCAGCTGGGCCACCTCGACGTGGACGGCGTGCGCGCCTACCTCGGCGAGGTGACCGCCGACCCGCACCAGGACGCGTGGCTCGGCCGCGTCGACGGCGAGCCCGCGTTCCTCGTCGAGACCTACGACCCGGCGCGCGTCACGCTCGCCGGCGTCCCCGCCGCCGTCGCGCTGCTGGAGCCGGGCGACGTGGGGATGCACCTCCTCGTCGCGCCGCCGGCCGGACCCGCGCGCAGCGGTCTCACGTCCGCGGTGATGGGCGCCGCCGTGCGCTTCTGCCTCGACCCCGCCGGGCGCGGGGCGCGGCGTGTCGTCGTCGAGCCCGACGTGCGCAACGCCGCGATCGCGGCGAAGAACGCCGCGGCCGGGTTCCGCGTGCTGCGCGAGCTCGAGCTGCCGGGCAAGACGGCGCACCTCGCGGTCGCGACCCGCGCCGACCTGGACGCGAGCCCGCTGGGCGACGGCGTGGACCTCGCCCCGCACCTGCGGCCCGACCTGGCCGACCGCGCGCACCGCCACCTCGTCGCCAAGGCGATCGCCGAGCTCACGCACGAGCGCCTGCTCGCGCCGCGCGCTGTGCTCGGGCCGGTCGAGGCGAACGGCCCGGGCGAGTACGTGCTGCCCGTCGCGGGCGGCGCCGTCGAGTACCGGTTCGTCGCGCGCCGCTACGCGCTCGAGCACTGGGTGCTCGACGAGGCGTCGATCCGGCGGACCGCCGTGTCCGGGGACGCGCCGGGGGAGTCGGGCGCGCGGCGCGACCTGCCGGTGGACGCGCTCGACCTCGTCGTCGAGCTCCAGCCCGACCTCGACATCCCCGACGACCTGCTCGCCACGTACCTCGAGGAGGTGTCCTCGACGCTCGCGAGCGCGACCGCCAAGACCGAGCGCTACGAGCGCACCGGCGGTCCGAGCGCCGTCGACCTGCTGGGCGCCTCCTTCCAGGAGGTCGAGGCGGCCATGACCGAGGGGCACCCGGGGTTCGTCGCGAACAACGGGCGCATCGGGTTCGGCCTCGCGGAGTACCGGGCGTACGCGCCCGAGAACGGCGGGCGCGTGCGCCTCGTGTGGCTCGCCGCGCGGCGCGAGCACACGCACCTCGCGCTCGGCGCCGGGCTCGACGAGGCGTCGCACTACGCGGGCGAGCTGTCCGACGACGAGCGCGCCGCGTTCGCGGACCGGCTCGCCGCGCGCGGCCTCGACGGGGCCGACTACCTCTACCTGCCCGTGCACCCGTGGCAGTGGGAGCACCGCGTGCCCATCACGTTCGCCGCGGACGTCGCGCGCGGCGACCTCGTGCCGGTCGGGCAGGGCGCCGACGAGTACCAGCCGCAGCAGTCGATCCGCACGCTGTTCAACCTCACCCGGCCCGGCCGCCACTACGTCAAGGTCGCGCTCGCGATCCAGAACATGGGGTTCCTGCGCGGGCTCTCGCCCGCCTACATGCGCGACACCCCCGCGATCAACGACTGGGTGGCCGACCTCGTCGCCGCCGACCCCGAGCTCGGCGGCCGCGGCTTCACCGTGCTGCGCGAGCTCGCCTCGATCGGGTACACCGGCGACGTCTACCACCGCACCACGACCCCGTCCCCGCACCGCAAGATGCTCGCGGCCCTGTGGCGTGAGAGCCCCGTGCCGCGCACCGCGCCCGGGGAGCGCCTGGCCACCATGGCCTCGCTCCTGCACCGCGACCCCGACGGCGCCGCCCACGCGACCGCGCTCGTCCGGGCCTCCGGGCTCGACCCCGCCGACTGGGTGCGCGCCTACCTCGACGCCTACCTGCGGCCCCTGGCCCACGCGCTGCTCGCGCACGACCTCGCGTTCATGCCGCACGGGGAGAACCTCATCCTCGTCCTGCGCGACCACGTCGTCGTCCGGGCCGTCATGAAGGACGTCGGCGAGGAGATCGCGGTCCTCGGCGACGCGCCGCTCCCGCCCGGGGTCGAGCGCGTGCGCGCCGTCGTCGACGACGAGGAGAAGGCGCTCGCGATCTTCACCGACGTGTACGACGGCGTCCTGCGCCACCTCGCCGCGATCCTCGCCGGGGACGGCGTGCTGCCCGAGGACCGGTTCTGGCGCCTCGCCGCCGAGTGCCTCGACGCTCACCGCGCCGACCACCCCGACCTGCGCAGCGGCGTCGACCTGCGAGCCCCACGGTTCGCGCACTCGTGCCTCAACCGGCTCCAGCTGCGCAACACGCTCCAGATGGTCGACCTCGCCGACCAGTCCGCGTCGCTCCTGTACGCGGGGACGCTCGCCAACCCCGCCGCGCGGGACGCCTGACGTGGTCGCCACGGGAGTGCCGGAGGTCCCGCCCGGCGGGTTCGCCGTGCACCGCGACGCGTGGGGCGTCCCGCACGTGCGCGCCGCCGACGAGCTCGCGCTCGCGCGCGGCCAGGGGTACGTCACCGCGCTCGACCGCGGCTGGCAGATCGAGGTCGACCGGTGGCGCGCCGAGGGCCGCCTCGCCGAGCGCATCGGCGAGCCCGGACTGGTGTGGGACCGGTTCGCCCACCGCGTGCGCCTCGCCGACACCGCGCGCCGCGCCTACGCGGCGCTCGCGGACGACGACCGCGCCTGGGTCGACGCGTACACCGTCGGCGTGAACGAGGGCCTGGAGCGCGGGCGCGACGTGCCCGAGCTGCACGCCCTCGCCGACCCGGGATGGCCCGGTGGGGGCGACCTGCCGCCGCACGAGCCGTGGCCCGCGTGGGCGCCGCTCGGCGTGTTCCTCGTCGCGCACGTGCTCTTCTCCGGCTTCCCGCACGTGCTGTGGCGCGACCACGTCGCCCGCACGCTCGGCGCCGCCGTCGCCCGGTCCGCGCCCGACGTGCCGCTCGCCGAGGTCCTCGACCTGCTCGCCGTCGACGGCGGTCCCGGCTCGGGGTCGAACGCGTGGGCGCTCGCGGGCGCGCGCACGCGGAGCGGGGCGCCGCTGCTCGCGGGCGACCCGCACCGTCTCCTCGAGCTGCCGGGCGTCTACCAGCAGGTGCGCCTCGCGTGTGACGACTACGACGTCGTCGGCCTGGCGTTCCCGGGCGTGCCCGGCCTGCCGCACTTCGGCCACGCCGGCGCCGCGGCCTGGGGCGTGACGAACGCCATGGCGCACCACGTCGACGTCGTCGCCGAACGCCTGCGCCGGAGCGCCGACGGCGGGGTGGAGGCGCTGGGACCGGACGGGCACGAGCCCGCGGACGTCGTCGTCGCCACGGTGCGCGTGCGTGCCGCGGGAGGGCCCGTGGAGCACCGGGTGGAGACGGTCGAGACGGCGCGCGGGGTCGTCGTGACGGGCGGGCCGGACGATCCCGACCGCACGTTCGCGGTCCGGCTGCCCGCGCGCGTCGACGCCGACCTCGGGGTCGCCGCGTGGCGGCGGCTGCTGCGCGCCCGCTCGGCGCGCGACGTCACGGACGCGTTCGCGACGTGGGTGGACCCGGTGGACCGCGTCCTCGCGGCGGACCGCGACACGGTGCTGTCGGTCACCGCCGGCCGCGTGCCCCGCCGGGACCGCGGCGAGCGTGCCCTGCCGCTGCCCGCGTGGTCCGACGCCGCGCGCGCCCGGCCGTGGGTCGTGCCGCCCGCTCCCGTGGTCGTCGAGGACGTCGCGGTCGACGCGAACGAGCGCCCCGGACGTCCGGAGATCGACCTGGGCCACACCTACGCGCCGCCCCACCGCGCGCGGCGGATCCGTGCGCTGCTCGACGCCGCGGGAGACGACGCGACGGCCGCGGACCAGGCCCGGGTGCACGCGGACACGCTGCTCGGCGGCGCGGACGACCTGCTGCGCTGGCTCGGCGCGCCGCCGGGCGTCAGGTCTCCGGGCGTCGAGGACGCGTCCGGCTCGGCGGACGGTGGCGACCTCGCGTCGGCGCGCGCGGCCCGCCGCCTGCGCGCGTGGGACCGCCGCATGGACGCGGACAGCGCGGACGCGGCCCTGTTCGCCGCGTGGCGTGCGGCGCTCGTGCGCCGGGTGGCCGAGCACCCCGCCCTGGCGCCCCTGCGCTCGCCGCACGGGCTCGACACCCGGCTCGACACCGTCTTCGCGCCGTGGCTGTCGGTCACGGCGCGCGTCGCGGACGCGCTGCCGGCGCTGCTCGGTGCCGCGTGGCTGGGGATCGACGGGACGGGCGAGGCGTGGGCCGCGCTGCGGGAGGTCGCGCACGATCCCGTGGGCGCGCACGACGACGGCCCCCTGGGGCCGGTCCGGGGTCTGCCGGACCCTGACCGCACGAGGACCGTGCCGGTGTGGGGCGACGGCCACCGCGTGCTCGGCCGGCACGTGCTGCTCGACGTCCCGGGTGCCGCGGTGCCGCGCGTGCCGCCGCTGCCGCTCGGCGGCGACACGGACACCGTGCGCTGCACCGCGAGCGTGCCCGGGATCAGCGACGTGTGCGTGCGCGGGTCGGTCGCGCGCTGGGCGTGGGACCTGGCCGACCGCGACGCGAGCCGCTGGGGCGTGCCGTTCGGCGCGAGCGGGGATCCCCGCTCGCCGCACTTCACCGACCAGCTCGCGGCGTGGGCGGCCGCCCAGACCGTGCCCGTCGTGACCGACTGGACCCTGCTGCGCCACGAGGAGAGCCGATGACCACCCCCGCGACGACCGCGAGCCGCCCCGAGGTGCCGACCGGACCGCCCGGCGAGGCCGACCTCCCCGCGCCCGCTGGTGCCGTCGCTCCCGCGGGGAGCGGACGGTTGCGGACGGGGGCGCCCGGCGAGCTCCTGCTGACGCACGACGCCCCGGGCGGCGGTCGCCTGACGCTGCGCGTGCTCGACCCCGACGCCGACCTGGACGTGCTGCACGACTGGGTGACCCAGCCGCGGGCACGCTTCTGGGGTCTGGCCGAGCTCTCCCGGGCCGAGCTGCGCGACCTGTACGCGTACGTCGGTTCGCTGCCCACGCACCACGCGTTCCTCGTGCGGTGGGACGAGAACCCCGTGGCGCTGCTGCAGACGTACGAGCCGGAGCACGACCCGGTCGGGGACGCGTACGCGGCGCGGCCCGGCGACGCGGGGGCGCACTTCCTGCTCGGGGCGCGGGGCCCCCGGGGCGCGGACCTGTGGGGCGCGGTCGGCCCGCTGCTCGTCGGGTTCTGCTTCGCCGACCCGCGCGTGGACCGCCTCGTCGTCGAGCCCGACGCCGCGAACGAGCGCGCCCACGCCCGGGTGCGCGCGCTCGGCTTCGAGGTCGCCGACCGGGTGCGCGTGGGCGAGAAGGACGCGGTCCTGGCGTTCCTCACGCGCGAACGGGCCCGCGATCTCCTCGACGCCGCCGCGGCGGTCGCGCGCGACTGACGTCCCGCGCGGGACGCACCCTCCGTCAGGCCGGGCAGGGCATCGGCCCGTGCGCGCCTCAGCGGGGGCCGGCGACGGCGTGCCCGGCGTCGCGCAGGGCGCGCGTGGCCCGGTCGAGCTGGTCCTCGGGCACGAGCACGAGGTCCGCGTGGAACGTCGAGGCGACGAAGACGGCGATGCCCGCGTCGGCGAGCGGCCCGACGACGGAGGCGAGCACCCCGGTCGTCGCCAGGTCGTGCGCCGAGCCGTAGAACCCCGCCCACCGCTCGGCGTCGTCGAAGGGCGACGCGTGCCGCACGACCGTCAGGCCCTCGGGGGCGCGCACGAGCGCGACCCACTCGTCGTCCTCGGGGAACGTGGCGCCGGGGACGTGGGCGAGGAGGAAGCGGTCGGGGACGACGTGCATGTCGAGCGAGGTCATGGGCGGCACGGTAGCCGCCCGCACCCACACGACGTCGGCTCACCGCGGGTGCCCGGGCGCGACACGGTCCGGGGGCGAGAGCAGCGGTCAGCGGGCGAGGCGCTCGACGACCGCCCCGTACAGCCACGGGGCGGCGCTCGCGGCGGGCACGATCGCGCCGCGGGCGGGGCTGCCAGCCCAGGCGAGCAGCCCTGCGGTCAGGACGCGGTAGTCGCGCGTCGCGCGGACCCACGCCCGCTCGTAGGCCGCGGCGTCCTCCAGGTGGCGCACGACGGCGTCGGCCTGGGCGAGCCCGACGCGCACGCCCTCGCCCGTGAGCGCGTCGACGTACCCGGACGCGTCGCCGACGAGGCGCACCCGCCCGGCCGTGCGCCGTCGGGCCTGCTGGCGCAGCGGCCCGGCACCGCGCACGCGCCCCAGCACCGGTGCGCCGCGCAGGTGCTGCGCGAGCCCGGGAAAGGCGTCCAGCCCGGCGGCGGCGCCGCTGTCCGGGCCGGAGCCCGTCTCCCGGCTCGCGCGGGCGCGGTGGGTGAGCACGGCGACGCCGACGACGTCGGGCCCCACCGGGGTCACGTACGCCTCGGCGTGCGGGGCCCAGTGCACCTCGACGAGGTCGCTCCAGGGGGCGACGGAGTAGTGGGTGCGCAGTCCGAACCGGGCGCGCCCGCGCGGGGGGGCGTCGAGCCCGGTGAGGCGCCGGACGGTGGAGTGGAGCCCGTCGCAGCCGAGCACCCAGCCGGCGCGCACGACCGAGCGCGCCCCGCCGTCGTCGCGTGCGGCGTCGAGCGTGACCTCCACCCCGCGCTCGTCCTGGCGCAGCGCGCGCAGGGTCGCGTGCTCGATCGCGACGCCCTCCGCGAGCGCGCGCTCGCGCAGGGCCGCGTGCAGGGCCGTGCGGCGCACCCCACGGCCCGGCCCGGCCGCGAACGGGTGGTCGGCGTGGCGGGTCGCGTCGCGGTAGCTGATGCCGGCGAGCGGGTGCCCGGGCGGGTCGACGCCGAGCGCCAGCACCGCGGCGAGCGCGCCGGGCAGCAGGCCCTCGCCGCACGCCTTGTCGATGACGCCCGCGCGACGGTCGACCACGACGACGTCGTGCCCGGCGCGGCGGGCGTGCAGCGCGGCGGCGAGCCCGACGGGCCCGCCGCCGACGACGAGCACGTCGGTGCGCGCGGGCGTCACGGCGACGCCGGGCGGGGCCCGCCCGCGGTGGCGAGGACGAGCGCGCGCTCCTCGGCCGGGATGCGGAACCGGGCCAGCAGCACGGCGTTGAGGACGGTGAACGCGAGCGCCGTGACCCAGCACGAGTGCACGAGCGGCAGGGCGACGCCCTCGACGACGACCGCGACGTAGTTGGGGTGGCGCAGCCACCGGTACGGACCGCGTGCCACGAGGGGAAGGCCGGGCACGACGATGACGCGCGTGTTCCACCGCGGCCCGAGCGTCGCGATGCACCACCAGCGCAGCCCCTGGCTCGCGAGCACGAGGGCGAGCATGGGCCAGCCCAGCCAGGGCAGGAAGGGGCGGTCCGCGAGCCACGCCTCGGCGACGCACGCGAGCAGCAGCCCGGTGTGCAGGGCGACCATGGCGGGGAAGTGCCCCCGGCCCGACTCGACGCCGCCGCGGGCGAAGGACCAGCGCGCGTTGTGCGCCGACACGACCAGCTCCGCGAGGCGTTCGACCGCCGTGGCGCCGACGAGCGCGACGTACCAGGTGAGGCTCATCCGCCCGCCCCCGCGCGGGGCGCCCCGCGACCGTCGAGGCGCAGGAGCACGAGCTCGGTGCTCACGCCGGGCCCGAACGCCATGAGCACGGCGGGCGTGCCGGGCTCGACGGCGGGGCGCGCGAGGGTCGCGGCGAGGACGTGCAGCACGGACGCGGACGACAGGTTCCCGACGTCGCGCAGGGACGCGCGGCTGAGCGCGAGGTCCTCCTCGGCGAGGCCGAGCGCGTCGCGCACCGCGTCCAGGACGCGCGGGCCGCCCGCGTGCACGACCCACGCGCCGACGTCGGCCGGCTCGAGGTCGTGCTCGGCGAGGAGCGCCTTCACGTCGCCGAGCAGGTGCGCGCCGATGAGCTCCGGCAGCCGCGCGGACAGCACGATCTCGAACCCCGTGTCGCCCACGCGCCACCCGAGGTCGCCCGTCGTGCCCGGGTGCAGGTGGGAGCGGGAGTCGACGACGCGCGCCCCGCGCGCCCGGCCGCCGTCGTGCGCGGCCCGTCCGTACGGGCCGGGGCGTCGCGCGAGCGGGTGCTCGTCGCCCACGAGGGCCGCCGCCGCCGCGCCGTCGCCGAAGAGGCCGGACGCGACGAGGTTCGCCGTCGACGGGTCGCCGCGCTGCAGCGTCAGCGAGCACAGCTCGACCGCCACGAGGAGCGCGACGTCGCGCGGGCGTCCCCGCAGCAGGTCGTCCGCGCGCGCCAGGCCCGCCGCGCCCCCGGCGCACCCCCACCCGAACGACGGCGTGCGCCGCACGTCGGTGCGCAGGCCCAGCCGGGCGGCGACCAGCACGTCGAGAGTGGGCGCGCCGACGCCCGTGACGGTCGTCAGGACGACGTGGTCCACCTCGTCCGCGCGCAGCCCCGCGTCGTCGAGGGCGGCCCGGCAGGCGCGCTCCGCGAGGTCCGTGCCGAGCGCGAGGAACGTGTCGTTGGCCGACCCGAACGACAGCCCGCCGTAGTCCTCGACCGGCAGCGCGAGATGACGGGTCTCCACGCCCGCGTGGGCGTGCAGGCGGCGCGTGACCGCACGCCGTACCGGGTCGTCCGTGAGCAGCTCGCTCGTGACCCGGGAGATCTCGTCCTGGCGGTACGCATGGTCGGGCAGCGAGGTCCCGACGGCGACGACGCGCGACATGCCCGCATCGTCCCACCGGCCCGCCCCGCCCGCGCGGGGGCGAGCACGAGCAGGCCCGTCGCGGGCCCAGGCGCGCGAGCGTCCGGGGCGCTACGTTGCGGCCATGGCGTCGAGGCGGTCGCGGGGGCTCGTGCGGGGGCTGGTCGTGGCGAGCCACTTCCCGCCGACCGTGATGGTCACCGCGTTCGCGCTCGCGCTCTCGGCCGGGATCGGTGCGGGCGCCCGCACGACGACGCTCGTCGCGCTCGCGGTCCTCGCCGGGCAGCTCTCGGTCGGGTGGAGCAACGACTGGCTCGACGCGCGGCGCGACCTCGCGGTCGGGCGTGCCGACAAGCCCGTCGTGACCGGTCTCGTCACGCCCGCGGCCCTGCGCACGGCGGCGCTCGCGGCACTCGGCGCGTGCGTGGTGCTGTCGTTCGCGACGGGCGTGGTGCCGGGGCTGGTGCACGTCGTCGCGGTCGCGAGCGCGTGGTCGTACAACGCGCTGCTCAAGGCGACGTGGTGGTCATGGGCGCCGTACGCGCTCTCCTTCGGCCTGCTCGCGGTGTTCGTCGTGCTCGCCGCGCCCGGGGACGCTCGGCCGGCGCCCTGGGCGGTGGCGGCTGCGGCGCTGCTGGGCGTGGGCGCGCACGTCGCGAACACGCTGCCCGACCTCGAGGACGACGCCGCGACCGGGGTCCGCGGCCTGCCGCACCGGCTCGGGCGGCGCGCGAGCGGCGTGCTCGCGCCCGTGCTGCTGGGCGGCGCCTCGGTGCTCGTCGTGCTCGCACCGCCCGGCGCGCCCGACGCCGCTCGTGCGGGGCTGGGCGGGGCCGCCGTCGGGCTCGCGGTCGCTGCCGGGGTCGTGGGCGTGCTGCGGCCTCGCAGCCGGGCCCCGTTCGCGCTGTCGATGGCGGTCGCGGGCGTGTGCGTCGTGCTGCTCGTGCTCGCGGCGCCCGCCGTCGTCCTCCCGGGCTGAGCGGGCGACGGAGAGTCGGCCGGCGCGAGCGGGATGCGGGTCAGCGCGTGAGGTGGACGGACGCCTCGGCGGTGTAGGTCTGGAACGTGAGCGAGGCGAACAGGTAGAGGCGCACCTCGTCGGCCGTGTGGTCGAGGTAGCCGATCGACACGTCCTGCCCGATCGTCAGCTCGTGGTCCCCGCCGCGCGTGGTGAGCAGGTAGCCGCCGCGCAGCGCGGGCGCCCACACGATGTCGCGCTGCACCATGCGCTCGAGCTGCTCGCGGATCGGGTACCCGTGGTCGCGCGTCTCGGACACCGCCGTGTACAGGTCGGCGTCGAGCACGAGGGCGTACGGGCCCTCCACGCCCGCGAGCCGCAGCTCGGTCTGTGCGGCGGCGACGGCGTCGGGCAGGTCGCGCGGGTCGGCGGGGACCGCGATCGGCGGGTTGTCCGACCCGGGGCCGATGCCGCGGATCCCGGCGGCCGCGTACCCCTCGAACACGGCGCGGTCCTCGGCGCGCGCGAGCGCGGTGGCCGCGTCCTTGACGGGCTGCCAGTCGGAGTCCTTGGATCCCCGCGCGACGTCGTCGACCGCCTGCCGGGACACCGTGAACGGCACCTGGAGCTCGACGAGCGGCACGACGTCGCGCAGGCGCGCCCGGATGCCGTCGTGCGGGGCCTCGACGTCGGTGACGTGGCCCGTGCGCGCGGAGGCGGTGCCGAAGCCGAGGGGGCCCGTCACGTCGACCACGCGCCGCCCGGCGACGTTGCGCACGAACGTGCGGCGCGCCTCGTCGGCGATCTCCTCCCACGCCGCGTCCGTGACGGGCGCGAGCCAGCGGTGCAGGTTCGAGTCCCCGGGCGCGCCGGCGCCGCTCGTGGGGACGACCGAGCCCAGGTCCGGTTCCGAGGTGCTCACGACGGTTCTCCCTTCAGCGACCCGATCGCGAGCGAACCGACGGGCGCGGTGGTGGCGGGTGCGGCGGGTTCCGCGGTCGCGGGACCCGGGTCGGCGGGCGTGTCCTGGCCGAGGGCGTCCGGGGCGTCGTCGGCCAGCGACTCGAGCAGGTCGAGCGAGGGGACGAAGAACGACGTCCCGGTCAGCGCGGTGGACACGTCGAGGATGTGGTCGTACCGGCCCGGCGGGTTCCCCACGAACATGTTGTCCAGCATGCGCTCCACGACGCCCACGTCCGCGGCGTACGCGATGTAGTACGTGCCGAACTCGCCCGTCGACGGGTCGCCGAACGCCATGTTGTCGCGCAGGACGTCGCGCTCGGTGCCGTCGTCGTCGACGATCGTGTTGAGCGAGACGTGCGAGTCCGGAGGCTGCACGTCGTCCGCGAGCTCGACGTCGTCGAGCTTGGTCCGCCCGATGATGCGCTCCTGCGCCTCGACGGGCAGCGCACCCCAGGCCGCGAGATCGTGCACGTACTTCTGCACGACGACGTGGCTGCCGCCCGCGAACGGGCCGTCCGGGATGATCGCGGCTCCGGCGGCCGACCGTCCCGTCGGGTTCTCGGTGCCGTCGACGAAGCCGAGCAGGTCGCGCGAGTCGAAGTAGCGGAAGCCCGTCACGTGGTCGTCGACGCGCACCGTGTCGCCGAGCGCGGCCATGACCTGCCGGGTCAGCTCGAACGTGAGGTCGGCGCGGTCGGCCCGGACGTGGAACAGCACGTCGCCCGGGGTGGACGGCGCGTCGTGCACGGCGCCCTGCACCGCGCGGAACGGGTGCAGGCCGTCGGGCCGCGGCGCCCCGGGCGGGCGCACGGCGTCCCAGAACGCCGCGCCCAGCCCCACGACGCACGTGAGCCCCGCGGCCGACTGGCGGAACCCGACCGCGCGCACCAGGTCGTTCACCGACGACGCGACGTCCAGCAGGCGCGCACGCGACCCGGGCGACCCCGTGGCGCTGACGACGAGGAACACCGCGGACTCGGTGAGGCCGCCCAGGACGGGCTGCGGCTCGGGCACGTCGGCCGGCACGTCGATGCTCGCGCCGGTTCCCTGGGTCGTGTTCTGCGGCACGAGGCGAGCGTGCCACGCGCACCCGGGGAGCGCACCCGCACCGCGACCTCACCCCGCGGCGCGCACCAGACCGTCGACGACGGCCGCCGCACCGGGGGAGGGCCGGTCCCCGTACGTGACCGCGAGCACTCGGCGCGCCGCCCCGGGCAGGGCGTGCGTCCGCACCCGCGGGTCACGGTGGGCGCGCAGCGCCAGGGCGGGCAGGAGCGAGACCCCGACCCCGGCCGCCACGAGGGACTGCACCGCGACGTAGTCGTCCGTCTCGAACGCCACCCGCGGCGTGAAGCCCGCGCGCTCGCACCGGCCCACCAGGTCGGCGCGGCACCGCTCGCAGCCCGCGATCCACGCCGCGTCCGCGAGCGACGCGAGGTCGGCGAGCACAGCGTCCGCCTCCGGCGTGCTGCTGCCCCCGCCGGCGGGCCTCGCGTCGTCCGCCGCCCGCACGAGGAACAGCTCCTCGGCGAGCACCGGCACCGCGCGCAGACCCTCCACGTCGACCGGGGAACGGTCGTGCTCGAACACCAGCGCCACGTCCACCGAGCCACGCCGCAACGCGTCCAGCGCCTCCGGCGGCTCCGCCTCCACCAGCCCCACACCCAGACCCGGACGGTCCCGCGCGAGCCGCGCCACGACGTCGGGCACCAACGTCGCCAGCGCCGACGGGAACGCCGCCAGGCGCACCCGGCCCGCCGAGAGCGACACCAGCGCGTCCAGCTCCTCCCGCGCCGCACCCACGCGCCCCAGGATCTCCTCCGCGCGCGTCGCCAGGAGCCGCCCCGCCGCCGTCAGACGCACCCCGCGCCCGTGCCGCTCCAGCAGCGGCACGCCCACCTCCGCCTCCAGGCGCGCCAGATGGTGGCTCACCGACGGCTGCGCATAGTGCAGCGACCGCGCCGCCGCCGTCACCGACCCCTCGCGCGCCACCGCCGCCAGCACGCGCAGCCGCGTCAGGTCCATGCCGACTCCACCATCCACGAAGCATAGATCGCGTCGATCGAAACACTCAGAACAGGCATTAGACCTATGGGACGGCACGCGGCACCGTGGACGCATGGCCCCCGCAGACCTCGCCCCGCCCACCATGCGCGACGTCCTCGACGCCCGCCGCCTCCTCGCCGCGCACCTCGACCCCACGCCCGCGCGCACCTACGCCGCGCTCGACCATGCCACCGGCGCGAACCTCGTCGTCAAGCACGAGAACCTCCAGCCCACCGGCGCGTTCAAGGTCCGCGGCGCCCTCAACCTCCTCCTGCGCCTCGCGCCCGACGAGCGCGCCCGCGGCGTCACCGCCTTCTCCACCGGCAACCACGCCCAGGCCGTCGCCTACGCCGCCCGCACCACCGCCACCCCCTGCACCATCGTCATGCCCACGAGCCCCAACCCCACCAAGGCCGACGCCGTCCGCGACCTCGGCGCCCGCCTCGTCCTCGCCGGCACCACGTTCGACGACGCCCGCGAGCACGCCACGGCGCTCGCGGCCGACGACGGGTCCCGGCTCGTCAGCGCCGCCAACGAGCCGCTGCTCGTCGCCGGCGTCGCGACCGCCTACCTCGAGCTGCTCGAACGCGCCCCCGACCTCGACGTGCTCGTCGTACCCGTCGGCGGGGGCAGCGGCGCCGCGGCCGCATGCCTCGTCGCCCACGCGCTCGCACCCGACCTCGACGTGGTCGCCGTCCAGTCGTCCGCCTCGCCCGCCGCGCACGACTCCTGGCGCGCCGGGGACCTCCTCGCGCGGCCCAACACCTCCCGGGCCGAGGGACTGGCGACCGGCACGGGGTTCGCCCTCACCCAGGCGATGCTGCGCGACCACCTCGCCGACTTCGTCCTCGTCGACGACGACGCGATCGAGCGCGCCGCGGCGCTCTACCTCACCGCCGCGCACACGGTCGCCGAGGGCGCGGGCGCCACGGCGCTCGCGGCCGTGCTCGCGGACCCGGAGCGGTTCGCCGGCCGTCGGGTCGGCGTCGTGTGCTCGGGCGGCAACGCGAGCCCGGTGGAGCTGCGGCGCGTGGCGGCGCACCTGCCCGCGTAGCCGGGGTCGGCGGCACGCCGGGCGCGAGCGCCGGTCACCCGCAAGGCCGGGCCTAGGCTCGGGACATGGCCCGCTACCTCGACGTGCACCCCGACAACCCGCAGCCGCGCGCGATCGCGCAGGTCGTCGCCCTCCTCGAGGACGGCGGGCTCGTCGCCTACCCGACCGACTCCGGCTACGCGCTCGGGTGCCGCATGGACGACCGGGAGGGCGCGGACCGCATCCGCCGGATCCGCCACCTCGACGACCGGCACCACTTCACGCTCGTGTGCGCGGACTTCGCGCAGCTCGGCCACTTCGTCATGGTCGACAACTCCGCGTTCCGCTCCATCAAGGCCGCCACGCCCGGCCCGTACACCTTCATCCTGCGCGCGACGTCCGAGGTCCCGCGGCGCCTCGCGCACCCCAAGAAGAAGACCGTCGGCGTGCGCATCCCCGACGACGCCGTCGCGCAGGCCATCGTCGCCGCGCTCGGCGAGCCCATCCTGTCGAGCTCGCTCATCCTCCCCGGCTCCGCCGAGGCGCTCACCGACGGGTGGGCGATCAAGGAAGAGCTCGACCACGTCGTCGACGCCGTCGTGGACGGCGGCGAGCGGGGGAGCGAGCCGACGACGGTCGTGGACTTCTCCGACGGCGCCCCCGAGGTCGTCCGCGCGGGCGCGGGCGACCCGTCGCGCTTCGAGTAGGACCGCGGGCGGGCCTGCGCGGGAGGCCACGCGCCGGGTCAGGCGACCGGGCCGACGAGGCGGCGCAGGCGCGCGAGGTCGATCGGGTCGACGAGCGTGCCGCGCTCCTCGCGCACCCACCAGTCGCCCGACCGCCGCCGCTCGTCGCGCGTCGTGTACCGGTAGCGGAACACGCGGGCCCGGACCCACCGGGGCGCGGGTCCCTCCGGGTCGTGCGCGAACGGGTCCGCCGCGAGCAGGCGCAGGGTAGGGCGGTCCGCTTCCAGGAGCCGGAGCAGCAGCACCTCGAACCACCGGGTGCCCGGCGACCCGAGCGCGAGGAACCACATCTGCCAGTCGAGGCGCAGGTGGTACGGCGCGACCTGCGGCGGACGCCGGCTCACGTCGCCGGGCTTGCCGCGGAACGCGTACTCGACCCAGTCGTCCGGGCCGGGAGAGCGCGCCGTCGTGCCTTCCACCACGACCTCGTCCCGCCGCCGCGACACCGACCCGAACGCCCCGTACGCGTTGACGAGCCGGAACGGCTCGAAGCTCGCGTTCATGAGCTGGCGGCGCGCGACGAGGTTGCGCGCCGGGCGCACGCTCAGCACGAGCAGCAGCGCCGACACCCCGAGCACCACCCCGACCAGGGCGACCGGGCCGCCCAGGCCGGTCCCGCCGTCGGGCACCGGCACCTCGCCCCGCCCGAGCGCGGGCACGAGCCACGACCCCACCGTCGCCCACGCGCCGTCGCTCACCACCCCCAGCCCCAGCACGACCGTGAGCCAGTTCAGCCACGCGAAGTTGCCCGTCACCAGCAGCCACGCCTGCGTGAGCACCACCACGCCGCCCGCCACGCTCGCGACTGGCTGCGGCGCGAACAGCGCGAAGGGCACCACGAGCTGCGTCACGTGGTTGCCCGCCACCTCCACCCGGTGCCACCACCGCGGCAGGTGGTGCGCGTGCCACGAGAACGGTCCCGGCAGGGGCTGCGTCTCGTGGTGGTAGTACAGCGCCGTCAGGTCGCGCCACGCCCGGTCGCCACGGACCTTGATGAGCCCCGCGCCCAGCTCGACCCGGAACAGGCACCACCGGGCCGCCAGCAGCACCAGCACCGGGGGAGCGACGCCCCCGCCCGACGACCCCAGCCAGCCCACGAGGAACGTCACCTCGCACAGCAGCGACTCCCAACCGAACCCGTAGAACCGCTGCCCGACGTTCACCACCGACAGGTACGCCGCCCACAGCAGCAGGAACGCGAGCGTCGTCACCCACCACGGGCCACGCTGCGGCACCCCCACCACGAGCAGCGCCGCGAGCACGACGGCGCACCACGCCAAGCCCACCACGAACCGGTCCGAGCACCACCGCCGCAGCATGCTCGGCCCGTCCCGCCACGACGTGCGGTCCACGAACGCCGCCACGGGCAGGAGCCCGCGCTCGCCCAGCAGCGGCCGCCACTGCCGCACCACGACCACGAACGCCACCACGAGCACGGCCGCCGTGCCGCGCTGCAGCACCTCGCGTGCCACGTCGTAGTCCGGTGCCCAGAACCACGACCCCAGCCACGTCGCCACGCGGCCGGGCCACCCGTCCGCCATCCCCCCACGGTAGGCGTGTGACCCGTGTCTCACCCGGGCGCGGCGGGCTCTCGCCGCCCTGCCTCGGGACGGTACCGGCCCCTACGATCGGGGCATGAGCAGCCAGGGCCTCACCCAGTCCACCGACCGCATGCGCGACGCCGGAGTCGCCCCCGCCGCCATCGACGTCTTCACCCGCTTCTACCGGCTCCTCGAGTCCGGCGCGACCGGCATGATCCCCGAGTCCGACGTCGAGCCCCTCACCGACGTCACCCGCCGCGACGCGCTCGACGTCCCCGACGACGCCGCCCGCGACGCCCTCCAGCGCACCGCGATCATCAAGCTCAACGGCGGCCTCGGCACCTCCATGGGCATGGACCGCGCCAAGTCCCTCCTCACCGTGCGCGACGCCGACCCGCAGCGCCCCGACAGCGGCCCCCTCACCTTCCTCGACGTCATCGTCGCCCAGGTCCGCGCCGCCCGGCACGCCACCGGAGCGCCCCTGCCGCTGCTCCTCATGAACTCGTTCCGCACCCAGGACGACACCCTCGCCGCGCTCGCCCCCCACGATGACCTCCCCGTCGCAGGCCTCCCGCTCGACTTCCTCCAGAACCGCGAGCCCAAGCTCCGCGCCGACGACCTCACCCCCGTCGACTGGCCCGCCGACCCCGAGCTCGAGTGGTGCCCGCCCGGCCACGGCGACCTCTACACCGCCCTGTTCGCCTCCGGCGCGCTGCGCGCCCTCCTCGACGCCGGCTACCGGTACGCCAGCGTCTCCAACTCCGACAACCTCGGCGCCGCGCCCGACGCCGCCATGGCCGGCTGGTTCGCCGCCAGCGGCGCCCCCTTCGCCGCCGAGGTCGCGCGCCGCACCCCCGCCGACCGCAAGGGCGGCCACCTCGCCGTCCGCCGCAGCGACGGGCGCCTCGTCCTGCGCGAGACCGCTCAGACGCCGCAGGACGACCAGGACGCCGCCGCCGACATCAGCACGCACCGGTACTTCAACACCAACAACCTCTGGTTCGACCTCGAGGCGCTCGCGGCCGAGCTCGACCGCACCGGCGGCGTGCTCGAGCTCCCGCTCATCAAGAACACCAAGACCGTCGACCCGACCGACCCGACCTCGCCCGAGGTCGTGCAGATCGAGTCCGCCATGGGCGCCGCCGTCGAGGTGTTCGACGGCGCCGTCGCCATCGAGGTCGGGCGCGACCGGTTCCTGCCCGTCAAGACGACGAACGACCTCCTGGTCCTGCGCTCCGACGTCTACGACCTCGACGACCGGTACCGGTTCGTCGCCCGGACCGACGCTCCGCTCGTCGACCTCGACCCGGCGCACTACAAGACCATCGCCGCGTTCGACGCCCGGTTCGACGACGGCACCCCGTCCCTGCGCGCGGCACGCTCCCTCACGGTCCGCGGCGACTGGACCTTCGGCTCGGGCGTCACCGTCACCGGCGACGCCGAGCTCGCCGACCCGGGCGGCTCCTCGCGCGTCCCCGACGGCGCCGTCGTCGGCCCGGACGGAGTCAGCGACTGACCGAGGGAGCACCCCGGATGGCCGAGGTAGAGCCCTGGTACCGCGAGGTAGAGGCCCGGTAGCGCGAGGTAGAGCCCTGGTAGCACGAGGTAGAGGCGTGGTTCTGGTGCTCGACGGCGCATGGTTCGCCTGGGGTGGTCGGCCATGGTGGCGGCTCGCCCGCGCCGTGCCATGGGTCACCGTGTAGCGCATGGCCCTGGCCTCGCGTCCGGCAGTTGGTTCCGGCGCAACCGGTACGCCTGAGGTGCGAGCGTCGCGCGCTCGTCCGACCGGAACCGCCGCCTGGTCGACCCTCCTGGTCACAGAACCGGCCGAGCGCAGTCGTCGCACCAGCCGCCGCAGGCGCCCGACCACCTCGGGAGACGAACGGCGACGGCGGACGATCGACCGCCATCGGGCATGACCAAGGCTCTACCTCGCGCTACCGGGTCTCTACCTCGCGCTACCGAGCCTCTACCTCGCGCTACCGGGTCTGTACCTCGGCCGGGCACGGCTCTACCTCGACGGGTGGGCTCATGCCGGGAGGTCGACGACGCGGTCCTCGCCCCGGCGGGGCTCGAGGGTGCCGGAGGAGGTGGCGGCGAGGTCGGCGTCGAAACGGTCGAGCTCGGCCGGGGGGACGAGGACGGTGAACGTGGCCGTCGCGCCGTAGCCGACGCCCTCGAGCGTGCCGTCGTGCTGGGCGCACCAGTCGCGCAGGACGCCGTGCAGGCGGCCGGCGTCGGCGTGCGGGACGTCGACGCGCACCTCGGTGAGCACCGCGCGGCGCACGGGACGCGCGACGTCGAGCGCCCCGCTCACCGCGGACGAGTACGCCCGGACGAGCCCGCCCGCGCCGAGCAGGACGCCCCCGAAGTAGCGCGTGACGACGGCGACCACGTCGGTGACCTGCCGGTGCCGCAGCACCTCGAGCATGGGGACGCCGGCGGTCCCGGAGGGCTCGCCGTCGTCCGTGGAGCGCTGCTGGTCGGCGTGGGTGCCGACGACGAGCGCGACGCAGTGGTGCCGCGCGTCCCAGTGCTCCTTGCGGACCCGGGCGATCACGGCGTCTGCCTCGGCGACCGAGGTGACGGGGGAGAGGTGCGCGAGGAACCGGGACTTCTTGACCACGAGCTCGTGGTCGACGGGTCGGGCGATCGTCCCCCACAGCTCACCGGTGCCCGCGCTCATCCCGCGACCCTACCTGTGCGCCCCGGGCCCCCGTGAGATAGCGACCTGCCGCCGAGATAGCGACGTGCGACCGTGCGGAACCGGCGTTCCGTGCGGTACGCCGCTATCTCGGCGGGTGCGGCCACCGGGGTCAGTCCGTGCCGGACTCCATGGCGGCGCGGTCCAGGAGCGCGTCGTCGCCCTCGGCCATGCCGCGCGAGGCGATGACCTCGGCGCCGCCCTCGGGCATCGCGCCGATGAGCTCGGTCGGCGCGCCGGTACCTGCCCCGATGAGCGCGGCGTGCGTCGTCCCGACGATCCCGATGCCGGCGTACTGCTCGAGCTTGGCGCGCGAGTCGGCGATGTCGAGGTTGCGCATGGTGAGCTGGCCGATCCGGTCCATGGGGCCGAACGCGGAGTCCTCGGTGCGCTCCATCGAGAGCTTGTCCGGGTGGTAGCTGAACGCGGGCCCGGTGGTGTCGAGGATCGAGTAGTCCTCGCCGCGGCGCAGGCGCAGCGTGACCTCGCCCGTGACGGCGGTGCTGACCCAGCGCTGGAGCGACTCGCGGATCATGAGCGCCTGCGGGTCGAGCCAGCGCCCCTCGTACATGAGACGGCCGAGACGGCGGCCCTCGGTGTGGTACTGCGCGAGCGTGTCCTCGTTGTGGATCGCGTTGACGAGGCGCTCGTACGCGGCGTGCAGGAGCGCCATGCCGGGCGCCTCGTAGATGCCGCGGCTCTTGGCCTCGATGATGCGGTTCTCGATCTGGTCGGACATGCCGAGGCCGTGGCGACCGCCGATCGCGTTGGCCTCGTTCACCAGGTCGACGGCGGACTCGAACTCGCGACCGTCGATCGTCACCGGTCGGCCCTGGACGAAGCCGATCGTCACGTCCTCGGTCGCGATCTCGACCGAGGGGTCCCAGAACCGGACGCCCATGATCGGGTCGACGGTCTCGATGCCGGTGTCGAGGTGCTCGAGCGTCTTCGCCTCGTGCGTCGCCCCCCAGATGTTGGCGTCGGTCGAGTAGGCCTTCTCCGTGCTGTCGCGGTAGGGGAGGTCGTGGGCGAGGAGCCACTCCGACATCTCCTTGCGACCGCCGAGCTCGGCGACGAAGTCGGCGTCGAGCCACGGCTTGTAGATGCGCAGGGCCGGGTTGGCGAGCAGGCCGTAACGGTAGAACCGCTCGATGTCGTTGCCCTTGAACGTGGACCCGTCGCCCCAGATCTGGACGTCGTCCTCGTGCATCGCGCGCACCAGCAGGGTGCCGGTGACGGCCCGGCCCAGGGGAGTGGTGTTGAAGTACGCGCGCCCGCCGGAGCGGATGTGGAACGCCCCGCAGGCCAGGGCCGCGAGGCCCTCCTCGACGAGCGCCGCGCGGCAGTCGACCAGGCGCGCGACCTCGGCGCCGTACGCCGTGGCGCGTCCCGGCACCGACGCGATGTCGGGCTCGTCGTACTGGCCGATGTCGGCGGTGTAGGTGCAGGGCACGGCGCCCTTGTCGCGCATCCAGGCGACGGCGACGGACGTGTCGAGGCCGCCGGAGAACGCGATCCCGACGCGCTCGCCGACGGGGAGGGAGGTGAGAACCTTGGACATGGTCAAAGTATGCGCGAATCTGCATAGGTATTCAATCTCGCGCGACAGGCCGGGCTCCTCCGAGCCCGTTCCGGTGTGTCCTGCCACGAATAGTGTGCCAAGCGGGTAGGTTCTCGACCGTGACCACCGACTCCGCCGCCTCGCCTCCCGGCGGCCCCGACGACACCGGCTCCAGCTCCGCCGCCGCACCGTCCCGGTACCCCCGGCCGACGGTCTCGCTGGACGAGGCCGAGTGGGTGTGGCGCACGCTCGCGACCGAGGCGATGGTCGAGGCGGCGAAGCCGGAGACGGTGCGCCTCGCCGTGATCGCCGGCCTCACGCGTGCGACCGGGGCCCGGTACGGCGACCTCCTGCGGTGCACGGCGGACGCGATCGACCTCGGACCCGCGACGGCGCGCGCGGGGGAGGGGAGGGTCGTGCTCACGCACGGCAAGCACCGCACGGTGCGCGAGCACGTGCTCAGCGCGAGCGTGGTCGTGGTGCTGCGGCGCTGGATGGCCGTGCGCGAGGTGCTCGCGGCGGACCTCGAGGGGTCGGTGCCGCGCGCGCTGCTGCTCACGGTGCACCACACGCACGACAACGGCGTGACCGTCTCCAGCGGCCTGCCCATCACCAAGCAGGGTCTCGTGCTCTCGTGGCGGCGGTTCGTGCACCGGACGAACGCCCGCTACGGCGCCGTGCGGGCTCCGTTGCCGACGCGCTTCGAGCAGGTCCGGCGGGCGTGGGTCGAGGCGTCAGCGCCCGTCGGCAGCGGGATCGTCGCCGGACCCGGGCTCGGCGACGACGCCGGGCGGGACGCCCTCCTCGCCGCCGAGCTCCTGGAACAGGGTGACGTGGAGGCCGGCGGGGGCGTCGAGCCGTGAGTTGAGCGAGCCCCACGGGGTGCGGGTCGGGGGAGCGGCGAGGTCTGCCCCGGCCTCGACCGCGCGCTCGGTGGCGGCCCGCGCGTCGTCCACCTCGAACGCCACGCGCAGGTGGCCGGCCACCTGGCGCCCGACCTCGACGTCGTCGATCGCCCGCTTGTGGGCCGGGTTCGCGATCTCGAGCGTCGCGCGCCCGACGTCGAGGATCGCCACCCGGTCGTCCTCGCCGTCGGCGTAGGCGATGCGCTCGGGGAGGCCCAGCACGTCGCGGTAGAAGGTGAGGGCGGCGTCGTAGTCCTCCGCCTCCACGACGAGGCGCAGCTGGCGGATGACGGGCTGTCGGGGCGTGTTCTCGCTCATGCGTCGACCCTACGTCGCACCTCGGAAAAAAATAGTGTGCCAAGCGGTCATACCCACCCCACCCTCCGTACTCGGCTCACCGACGAGCACGGAAGAGCCGGCCGCCCACCCCGACGAGCGAGGCGGGCGGCCGGCTCTGCCCTGGGGGGAAGCGGCCGAGACGGGGAGCGGGGTCAGGGCTGGCCGGCGGCCGCCTGCTCGGCCTTGCGTGCGGCGCCGGTCTCGGTGCGCGCGCCGTCGGTGGAGAGGTCGCCTCCGGTCGACTCGAGGTGCGCCCGGACGAACCAGTGGAACAGCTCGAGGTCGTGCAGGTGCCCGATGAGCAGGTCGTTCGTGACGTCGTCGAGGCCCTCGGTCGCGGACGCCGCCTCGCGGTGCGCCGTGATGACCCCGACGTACACCTCGTCGAGGGCGCCGAGGTGAGCGATCGTCGACGCGCGGCCGAGGGAGTAGTCCTCCCAGGTCCGCTCGGCGACGAGCGCGCCGGGGGTGCCCTTCGGGGAGACGCCGAGGGTCGCGATGCGCTCCGCGACGGCGTCGACCATCGCCCGGACGGCGTCGACCTGGGGGTCGATCATCTCGTGCACCGCGATGAAGTGCGGCCCGACGACGTTCCAGTGGATGTGCTTGAGCGTGAGCTGCAGGTCGTTGAGCGCGTGCAGGCGCTCCTGGAGGATCCCGGCGACCTTCGCCCCTTCCTCGGGGGTGAGCGACGGGACGGTGTACTTCGGCAGGTCGGAGCGAGCGGCCATGGGTGCCTCCTCGGGTCGGGTGCGTACGCCGCGGCGGCGGCGGGACGGTCTCGGGTGCCGTCCCCGCCATCGTCGGGCGGTCCTCGGCCGCTCGCAGGGCGAGGTCAGTCCCGCGGCGTGACGAGCAGCACGAGGCCCAGCACGGCGACGCCACCGAGCGCGGTGGCGACCGCCGACGAGACGTCTCTCGCCGTGACGACCTGGACGCCGAGCGCCACCACGAGCAGCGCGGCCTGCAGCACGACCACCCGACGGAGGTCGGGCAGCACCGCCCGCAGCTCGGCACGCGCGTCGGGCGGCACGTGGTCCGCCCACCAGGCGGCGCGCAGGACGAGGTGGCCCAGCGGGAGGAGCACGAGCACGACGGGGTCGAAGGGACCGTCCCCCTCCACGAGCAGGAGGAGGCCGCCGAGGAGCACGAGCACGTGCGGCACCGGTGGTGCGGGGAGGAAGGTCGTCGCGGTCCCGAGGACGACGGCGGTGCCCCAGACGAACGACGGTGCGAGTCCCGTCGTCTGGAGCGCCGCTCCGGTGAAGGCGCCGGCGAGGACGAGGAGGACGGCGCGCAGCCACCACCCCGCGAAGGTGCGCCCGGTCTCGACCTCGAGGCGAGGACGCGGCCCCGCGGTGACGACCTCGCGTCGGACGAGGCGTCTCATCGGGCACCCCCGACGGGGCTCGGTCGACCGGGACCCTGTCGGTCGAGCCGGCGCGCCGCGAGCTCGAGCGTCCCGCGAGCGCCGTCGGCGCCGGGCGTGCCGTCGTACCAGCGTGCGACGACGACCCCGCGCTCGCGCAGGTCGTGCACGCGGTCCGCGCGCTCGTGGCGCGTGACGGCCCAGGCGGTCGCGACGTGGTCGTCCACGCCGGCGAGGGAGACGGGCGGGAGGACGTCGACGACGACCACCACGTGCCCGGTGTCGTGCCACTGGCGCGCGAGGCGGGGCGCCTCGTCGTCGAGGAGGGTCGAGAAGAGGTAGACGGCGGCGCCGGCGGGGACCTGGGGCGGGCGGTGCCGGGCGGAGGGGTCGCCGACGGGTCGGGCGAGGGCGAGGCCGTGGAGGATGCGGCGCAGGTGGCGTCGCCCGCCGCCGGCGCGGACGGGTCGGGCGAGTCGGCCGAGGTCGTCGAGGGCGACGCGGTCGCCGTCGGCGAGGACGGCCTGGGCGACGGACGCGGCGGCGTGGCGGGCGAGGTCGAGGGAGGTGGCCTCGTCGGGGCGCTGTGCGCCGACGCCGTTCCAGGTGGCGAGGTCGGGGGCGACCTCGTCGCGGGAGTCGACGACGAGGACGACGGTCGCCTCGGCGGTGCCGAAGGTGCGGCGGACGTAGAGGGTGTCGAGGGTGGGGGAGCGGCGGGCGGTGGCGCGCCAGTCGATGCGGCGGAGCCGGTCGCCGGGGCGGAAGGCGTCGACGTCGCGGAGCTCGGTGCCGTCGCCGGGGCGTCGGGAGGTGTGGGGTCCGGAGAGTCCGCGAAGTCGGGAGGAGAGGGGCAGTCGTCCGAGCGGGAGCGGGCGGGGCAGGACGAGGCGGCGCGGTCCGCGGGCGACGCGGGGAACCTGCTCCTCGACGCCGTCGGGGCCGTAGGCGGCGTAGTCGACGCGGAGGCTGTCGGTGACGCCGGTGCGTGCGGAGGGCGCGCGCCAGGCGAGCTCGTGGGTTCCGGGCGTGGCACGGACCAGCCGTTCGGTGACGAGGCCGCCGGGGGCGAGGGCGCGCAGCCGCAGGAGCTCGACGCCGGGCGGCACGTCGGCGACGGTGCGGGCTGCGAGGGTGCCGGGTGGGGTGTCGGTGTCGAGGACGACCCGCACGCTGACGGGTCCGTGCGGGCGGCGGGTCCAGCCCCAGACGGCGCTGAGCAGGGGCGCGAGCCCGAGGAGTGCGACGTCGGGACGGCGGAGGAGGACGCCGAGGGCGAGGAGGGTGCTGCCGAGGAGGACGCCGGCGGCGAGGTGGACGGTGGTGCGCCAGCGGGGCGCGTCGGTGTCGCGGTCCGCCGCAGGGGTGCTCATCCGCGAGCGCCGACGGTGGCGGGTCCGGGGACGGTCTGGAGGATGCCGGCGACGACGGTCTCGGGCCGCAGGTCGGCGGCCCACGCCCCGGGGGTGAGGGTGAGGCGGTGGGCGAGCACGGGGACGGCGACGCGTTTGACGTCCTCGGGCAGGACGACGTCGCGTCCGTCGAGGACGGCGACGCCGCGGGCGAGGAGGGCCAGGTTCTGGGAGCCGCGGGGCGATGCGCCGACCTCGAGGTCGCGGTGGGTGCGGGTGGCGGCGGCGAGGTCGACGCAGTAGGCGACGACGTCGGGGTGGACGTCGACCTGCTCGACGGCGGTCTGCATGGCGAGGACGGTGTCGCGGTCGACGACCTGGCGGACGACGGGGTCGTCGTGGCGGCGGGCGATGCGGCGGGTGAGGACCTCGCGCTCCTCGTCGCGGCCGGGGTATCCGACGGAGAGGCGCACCATGAAGCGGTCGAGCTGTGCCTCGGGGAGCGGGTAGGTGCCTTCGTGCTCGACGGGGTTGGACGTCGCGACGACGTGGAAGGGGCGGGGCAGCGCGTGGGTGGTGCCCTCGACGGTGACCTGGCGCTCGGCCATGGACTCGAGCAGCGCGGACTGCGTCTTGGGGGCGGTGCGGTTGATCTCGTCGGCGAGCAGCAGCCCGGTGAAGACCGGCCCGGGCCGGAACTCGAACGTCCGGGTCGCGGGGTCGTACACGGAGGACCCGGTGACGTCGGAGGGCAGGAGGTCGGGGGTGCACTGCAGTCGGGTGAAGTCGAGGCCGAGGGCCCGGGCGAGGCTGCGCGCGGCGAGGGTCTTGCCGAGCCCGGGGACGTCCTCGAACAGCACGTGCCCGCCGGCGAGGACGGTGGCGAGCGCGAGGGTGAGGGGTTCGCGGGCGCCGACGACGGCGGTCGCGACCTCGTCGAGGACGGCGCGGCCGTGCGCGGCGACGGTGGGCACGTCGAGGGTCGTGCCCGGTCCGGCGGGGCGGGGTGCGGGGTCGGCGGTCATCGGGGTGTCCCTCCGTCGGGGCGGTCCGGGTGGTCGTGGATGGTCGTCGGTTCGGGCTGGTCAGGCTGGTCGATCCGGTCGAGCGCCGCGAGCCAGGTGTCGAGCTCGGCGGGCGTGGGGAGGCGGTCGTCGGTGACGAGGTCGTGGACGGTGCGCGCGGCGCGGGGGCCGAGGAGGCGGGCCACGTCGGTGGCGGCGCCGGGGTCGGCGAGGTCGTCGACGCCGTGGCGGGCGAGGCGACGCTCCGTGAGGTGGCGCACGCGGCGGGCGGCGGCGGCCGTGACGCGCCCGTCGCGGCCCAGGACGGACCAGCCGAGGTCGGACACGTCGCGCCGGTTGCCGTCGCGCCGCACGTCGGGGACGCGCGGCCACACGGTGTCCCCGGCGTAGCCGGTGCGGTGCCACAGCAGGACGCCCGCGACGCCGAGCGCGGTGAGCATGAGGGCGTGCGCGGGCGAGAACCCGAGCAGCACGAGGAGCGCGCCGAGCCCGACGACGGCGGTGGCCGCGAGCAGGGCGTGCCGGTCGGCCGGGCGCAGCCGGTCCCAGCGTCCGCGCGCCCTCACGGCCGGGCCTCGTCGTGGAGCGGGCGGCCATGGGGCGCGGGGGTCAGGTCCTGGGCGCCGCCGACCCGCGTCGTGAGGTCGGCCGCGATGCGGGCGAGCGCCGCGCGTGCGGCCTCCAGGTCGCGCTCCCCGAGCGCCGTCTCGCCGAACCGGGCCCGGTGGTACAGGCCGCGCAGCGTCGCGACCGCTTCCGGGTCCACCCGGGTGCTCGCCAGGACCGCGGTCGTGAACTCGGTCGGGGTCTGCGCGGGGTCGCGCCGGGTGCCTGCCCGCTCCGCGGCGCGCTCGAGCGCGACCCAGGCGGCGACGACGGCGTCGTGCGGGTCCGCGTCCGGCGCGCGCAGGTCGTCGTGCGCCCGCTGGACCGCCTCCCGCAGCTCCGGCACGACCGGGTCCTCGGCCGCGTGGACGGAGACGTCGCCGGACGCCGTGACGAGGAAGTCGCGTCGGCGTCGCCGACGCACGAGGAGCGCCGGGAGGTAGCGGCGCGCCAGCACGACGAGGACCACGAGCACGACCGCGACCAGGAACCAGAGCAGGTACGCGTCGAACGACAGGCCGCCGGTGTCGATCAGTGCACGGAGGTCCTCCCGCTCCTGCGACAGGACGTCGGTCGCGGCGGTGTCCGGCGGCGGCGCGACCGGGTCCTGCGCGACGTCGTCGAACCAGCCGGGCGCGTCCCAGCCCCACGGCGCGCCGACGGCGGCGGCGAGCACGGCCGCGAGCGCCAGCGCGGCGACGACGGCGAAGCGGCCCGGCCCGGGCCGGCGGTGGTTGTCCCCCTGCGGTGCGGTCATGCGGGCCGTAGCGACTCGGCGTGGACGCCGGCGACGGCGGCGGCGACGAACGCGGCGGGGTCGGCGTCGAGCCCGCGGCCCATGGTGGAGAGCCGGACGGGGACGTCGTGGAGGGCGTCGAGGAGGGCGAGGCCGGCTGGGACGTCGACGAGGTGGTGGCGCCCGGTGGGGGCCGCGAGGGTCGCGGCCTGCTCGGCGACGCGGCCCGTGAGGCCGGCCCCCCACCCGGCGAGCCGCTCGACGTCGGGCGTGGGGACGGGCACGGGGACGTCGCTGGGGGCGAGGGCGACGCGGCCGTACGCGGTGAGGGAGTGGTGGGAGACGCCGAGGTGGCGGTCGCGGGCGTCGGCGCCGGAGACGCGCAGGGACGCGACGGGTCGGCCGCCCAGGGCGGCGACGGCGTTGAGGGCCTCGCCGGCGGCGACACCGGAGAAGCCCCAGCGCGTGCCGGTGCCGAGGTTGCCGGGTCCCTGGGCGACGACGACGAGGTCGGCGCCGGCGACGTGGCGCGCGGCGAGGAGGCCGGTGTGCACGGTGACGGCCTCGAGGTCGCCGCCGAACGCCTGACCGACGGTGAGGCAGGTGTCGAGCCAGCCGGTGTCGCGCAGGGTGGCGACGGTGCGGGAGAACGCGGCGGGCAGGGCGCCGCCGTCGGTCATGACGTAGGCGACGCGGGGGGCGGGGCGGCCCGCGAGCGCCGCGGCGTGCCGGGCGCCGGCGACGACGGCGGGCAGGGCGGAGTGGAGGTCGGCGACGACGACGGGGGTGCCGTCGAGGTCGTCGGCGTCGCGGAGGGTGTCGTGGTGGGGGGACTCCTGCTCGTCGACGCCGAGGACGAGGGCCTGGAGGGGGGTGTAGCGGGCCTTGACGAGGTGGCCGGGCCCGGGTGCGGGGTCGGGCGGGAGGGGGGTGCCGGGCTGGGCGGGGCCGACGACGAGGGCGTACCCGCCGGTGCCGAGGCCGCGCGCGAGGGCGGAGACGTTGAGGAGCACGTGGTCGCCGGGGTCGGGGGTGCCGACGAGCTGGGTGTACGCGAGGGCGCGCACGGTCGCGTCGGGGTCGTCGTCGCGCCCGGGCAGGGGGTCGTGGAGCTGCACGTGCAGCTCCTGGGCGCCGGTCCAGGTCTTCGCGTGCGACACCACGGTCGCGGTCCGCCACGTGATCACGCGGCACACCCTATCGACCGACTAGCGTTGGGCCCGATGTCCGAGCCCACGCCCCCCTCGTCCGTGCCCGACCCTGCGCCGTCGTCGTCGGGGTCGCCGACGAACCCGGCCGCGCGCCTGCTGAACCTGGTGATCGCGCTGGTGAACACGAACGCGTCGATGACCAAGCAGCAGATCCGCACCAGCGTGGCGGGGTACGGCGACGCCCCGTCCCCGGACGCGTTCGAACGGATGTTCGAGCGTGACAAGGACACGTTGCGCGACCTGGGGATCCCGATCGTGACGGTGGACGCGGGCGGGCACGCGGACGAGGTGGGGTACCGGATCGACCAGGACGCCTACGCGCTGCCCGCGGTGGACCTGACGCCGGCGGAGCTGGGGGTGCTGGCGCTGGCGGCGCAGTTCTGGCAGGACAAGACGCTGCGGACGGACATCTCGCGGGCGCTGACGAAGCTGCGGGCGGCGGGCGCGGGGGAGACCGCGATGGACGTGGTGGCGGGTCTGGCGCCGCAGGTGCGGCCGGTGGGGGACGCGTACGCGACGCTCATGGACGCGATCTCGGCGCGGCGGGCGGTGTCGTTCACGTACCGGGCGGCGAGCACGGGCGAGGTGCGGGCGCGGCGGGCGCAGCCGTGGCGGATCGCGGCGCGGCGCGGGGGCTGGTACCTGGTGGGGTTCGACCTGGACCGGGGGGCGCCGCGGTCGTACCGGCTGAGCCGGGTCGAGGGCCGGGTGCGGGCGACGGGTCCGCGCGACGCGTTCGAGGTCCCGGCGGACGTGGACGTGGACGCGGCGCTGGGCACGCGCGACGCGGGCGGGGTGGCGCGCCTGGCGGTGGTGCCGGAGCGAGCGGGTGCGCTGCGGGCGCGCGGCACGGTCGTGGGGTCGGTGCCCGACGCGCGGGCGGGCGACGGCGCGGGCCGCGACGTGCTGGATGTGGCGTACGACGTGCGGTACGCGCTGGCGGACGAGGTCGTGGGGTACGGCGACGCGGTGCTCGTGCTCGGGCCGCCGGACCTGCGCGCGGCGGTCGTGCGCCGGCTGCGGGACGCGGCGGCGCTGGGCTCGTCGTCGGTGCCCGCGCAGGGGCCGGAGCAGGGCGAGGGGTCGACGGAGGTGGCGGGGCGTGGCTGAGCGCGCGGACGACCGGCTGGTGCGCCTGCTGGGCATCGTCGCGTACCTGGACGGGGCGGGGCCGGTGCCGGTGGGCGAGCTCGCCCGGCACTTCGGCGTGAGCGAGCGCCAGGTCCTGGACGACGTCGACGCCCTCTGGGTGTCCGGCACCCCCGGGTACTGGCCGGACGACCTCATCGACTTCGACGCCGACTCGATCGAGCGCGGCGTCGTGCGGCTCACCGAGGCGCGCGGCATGACCCGGCCCCTGCGCCTGGGCACGCGCGAGGCCGTGGCGCTCATCGCGGCGCTCCGGGCCATGCGGGAGACGGCGGCGGTGCAGGCCGACCCCGAGCGCGCGGGCGTCGTGGAGTCGGTGCTGCGCAAGCTCACCGACGCCACGGGCGAGGCCGCGGCCTCGCTCGACGTGCAGCTCGCGCCCGAGGGCGACCCGCGCGTCGTCGCGGCCATCACGAGCGCGCTCGTCGCGGGCCACCGGCTGCGCATCCGGTACGTGACGGCCGCCGACGAGGAGTCCGAGCGCGAGGTCGACCCCGTGTCCCTGCACACGCAGGACGAGCACGCGTACCTGCTCGCGTGGTGCCACCGCGCCCGCGGGCGCCGCACGTTCCGCGTCGACCGCATCCTCGCCGCCACCGAGCTCGACCAGCCCGTCGAGGGGCACGACGTCGACCCCGACGTCGACTTCACCCCCACCGGCGACGCACCGCTCGCGACGATCACGTTCGCCAGCCCCGCGCGCGCCGTCGCGGAGCAGGTCCCCGTCGAGTCCGTGCGCAACCTGCCCGACGGCGCGTTCGAGGTCCGCCTGCGCGTCACCAACCCCGTGTGGCTGCGACAGCTCCTCACCGAGCGGGCGCGGCACGTGCTCGCCGTCGAGCCGGCGTCGGTCGCGCGCGACGTGCGCGAGGCCGCGAGCGCCGCCCTGTCCGCGTACGCGCACCTGCCCGGCGGACCCGACGACGGGCCGGGCGCCGACCCGTCCGGCGACCAGGCCGCTGGCTAGGGTGGGCGGCATGTGGTTCTGGGTCTGGACGCTGCTCGTCGTCGGCACGCTCGTGGGCGCGTTCTTCCTCACGCGGCACCTGTGGCGGTCCGTGAAGGGGCTGGGGCGCGAGCTGTCGCGCGCCTCGCAGGTCGCGGCGGACATGAGCGCGCGGGCGGACGAGCTGTCGCGCGCCCTGGAGGAGGCGCAGCCCTCGACCGCGCCGACCCTGTTCGACGACCCGGTCGTGCTCCAGGAGCGTGTGGACCTGCTGCGCGCCGAGCGGGTGGAGCGGCGCGCGCAGCGGCGCCGGCGCGACGAGCAGGTCTGGTCCCGCTGGCGCCGGTTCAACGCGTAGGGTTCACCGCGTAGACTCGCTCGCGTAGCGCCGTTCGCCTCGAGGAGGAGTTAGCCCATGGGCATGCTCAAGCCCTGGCACATCATCGTGCTGGTCGTCGTCATCCTGCTCCTGTTCGGTGCGCGTCGACTCCCCGACCTGGCCAAGAGCGTCGGGCAGTCGCTGAAGATCTTCAAGAGCGAGGTCAAGGACCTGCGCGAGGACGACACCACGCCGCCCGCGGCGGGTGGCGCCGGCTCGACGTCCGCGTCGACCGGCACCTCCTCGCCGACCGTGACCGGAGGGACGACGTCGCCCGAACCGGGCGACACCTCGAAGGGATAGTCGGTGTCACGTACGTCTCGTGACCCCGAGGGGCGGATGCCGCTCCGCGAGCACCTCCTGGAGCTGCGCAAGCGCCTCTTTCTCGCCGCGTGCGGCCTCGTGGTCGGCGCGATCGTCGGGTGGTTCCTCTACGAGCCGCTGCTCGAGGCCCTGCAGGCGCCGCTGCTCAAGGCGGCGGAGGAGCAGGACAAGGTCATCAGCCTGAACTTCTCGGGCCTGGCCTCCGCGCTCGACATGAAGGTCAAGGTCTCCCTCTTCCTCGGCGTCATCGTCACCTGCCCGTGGTGGCTGTACCAGCTGTGGGCGTTCATCACGCCGGGTCTGACGACCCGGGAGAAGCGGTACGCGTTCGCGTTCCTCGGCGCGTCGGTCCCGCTGTTCCTCGGCGGCGCGTTCCTCGCGTGGTGGGTCCTGCCGCACGCGGTCGACATCCTCGCCGGGTTCGTGCCGGAGGGCGCGACCAACCTGGCCGACGCGCAGGGCTACCTGAGCTTCGTCATGCGCCTCGTGCTGGCGTTCGGGCTCGCGTTCGTGATGCCCGTGGTGCTCGTCGCGCTCAACGCGGCCGGGATCATGCGCGCGTCCGCGATGGCCAAGGGCTGGCGGTGGGCGGTGCTCGTCGCGTTCCTGTTCGCGGCCGTCATGACCCCCACGCCGGACGCGCTGACGATGATCTTCGTGGCGCTGCCGATCTGCGGCCTGTACTTCGCGGCGCTCGGCATCAGCTACCTCCACGACCGGCGCGTCGACAAGCTCGACGCCGCACGGCTCGCCCTGTGAGCGCCGCGCCCCGGCCGCGCCCCCGTGGGCGCGGGGGCCGCGCGTGAGCACGGTCGCGCTCGTCGTCAACCCGACGGCGGGGCGCGGCCGCGGCCGCGCGGCCGGGGGGCGCACCGCCGACGCGCTGCGCGCCGCCGGGCACGCCGTCGTGGACCTCAGCGCCCCGAGCCTGCCCCTCGCGCAGGAGTCCGCCGACGCCGCCGTGCGCGGACCGGGCGGGGACGGCGCGGGTGCGCGGCCCGGGGTGGACGCGCTCGTCGTCGTCGGCGGGGACGGCATGGTGCACCTCGGCGTGAACGCGACCGCCGGGACCGGCGTCCCGCTCGGGATCGTCGCGGTCGGGACGGGCAACGACTTCGCGCACGGCCTCGGGCTGCCCACGACCCGCGCCGACCGGTGCGTGGACGCCCTCCTCGCGGCCCTCGGCCCCGCCGCCGGCACCGTGTCCTCGGCGAGCGCCGCGCCGTCCGTGCGCGCCGTCGACGCCGCGCGCGTCACGGGCGAGCACCTGCCCGCCCCGCGCTGGTACGCGGGCGTGCTGTCCGCGGGGATCGACGCGGCCGTCAACGCGCACGCGAACGCGGCCACCTGGCCCCGCGGCCGGTCCCGGTACGCGCGCTCGGCCCTCACGGAGATCACCCGGTACCGCCCGTACGGGTACCGGGTCACGCTGCGCGGCGTCCCCGCGGGCGACGAGCTGCCCGACCTGCTCGCCGGGGCGCCCCTCCTGCGCGACGGTGCCGCCCTCGGCACGGCGGACCCGGCCGACCCGGGACCGCAGGACGGGCGGACCGTGGTGTGGGAGTCCCCGGGCGCGCTCGTGTCGGTCGCGAACGGGCCGCGCATCGGCGGCGGCATCCGGATCGCGCCGGGCGCCGCGCTCGACGACGGCCTGCTCGACGTCGTCGTCGCGGGCCCGTTCGGGCGCTGGGGCGCGACGCGCATCTTCCCCGGCATGTACGCGGGTCGGCACCTGGCGAACCCGGGGGTGGGGACGCTGCGCGCGACGTCGGTGACGGTCGCGGCGACCGAGGCGGGCGCGACCCCGCCCCACGCGTTCGCCGACGGGGAGCACCTGGGCCCCCTGCCGCTGCGGGTCGACGTCGTCCCGGGCGCGCTGCACGTCCTCGACGCCCCGGCCGGCGCCGCCGCGCAACGCTGAGGACCGCGGACGAACGGCCCGCGACCCGTCGCCGGGCGGCCCGCGCGCCGACCGGCAAGGTGGGCGGTGGACCGTAGGCTGGCACCATGACGGCCGCTGAATCGCCCGCCGCCCGTTACGCCGCGTCCCGGGCCCGCCAGGCGGCGTCCCGCACCCGGCTCGCGGAGTTCCGGCAGGTCCTCGACTTCCCCCTCGACGACTTCCAGGAACGGGCGTGCGAGGCGCTGGAGGAGGGCCGCGGCGTGCTCGTCGCCGCGCCGACGGGCGCGGGCAAGACGGTCGTGGGCGAGTTCGCCGTGCACCTCGCCCTCGCGGGCGGGCGCAAGGCGTTCTACACCACCCCCATCAAGGCGCTGTCGAACCAGAAGTACGGCGACCTCGTGCGCCGCTACGGCGCCGACTCGGTCGGCCTGCTCACGGGCGACACGACGATCAACGGGGAGGCGCCCGTCGTCGTCATGACGACCGAGGTGCTGCGCAACATGCTGTACGCGGGCTCGCGCACGCTCGACGGCCTCGCGTTCGTCGTCATGGACGAGGTGCACTACCTCGCCGACCGGTTCCGCGGACCGGTGTGGGAGGAGGTCATCATCCACCTGCCCGACGACGTCCAGCTCGTCTCCCTGTCCGCGACCGTGTCCAACGCGGAGGAGTTCGGCGACTGGCTCGAGATGGTGCGCGGCGACACGACCGTCGTCGTCAGCGAGCGCCGGCCCGTGCCGCTGTGGCAGCACGTCCTCGTCGCGTCGGCGAACCCGGCGACCGGGGTCGCGCACGCGGGCGGCGGGCGCGCGCTCGGCGCGGACCTGCTCGACCTGTACGCCGGGCACGTGGACCCCACGGACCCGGGCGTGAACCCGCCCATCAACCCGGACCTGCTGGCCGCGTTCCGCGCGGCCCCGCGCACGAGCGCGTCGGGGCCGGGCGGGCGCCGCGGCCCGGGCGACCGCGGGTACCGGAGGCGGGGCGGTCGGCGTCCCGGCCCCGACCGGTCAGGGCTCGGGGCGCGCCGCACCCCGGCGCGGTTCGCCGTCGTGGACGCGCTGGACGCCGACGGGCTGCTGCCCGCGATCTACTTCATCTTCTCCCGCGCCGGGTGCGAGGGGGCCGTGCAGCAGTGTCTCGCCGCCGGGCTCCGCCTCACCTCGCCCGCGGAGGAGGCGGAGATCCGTCGGGTCGCCGAGGAGCGCACCGAGACGATCCCGGCCGAGGACCTGGACGTGCTCGGGTACTGGACGTGGACCGAGTCGCTCGCGCGCGGGATCGCGGCGCACCACGCCGGGATGCTGCCCGTGTTCAAGGAGACGGTCGAGGAGCTGTTCAGCCGCGGCCTCGTCAAGGTCGTGTTCGCCACCGAGACCCTCGCGCTCGGCATCAACATGCCCGCCCGGTCCGTCGCGCTGGAGAAGCTCGTCAAGTGGGACGGCACCGCGCACGTCGACGTCACCCCCGGCGAGTACACCCAGCTCACCGGCCGCGCCGGGCGGCGCGGTATCGACGTCGAGGGGCACGCCGTCGTCGTCGACCACGCGGGCCTGGACCCCGTCCACCTCGCGGGCCTGGCGTCCAAGCGCCTGTACCCGCTGCGGTCCAGCTTCCGGCCGACGTACAACATGGCGGTCAACCTCGTCGCGCAGGTCGGGCGGGACCGGGCGCGCGAGGTGCTGGAGACGTCGTTCGCGCAGTTCCAGGCCGACCGCGGGGTCGTCGGGCTCGCGAAGCAGGCGCAGGCGCACGCCGAGGCGCTCGACGGGTACGCGCAGGCCATGACGTGCGACCGCGGCGACTTCGCGCAGTACGCGGCGCTGCGGCGGCGCATCACCGCGCGCGAGGGCGACCTGTCGCGCGCCGCGAGCCGGTCGCGCCGCGCGGAGGTCGTGGCGGCGTTCGAGCGGCTGCGGCCCGGGGACGTGGTCGAGGTGCCGTCGGGGCGGCGCGCGGGCTACGTCGTCGTGCTCGACCCGGGGGAGGGGGCCGGGTTCGACGGCCCGCGCCCCACCGTGCTCACCCAGGACCGGCAGGTGAAGAAGCTCACCGTGGCCGACGCGCCCGGCGGCATCCGCACCGTCGCCACGGTCCGGGTCCCCAAGTCCTTCAACCCGCGCGTGCCCGCGCAGCGGCGCGACCTCGCCTCCACGCTGCGCAACGCCCTCGGGGCGCTCGACGAGCCCGGCGCGCGACCCGGGCGCACCCCCCGCACCCGGTCCGCCGCCGCGGACGACGCCGAGCTCTCCCGCCTGCGCGCGCAGCTGCGCGCCCACCCGTGCCACGACTGCCCCGACCGCGAGGACCACGCGCGCTGGGCCGAGCGCTGGGCCCGGCTCAAGAAGGAGCACGACCAGCTCGTGCGCCGCGTCGAGGGCCGCACCGGGTCCATCGCGCGCGTGTTCGACCGCATCTGCGACGTCCTGCTCACCCTCGGCTACCTCGCCCCCGGCGAGGTCGCGGACGACCCGGTCGCGCCCCTGGAGGACGCGCTGGACGCGGAGGATCCCGCGGGCGGCACGCACCCCGACCCCGACGGTGCCCGTGACCGTGACCGCGCAGGACGGGCCGGGCTGCGCGTCACCCCCGACGGGCAGTGGCTGCGCCGCCTGTACGCGGAGAACGACCTGCTGCTCGCCGAGTGCCTGCGCCGGGGTGTGTGGGAGGACCTCGACGCACCCGCCCTCGCGGCGGTGGTGTCCACGTGCGTGTACGCGGGGCGGCGCGAGGACCACGGCGAGCCCGACGTGCCCGGCGGCCCCCACGGGAAGCTCGCCCGCGCGCTCGAGGCGACCACGCGCGTGTGGTCCGAGGTGGACGACCTGGAGGAGGCGCACGACATCGACGCGACCGGCGCCCTCGACGAGGGCCTCGTCACGGCCGTGCACCGCTGGGCCGTGGGCCGCAGCCTCGACGCCGTGCTGCGCGGCTCGGAGATCGCCGCCGGCGACTTCGTGCGCTGGTGCAAGCAGGTGATCGACGTCCTCGACCAGGTGGCGACCGCGGCGCCGACGCCCGCCGTGCGGCGCACCGCGCACCAGGCGATCGAGAGGCTGCGGCGCGGCGTCGTCGCGTACTCGAGCGTCTGAGCCGGCCGAGCGGGCGCCCCCGGGCGCCCGGCCGGGTGCGTGACGTGCGCGACACCCGTCGCGACCTGCACGGACGTCACACCGGAACGGCGCGTTTCGGGCGGTTGTGGCGGTATCGTGAAGGATTGTGGCCTCAACCCTGTACCGCGGCGGCGTGATCCACTCCCAGGCCGACCCGTTCGCAGAAGCACTCCTCGTCGACGACGGCGTCATCGCCTGGATCGGCGCCGACGACACGGCCGACGGGCTCGCCGCCCGCGCCGACCGCGTGATCGAGCTCGACGGCGCGCTCGTCGCGCCCGGGTTCGTCGACGCGCACGTCCACCTGTTCGAGGTCGGGCTCGCCCTCGCGGGCGTCGACCTGTCCGCGAGCGCCGGCGTGACGACGCTCGCGGCCGCGCTGGAGGCGGTCGCGAAGGCGGCGGCGGGCGTCGGGGACGACGACGTGGTGCTCGCGTTCGGGTGGGACGAGCGGTCCTGGCCCGAGGGGCGCCCCCCGACGCGCGACGAGCTCGACGCGGCCGCGGGCGGGCGCGCGGTGTACGCGGCGCGGGTCGACGTGCACTCGGCCGCGGTCTCCACGACGCTCGCGCGGCGCTGCGCCCTGGCGGAGCGCCCCGGGTGGGACGAGTCGGGCTGGGTCACGGGGGAGGCGCACCACGTCGCCCGGGACGTCGCGCGCGACGTGTCGCCCGCGCGGCGCACCGCCCTGTACCGGGCGGCGCTGCGCGCGGCGGCGGAGCAGGGGATCGTGTCGGTGCACGAGATGAGCGCCCCGCACATCGACACGCGCGCCGGGCTGCGCGAGCTGCTCGCGCTCACGGGCGAGGCGTCCTCGGGGCTGGCGCACGTCGTCGGGTACCGGGGCGAGCTGTGCACCACGGTCGACGACGCGCGGGAGGTCCTCGCGGACGTGCCGGGCCTGACGGGCCTCGCGGGCGACCTCAACGTGGACGGGTCGATCGGGTCGCGCACCGCCGCGATGCGCCTGCCCTACCAGGACGGGCCCGACCCCACCGACCGGGGGAACCTCTACCTGAGCGCGGAGCAGATCGCGAACCACCTGTCCGCGGTCGGCGCGGCGGGCACGCAGGGCGGGTTCCACGTCATCGGGGACCGCGCGATGGACGAGCTCGTCCTCGGGCTCGAGGTCGCCGCGGAGGTCCACGGGCAGGGCGCGGTGCGGGCGGCGCGGCACCGGGTGGAGCACGCGCTGTTCGTGGACGCGACGGCGCTGGCGTCCCTGCTGCTGTTCGGCGTGAGCCTGAGCATCCAGCCGGGGTTCGACGCGGCGTGGGGCGGGCCGCAGGGCATGTACGCGGCGCGCGTGGGCGCGACGCGGGCCGAGGGCCTGAGCCCGTTCGCGGACCTCGCGGGGGCGGGCGTGCCGCTCGCGTTCGGGTCGGACGCGCCGGTGACCCGGCTCGACCCGTGGGCGGGCGTGCTCGCGGCGATGTCGCACGTGGACCCGGACCAGCAGATCTCGGCGCGGGCCGCGTTCCGCGCGCACACGCGCGGCGGGTGGCGCATCGCGGGCCTGGACCACACGGGCGCCGGGCAGCTGCGCGTGGGGGCGCCCGCGCACCTGGCCGTGTGGCGGGGCGAGCACCTCGTGGTGCAGGGCGCGCTCGGGCGCACGACGTCGTCGTGGAGCACGGACGCGCGCGCCGGGCAGCCGCTCCTGCCGGAGCTCGGTCCGGACGTGCCGCGGCCGCGGTGCCTGCAGACGGTGCGCGACGGCGTCCCCTTGTTCGACACGTTCGTGTGACCGCTACCGCTTGACAGGGCCGTGAGCCGGAGTAGGTTCGACAGGGTGTTCCGGCCCCCGCGGCCGCAGGGGGATCAGCCACCGACGACGACCCCTCGGCGTTCCGCGCCGGGTACCTGGCCGGGCTCGCGCGCTCAGTAGAAAACGTGCTCCGCCGGTGGCGGCGTCGTACGGGCCGAAGGGCGCGCGAGCCCGCACACATTCCACCCCGCTCGGTCCCGTGTTCACCCGTGGGGCCCCGGTCGGCACCGGTTCCGGCGCAGGTGCGTGGCGTAGGGTGCACCCGTGCACGCCCCCGAGCCCACGGCCGCCCCGGCCGGGCGCCCCCGACCCGCAGGACCGGACACCTCCGCCCCGGACTCCCCGGCACCCGCGACGCCCGCGACCGGCACCGGCACCGGCACCGGCACCGGCGAGAGTGGCCGCCGCGTCCCCGGCACGGGGGAGGGCCGCACGCTCGCCGGGCCCCCGTCGCGGCCGCTCACCCTCCTCCTGGCCCTCGCGGGCGGCCTCGTCACCGACGCAGCGTTCCCCGACCGCGGGTGGTGGCCCCTCGCGTTCGTCGGCGTCGCCGCGCTGTTCTGGTCGCTGCGGCGCGACGGTGCACGCTGGGGCTTCCTCGTCGGGCTCGTGTGGGGGCTCGCGTTCTTCCTGCCGCACCTGTGGTGGGCGAACTACGCGACCGAGACCGTGCCGTGGGTCGCGCTGTCCGTCATGGAGGCGTGCTTCGTCGCCGTGCTGGGCGTCGCCTGGGTGTGGGCGCGGCGGTGGTCGTGGCTGGCCGGGCGCCCGTGGGCGCAGGCCGTCGCGTTCGCGCTGCTGTTCGTCGGCGTCGAGCAGGCGCGTACCGAGGTCCCGTTCGGCGGCTTCCCCTGGGGCCGGCTCGCGTTCTCCCAGGCGGACTCCCCGCTCGGGCGCGCGGCCTGGCTCGGGGGAGAGGCTCTGGTGTCCCTGCTCGTCGCGCTCGCCGGGTCGCTGCTCGCGGTCGCGGTGCTCGCGCTGGTGCGTCGCCGCGACGTCGTCACGGGCGCCGTCGTCCCGGTCGCCGTGGCCGGTGCGCTCGTGGCCGCGCCCCTGCTCGTTCCGCTCGACGCGCGCGCCGAGGCCGGCACGCTCGCCGTGGGGGCCGTGCAGGGCAACGTGGGCGAGCCCGGGCTCGGGTCGTTCGCGAACCGGGCCGAGGTGCTGAACAACCACCTGCAGGGGACCGTCGCGCTGCTGGACCAGGTGGAGCCCGGCGGCCTCGACGTCGTCCTGTGGCCCGAGAACGGCTCCGACCTCGACCCGCAGACCGCGCCCGACGTGGCGCGCGCCATCGACGACGCCGCGCGCGAGGTCGAGGCCGCGATCCTCGTGGGCGCGCAGGAGTACCCCGACGCCGGCGGCCGGTACAACGTGTCGCTGCTGTGGGAGCCGGGCGCGGGCGTCGTCGACCGGTACGCCAAGCAGCACCCCGCCCCGTTCGGCGAGTACATCCCCCTGCGGTCCCTGCTGCGGATCTTCTCCGACCAGGTCGACCGCGTGAGCATCGACATGATCGCCGGCACCGAGACCGGGGTCGTGGACCTCGCGTCCGAGCGCCTCGGGCGCACCGTGCCGCTCGGCGTCGTCATCTGCTTCGAGGTCGCCTACGACGGCCTCGTGAACGACGCCGTGGACGCGGGCGCCGAGGTGCTCGTCGTGCAGACCAACAACGCCTCCTTCGGGTACACCGCCGAGTCCACGCAGCAGCTCGCGATGTCGCGCCTGCGCGCCGTGTCGACCGGGCGCGCGACCGTGCAGGTCTCGACCGTCGGCGTCAGCGGCGTCATCGCCCCGGACGGCGAGCTCCTGCAGAGCACCGACCTGTTCACCGCCGACCAGATGGTCGCGGACCTGCCGCTGCGCACGAGCCTGACCCCGGCCGTGCGGGCGGGGGACTGGCCGGGCCGCGTCGTCGAGCTCCTCGCGCTCGGCCTCCTGGCCGCGGGCGTCGGGAGCGTCGTCCGCGAGCGCCGCGCCGCCCGCGCCGTCACGGCGTCGGGCGCCCGGACGACGGCGCCGACGCGCACGACGGGGGACGAGACGTGAGCGGCCGCCCGGGGGAGGTCGCCGGTGCGCCCGGCCGCGTGCTCGTCGTCGTGCCCACGTACGACGAGGCGCTGACCCTGCCGGGCACGCTCGCGCGCCTGCGTGCGGCGGTGCCGGACGCGGACGTGCTCGTCGTCGACGACGCGAGCCCCGACGGGACGGGCGAGCTCGCCGACGCCGCGGCAGCCACGGACCCGGGCGTGCACGTGCTGCACCGCGCGGGCAAGGAGGGCCTGGGCGCCGCGTACGTCGCGGGGTTCGGCTGGGGCCTGGACGCCGGGTACGACGTCCTGGTCGAGATGGACGCCGACGGGTCGCACCGGCCCGAGCAGCTGCCGTCCCTGCTGGCCGCGCTCGACGCGACGGGGGAGACCGGCGACGGCGCGGGCGCGGACCTCGTGATCGGTTCGCGCTGGGTGCCGGGCGGGCAGGTGGAGAACTGGCCGTGGCACCGCGAGGTGCTCTCTCGCGCCGGGAACGTGTACGTGCGCGTCGCGCTCGGGCTCGGCCTGGGCGATGCGACGGCGGGCTTCCGCGCGTACCGTGCGGACGCGCTGCGCGCCGTCGACCTCGCGAGCGTGGAGTCGCACGGCTACTGCTTCCAGGTCGACATGGCCTGGCGGGTCGTGCGGGCGGGCGGGCGGGTGGTCGAGGTGCCGATCACGTTCGTCGAGCGCACCGCGGGCCGGTCGAAGATGAGCCGCTCGATCGTCACCGAGGCCCTGTGGAAGGTGACGGTGTGGGGTGCGCGGCGGCGCGCGACCCAGCTCGCGGGGGCGGTGCGGTCGGTCACGGGCCGTCGCCCGCGCTGAGACCCCCGGACACGGCCGAGGCCCGGACCCCCGTGGGGTCCGGGCCTCGCGTGCGTCGTGCGTGCGGCGTCAGGCGCTGCGGCGCAGCTTGCCGGCGCGGAGCAGGCCGAGGCGCTCGTCGAGCAGCTCCTCGAGCTCGGAGATCGTGCGGCGCTCGAGCAGCATGTCCCAGTGGGTGCGGGCGGGCTTGCCGGCCTTGGGCTCGGGGCGCTCGGCGTCGCGCAGGAGCGCCTCGGCGCCGCAGCGGCACTCCCACACCGGGGGGACCTCGGCGTCGGTCGAGAACGGCAGGATGATGGTGTGCCCGTTGGGGCAGTCGTAGTGCGCCTGGAAGCGGGGGGCGAAGTCGACGCCCTCGTCCGACTCCATGCTCTTCGCACCGATGCTCATCCCGCGCAGCGAACGGTCGGCCATGGTGTCCTCCTGAGGGGTCTTCGGGGGTGGGTGGGCGCGCCCGGTGGGGTGCGGGCAGCGGCCCGGTCTACGAGAGGCAACGCCTCACCGTCGGTCGGTGTTCCGGCGCGTCGTGAAGGTCCGGTGAACGTCGCGGGTGCCCGCGGCCTGGCCGCCCCCCACGGCGCCCGGCCGGTCCGCCTCGGCGCGTCGCGGTCCCAGGCTCCCGGGTTTCGATGCCCGACGCAACTCGTCGCGGCCGTCGCGGCGCCGACGTGCGCACGCTCACACGGGCGCCGGGAGGACCCGGGAACAAACCTGGGGGGTCCCCGGTTGAGCCGCATGTACATGCAAACGCATCGACCTAGGACTCACGGGAGCACACCATGCAGTTCGGCATCTTCACCGTCGGCGACGTCACGACGGACCCCACGACGGGCCGGACCCCCGACGACACCGAGCGCGTGCGCTCGATGCTGACGATCGCGAAGCACGCGGACGAGGTCGGCCTGGACGTCTTCGCCACGGGCGAGCACCACAACCCGCCGTTCGTCCCGTCCTCGCCGACGACCATGCTCGGCTACCTCGCCGGTGTGACGAAGAACATCGTCCTGTCGACGTCCACGACGCTCATCACGACGAACGACCCCGTGCGCCTCGCGGAGGAGTACGCGATGCTCCAGGTCATCTCGGACGGGCGCATGGACCTCATGATGGGGCGCGGCAACACGGGCCCGGTGTACCCGTGGTTCGGGCAGGACATCCGCAACGGCATCCCGCTCGCGATCGAGAACTACGCCCTGCTGCGCCGCCTGTGGACCGAGGACGTCGTGGACTGGGAGGGCAAGTTCCGCACCCCGCTGCAGGGCTTCACCTCGACCCCGCGCCCGCTGGACGGCGTGCCGCCGTTCGTGTGGCACGGGTCGATCCGCAGCCCCGAGATCGCCGAGCAGGCCGCCTACTACGGCGACGGGTTCTTCCACAACAACATCTTCTGGCCCATCAGCCACACGAAGCAGATGGTGCAGTTCTACCGCCAGCGCTGGGAGCACCACGGCCACGGCCCCGCGGACACCGCGATCGTCGGGCTCGGCGGCCAGGTGTTCATGCGCAAGGACTCCCAGAAGGCGTGGGACGAGTTCCGGCCCTACTTCGACAACGCACCCGTGTACGGGCACGGCCCGTCGATGGAGGACTTCACGCGCGAGACGCCGCTCACCGTCGGCTCCCCGCAGCAGGTCATCGACCGGTACGCCGCGATGCGCGAGCACGTGGGCGACTACCAGCGCCAGCTCTTCCTCATGGACCACGCCGGCCTGCCGCTCAAGACGGTGCTCGAGCAGATCGACCTCCTCGCGGGCGAGGTCGTGCCCGTGCTCCGCAAGGAGATGGAGGCCGCGCGCCCCGCGCACGTCCCGGCGAACCCGCCGAGCCACGCCGAGCGCGTCGCCGCCGCCCGGGCCGCCGGGACCGAGGGCGCCGCGCACGTCGGCGGCACCGAGGACCGCTGGACCGGGCGCACCGCCGAGGACGACCAGGAGCCGGCGAGGGCCGGCGCCGCGTTCGGCCTGTAGCCCGCCGTCGCGGCCGCCCCCTCCGGGGCGCACGGGCCGCACGACCACCCGCCCGACGGCGTACGGTCGACAGGTGCCCCGCGCACCCGGGCGACCGGCCGCCGTCGGGCGACCGCACCACCCGGCCCGGTGACGGGCCGCACCCGCACCGCACGCCAGACCTCAGGAGCACCGCATGACCGCCAGCACCCCCGCCCCGGACCGCCGCCTCGTCGTGGTGTCCGCCGGGCTGTCCAAGCCGTCCTCCACGCGCCTGCTCGCCGACCGGCTCGGCGAGGCCACGGTGCGCGAGCTGCAGGGCCTCGGCGTGAGCGCCGAGGCCGAGACCGTCGAGCTGCGCGACCACGCGCACGCCGTCGTCGACGCGATGCTCACGGGCTTCCCCACGGGCGAGCTCGCCGGGGTCCTCGAGCGCCTCACCGCCGCGGACGGGATCGTCGTGACGACCCCGCTGTTCACGACCACGTACTCGGGGCTGCTCAAGTCGTTCGTGGACGTCCTCGACAAGGACTCCCTCACGGGCACGCCCGTGCTGCTCGGCGCGACCGGCGGCACCGCCCGCCACTCGCTCGCGCTCGAGTACTCCCTGCGCCCGCTGTTCACCTACCTGCGGGCCGACGTCGCCACGACGTCCGTGTTCGCCGCCACCGACGACTGGGCCGCCGCCGAGGCCGACGGCGGCGGCGGGCTGCCCGCCCGGATCGCCCGCGCCGGGCGCGAGCTCGCGGAGAAGGTCGCGCTGCGCAAGAACACCGGCCCCGCCGACCCGTTCGCGGCCACGCCCGACTTCACGGCGCTGCTCGGCGGGCTCTGACCCGTCCCGAGACCGCGCGCCCCCGGCCACCGGTGCTCCCGGCCGGGGGCGCGCTCACGTCCGCTGACCTGCGGCGACACCACCCGAGGGGTTGCTCTCGGAGGGGGCCGCGCGGCAGGATCGGGGGACCGACGACGACGGGGGAGCACCATGAGCACCAGCGCGACCGAGGGCCACGCCGAGGCCCACCCGGCAGGACCCGCCCCGGAGCCTGGCCGCGAGCCCGTCGCCCCCGTCACGGTCGCGGTCCCCGTCGTGGAGGCCCTCGCGGAGCACGCGCACGGGACCGCCCCCGCCGCCCCGCCGCGACGGCGGCCCGTCGGCGTCGTCACGATCCCCGGCAGGGCGCCCGACACCTCGCGCTTCGCCGCCGCACCCCGCTACCCGGCCATGTTCCACGTCGCCGGCGGCCGGCTCGTGTGGGACGGCGCACGGCTGCGCCTCGTCCGCGGCGACGACACCGTGCTCGAGCCCGCCGGGCGCCCCGTCGTGACCGTCACGGGCGACGGGCCCACCGTCGTCGTGACCTGGCGGGACGAGCACCCCGGGGCCCGGACCACCCGCGCCGTCCTGCTGGACGGGTCGTCCGCCCGGTTCGCACGCTTCGCCCGCTCGCTCGCGGACACGCGCCCCGGGAGCATCGTCGTCGACGACCGGACCGTGCCCTCGCCGCGCGTGCCGCGCCTGCACCCCGGCCAGGCCGGCACCGCGCGGCGCCCCGGCGTGTTCGCCCGCACCCTGTGGCGCGTCGTCGGGCGCGGCGCACCCGCCGCGAGCGCCCCGACCGGCAACGGGGGAGCGGAGCTCGTCGCCCGCCTCGAACGGCTCGCCGCCCTGCACCGCGCGGGCGACCTCACCGACACCGAGTTCGCGCGCGCGAAGCGGGCGCTGCTCGCCTGACGGGTCCGCCCGGGACGGGCCACCGTCAGTCCTGAGCGGGGCCCCACCCGGAGACGTCGACCTCGGTCATCACCGACCGGCCGTCGCGGAAGTCCCCGTACCGCGCCCACGCCACCGCGACGCGCAGCAGCACGATGCCCTCGTCGGCCAGCGAGGCGGCGAACTGCGGGAACGCCGCCGCGTACGCCGCGGCGCACCGGTCCCGGTCCGCGCCGACCGGGACGTCCGCCACGCCCTCGCACTGCAACGTCGTCCCGTCCGTCCCGCCCACCGTCACGGCGACGCGCGGGTCCCGCGCTAGGTTCGCCACCTTGCGCGACGTCGCGCGCGCGTCGAACACCAGCTCGCCCGCGCCCGTCGCCGCCACCGCGAGGAACGCGGCCTGCGGCCCGCCGTCGTCGCCGAGGGACGCCACGACGCCCCACCCCTGAGAACGGACATAGCCCGCGAACGCCTCACGATCCATGCCGCCACCGTAGCGTCCGGGCCCACCGGCCGGAGACACCGAGGACGCCCGACCACCCGAGATTCCTGGACCGCCGCGGACACCACCTGACACCGTCGCACGGTGACCCGCCCCCGCACCGACCTCGCCGGCACCGACCAGGAACGCCTCTGGGACGCCGGTGCCGCCGCGCGGTACGACACCCCCGGCGAGGGCATGTTCGCCCCCGACGTCCTCGACCCCGCCGTCGACCGGCTCGCGGGCCGGGGGAGCGCGGTCGAGCTCGCCGTCGGCACCGGTCGGGTCGCGATCCCGCTCGCCGCGCGCGGCGTACCCGTCACCGGCATCGAGATCTCCCGGCACATGGTCGCCCGCCTGCGCGAGAAGGCCGACGAGACGACCCTGCCCGTCGTCGTCGGCGACATGGCCACCGCCCGGGTACCGGGGGAGCACACGCTCGTCTACCTCGTGTACAACACGATCGCGAACCTGCTCACCCAGGACGCCCAGGTCGAGTGCTTCCGCAACGCCGCCCGCCACCTCGCCCCCGGGGGCCGGTTCGTCGTCGAGCTCTGGGTCCCCGAGCTGCGCGCCCTCCCACCCGGCCGCACCGCGACCGTCTGGCACGACGAGCCCGGCTACCTCGGCGTCGACACCTACGACGTCCTGCACCAACGCGTCGTGTCCCACCACGTCCGGTTCGACGACGACGGCCGCGCCACCGTGGGGCGCACACCTCACCGGTACGTCTGGCCCGCCGAGCTCGACCTCATGGCCCGCCTCGCCGGCCTCGGGCTCGAGACCCGGCACGCCGGATGGGCGGGGGAGCCGTTCACCGCCGAGTCCCGCTCCCACGTGTCCGTGTACCGGCTCCCGGCCGCCCGATCCCCGGCGCCGGGGCGCGCGTGCCGCTGCGGAGGCGGCGGGTGGTTCAGCGCAGGGGGAGGACCGTGGTGTCAGCCGCAGGACGGGGCCCGTGGATGCGTCGTTCGGCAGGCTCGATGCGGACGTCGTCGATGCTGGCCTCACGACGCGCCATGTAGCCCAGGTCGTCGAACTCCCACTGCTCGTTGCCGTAGCTGCGCCACCACCGGCCCGCGGCGTCGTGCCACTCGTACTGGAACCGGACGGCGATCCGGTGCTCGTGGAACGCCCACAGCTCCTTGCGGAGGCTGTAGTCGAGCTCGCGCTCCCACTTCGCGGTGAGGAAGGCGACGATCTCGTCGCGCCCCGTGAGGAAGGTGCCCCGGTTCCGCCACACGCTGTCCGGGGTGTACGCCGCGGCGACGTGCCGGGGGTCACGGGTGTTCCAGGCGTCCTCGGCGGCCCGCACCTTGCGGCGGGCGGTCTGTGCGGTGAAGGGCGGCAGCGGGGCACGACCCGACGGGGGTGCGTCAGATCCGGCGCCGCTCATCGGTCCTCCCCGGCGAGCGCGCGGGTGAGGAAGTCACGGACGAGAGCGCAGATCTCCTCACCGTGGGTCTCGAGCGCGAAGTGGCCCGCGTCGAGCAGGTGGAGCTCGGCGTCGGGCACGTCGCGCAGGAAGGCGCGGGCGCCGTCGGCGCCGAAGATCTCGTCGTGCTCCCCCCAGGCGACGAGGGTCGGGGGACGGTGCGCACGCAGGTACGCCTGGAAGTCGGGGTAGACGTCGAGGTTGAACTGGTAGTCCCAGAAGAGCTGGAGCTGGACCGCGTCGTTGCCGGGGCGGTCCAGGAGGGACTGGTCGAGGTTCCAGGTGTCGGGGGTGAGCCGGTCGAGCCGGTCTGCGGGCACGCCGTGGGTGTACTGCCAGCGGGTGGACGCCGGCGACAGGAGGGTGCGGACCTCGGCCTCGTGGGTCGCCCGGTCCTTGGCGTGCGCGAACAGGACGTCCCAGAACGGCGTGAAGCCCTCCACGTAGGCGTTGCCGGACTGGACGACCAGCGCGGTGACCCGGTCCGGGTCTCGGAGCGCGAGGCGCTGGCCGATCGGCGCGCCGTAGTCCTGCAGGTAGAGAGCGAACCGGTCGAGGCCGAGGTGGTCGATCAGGCCCTCGGTGGTCGCCGTGAGGTTGTCGAAGGAGTAGTCGAAGTCGGTCACGGGCGGGGCGTCGGAGTACCCGAAGCCGAGGTGGTCGGGCGCGACGAGGTGGAACGAGTCCGCGAGGTCGAGGATCAACCGGCGGAACATGTGCGACGACGTGGGGAAGCCGTGCAGAAGCAGCAGCGTGGGCGCGGAGCGGTCGCCCGCCTCCCGGTAGAACACGGTGCGCCCGTCGATCGTGGCGGTGCGGTGGTGCACGGCCCGCGTCTCGGGCGTGCCGGTGCCGACGGTGTGCTGCATGAGGAGCCTCCACAAAGGGTGGTCGGGGACGCGCGGTCCCGGTGGACCGCACCGGAACGAGCGATTCTTACCGGTGTCATCTGGATGAGTGGTGAGAACGTAGATCGCGGCAGCCTTACCTGTCAACCGTTCGACACAGGTAAGATCAGCGCATGACGGCACGACCCCTCGTGGGGGAGCCCCTCGCGCTCGACCTGGTCAACACCCACTGGGTCGACCACGGGCGCACGCGCGACCTGTTCGACGAGCCGGCAGACCTCCACGCGTGGCTCCAGGAGCACGACCTGGCCGACGAGCACGCCGACACCACCGAGACGCTGCGCCACACCCGAGCGGTCCTGCGCCGCGTCCTCGAGGACCCCGGCGCCCCGGCCGAGCGCGACCTCAACGCGGTCCTCGCCCACGGCGCCCTGCGGCACACGCTCCGCGACGGGTCCGTGCACGAGGACGCCCGGACCGACCCCGGCTGGGCCGCGGCCTGGCGCGCCGCGCACGACTACCTCGACCTGCTGCGCCAAGCCCCGAACCGCATCCGACGCTGCGCGCACCCGGACTGCGTCCTGTACTTCTTCGACACCTCCCGCAACGGCACCCGCCGCTGGTGCTCGATGGACGGGTGCGGCAGCCGCGCCAAGGCGGCCCGCCACTACCGGCGCAACCGGCCGCCCTCGCCCTGATCGCCCCGCGACACCCCGTCCAGGTCGCGCACCGCGAAGCGGTGGTGCTCCCACTCCTCCTCGAGGATCACGTGCACGCACGACAACGTCGTCTCCGGGTACTCCGGCGACCACGGGTTGCGCCGCACCACCGCCAGCGCCTCGGGTGTCACACCCGCCAGGAAGTCCCGCACCATCGCCACCCGGCCCGCGCGCGCCTCCAGCACGTCCCCGTACGACGGCGTCCCCGTCACGAACAGCGACAGGTCCAGCCCGTCCTCCGCCGCCTGCGGGCCCGCCTGCCCCAACGGGTGGAACGGCTGCTCGACCTCCAGCACCGCCCGCCCCAGCCACGCGTCCGTCGCCAGCACCAGGTGCCGCAACGTCTGCGCGAACGACCACTCGCCGTCCACCGACACGTCCACGGCGCTCGCGGGCAGGGCCGCCGCCCGGTCGAGCGTCGCCGCCCACGTCGACTCCAGCGCCGCCCACGCCGCGCGCAGCCCCTCCGGGTCGCCGGCACGACGCAGCTCCCGCCCCGGGAACCGGCGGTCCAGCTCCGCCTCCACGAAGCCCGTCACGTCGACACCGTTCACGCGGAAGGTCGCGTCGCCGTCCGCGAGCCACGGGGCGTCCACGTCCAGCCCCTCCACCTGCACGCCCCGCATCACCACGCCGGACAGGTCGGACTCCACGAACCGCGCACCCCGCAGGTCCGCGCCGTCGAACGTCGCGCCACGCAGGTCGTCGGAACGGGTGAACCGGGCCATGAGCGCCTCCTCGGGGATGCGGCCCGCCCGCGGACCCGACCAGTCCGGGGGAGAGCCCCGTGCGCGGCGACGGCGCCGCGCACGGGCGTCCGGGCGGGGGAGAGGCGTGCACCTCGGCGAGCGGGGACGACGAACGCACCGTACGCCGCCCCACCCACCCTCACCAGACGACGCGACCACGGCGCCCCGACCGTGCCGTCCCGACTCCGCCGCACCGGTGACGCGCTGGTCGCCGGGCACCGGACTGGGGGAGCATCGGACCATGCCGATCCTGCCCACCGAACGCGACCGCCGGCTCATCACCGTCCGCCGCGGCGGCACCCTCACCGACGACCACCACCGCCAGCTCGCCCGGTGGGCCGTCGAGTGCACCGAGCACGTCCTGCCGATCTTCGAGGACGCCCGCCCCGACGACACCCGACCCCGCGACGCCCTCGACGTCGCGCGCGCCTGGATCCGCGGCGAGGTCCCCATGAAGACCGCGCACAGCACCGCCTTCGTCGCCAACGCCGCCGGCCGCGACCAGCCCGCACCCGTCAGGTTCACGGCGCTCGCGGCCGGGCAGGCGGTGGCGGTCGCGCACGTCGCGGCGCACGACCTCGGGGCGGCAGCGTACGCGATCCGGGCGGCGGCCGCCGACGCCGCGGCACGGGGTGAGGACCCCGAGGCGGCGCGCCTCGCGGAGCGGGACTGGCAGCGCGAACGTATCCCGGCGGAGCTGCGCGAGCTCGTCCTCGACGACCAGCGGCGCCGCAGCGCGATCTGCTGGGACGTGTTCGACGACTGAGACCGGACCGGTGACCGGATCGGGCTTCGGGCGGACGTCGCCGGCTCAGCCCAGGAGGTCGTCGTACGTGGCGAGGGGGATCCGGCCGTCCGCCGCGGCCGCGACGTCCTGGTCGCCCGCGACGAGGACGTCGGCCTGCAGCACGGCCACCGCCACGTACTCGGCGACCGCCGTGTCGTCCGCGTCGAGCTCGCGCGCGACGCGCCACGCCGTGGCCCGCGAGACGCGGTCGCCGAGCAGGCGGATCTTCAGCGTGGCGACGCCCTCCAGATGAGCGCGCGCCGTCTTCTCGTCGAGCACGCCGCGGCGCACGTCGCGGTAGAGCATCGAGAGCGCGTGGCTGCGGAGCACGGCGGGGCCGACGAGCGGGCGACGGGCACCGAGGCCGACGTCGTCCTGCACGAGGCGCAGCGCGGTGACGGCGTCGATCGCGCACCGGGTGGTCGGTTCGAGGACGGCGGATCCCATGGCAGCCAGTAGACACCCGAGGACCCACGGCGGCCCGGGAACCGCGCAGGGAGACGCGGCGCGAGAGGCCTGATCGACCCCTTCCGCAGTGCGCCGATAATGTACATTATGTCATTTCGTCGGAACGAAGGCGGTCCCCGCGCATCACGGAGGGCTCTCGCACGCTCCCCTTCGGCATGAGCACGACGACGTACGCACCCCGGCTCGGAACGCACCGTCCCGCCGCCCGCACCGTGGGCCGGAGCGACGGCCGGCCGTCGCTCGCGGGCCTGGTGGCGCTCGCGCCGTCCCGGACGTCGTCAGGAACCGTCTCCGGGACGTTCGCCACGACGTCGCCGTTCGCCGGGCTCGCACCGGACGGTCGTCGTCCTCGACGTCTCGTCACGACGACGCTGGTGACGCTGGCCTGGGTCCCGGCGCTCGCCCTGACCCTCGTGGCGCTCGTGCTCGTCGGCGTCGCCGCCGGTGCGGCGACCGTCGCCGTGTGGGTCTGGCGCTCGGTGTCCCCCGCGCAGGCGCCGCGGCCTGCGTCCGGTGGCGCCGGCGCAGCACGGGACGAGCTCGAGCCGTCGGGTGCCCCGGACGTCCGAGCGCCCCGGCGACGGCTGGTGCGGGACCGCACCCTGGGCTACGATGCCTAGAATCGGACATACACCGCAAACCATTGTGTTTAGGTCAACAGCGTGGTGACGCGTCGTTGCTGATCCTCGCGACCTCGGCGGCCCCCGGTAGCCCACGTCGCCGTGCACACCACCGTCCGCGCGTCCTTCGGAACACTCCGGCCCGCACGACCCCACCGCGGTCCCCGTCCCCCGGGCCAGCCTTCTCGCTCCCGCTGTCCGGTGCCCCCGGGGCGTGTGCCACCCTGGGCGCGTGCCCGACCCCACCGCTCCCCGGACGCCCTTCCCTCCCCCGCCGCTGCCCGAGGTCGTCGGCGCGCGCGAGCGCACGGTCCACGTCGTGACCCACCCCGAGGCGACGCACCACGTCGAGGGCCTGGTCGGCGGCGTCCACGACTCCGACCTCACCGCGCGGGGCGCACGGCAGGCGGCCCTGGTCGCCACGGCGCTGCGTGCCCGGATCCCGCACGACGCCGCCGTCGACGTCGTCACGTCCGACCTCCTGCGCACGCGCCGCACCGCGACAGCGATCGGCGCGGAGCTCGGCGTCGTCCCCCGGCTGGACGCCCGGCTGCGCGAGGCGTCCTACGGCGAGGCGGGCGGGCGTCCTCAGGCCTGGCACGACGCGCGGTTCGTCCCGCCGCCGGCGGTGGGCGACCGGCTGCGGCACGACGTGGGCGTCGCCGGCGCGGAGACGAGGCTCGACGTCGCCCTGCGGGTGTACGCAGCGACGACGGACCTGCTCCGCCGCGCCGCGGACCACCAGGTGGTGGTCACGCACGGGTTCGCGGCGACGTTCGTCGTCGCGGCCTGGATCGGGATGCCGGTCGAGGCCGCCGGTCACGTCGCGTTCCCGGTCGCCTCCGGGAGCGTCACGACCCTGCGCGAGGACGGGTTCTTCCACAACCGCGGGGTGCTGGGCGTGGGCGACGTCGCGCACCTGGGTGCGTCGCGCTGACCCCGTCGGCCCCCGGCTCCCCGCGTCGGCGCAGGTCAGGGCGTCGTTCGGTGGCGACGCTGTGGGCGGCACGACCTAGGCTGGCGGCGACCGCACCCACCGAAGGAGGCCCGCTCATGGTCGCCCCGCCCCGTCTCGAGCGGATCACCGTCGCCGAGGCCGCCGACCGCTACCTCGCGTCCGTGGCCGCCCAGACGCTGCGGGGCGTGCTGTCGCCGACGACGCGCCGCAGCTACGAGCGGGACGTGGCCGAGTTCGCGCGGCTCGCCGGGCCGGCCCGGGTGCTGGACGACGTCGCCGGCGAGGACGTGGACGACGTCCTCCTGCGCTACCAGACGACTCCCGACGGCCGGTACGCGGACGCGTCGCGCAAGCCCGGGAGCTCGGGCCGTTCCGCCGCGACGGTCAACCGGTTCCGCCAGTCCGTCACCCGCTTCTTCTCCCACGCGGCGCGCGAGGGCTGGGTCCAGGCCGACCCGATGCAGTGGGCCTCTCCCCCGGCCCGCCTGCGCGACGGCCTGCGCGTCGCTCGCACCGCCCTGTCCGCGGGCTCCGCGGCGTCGCTGCTCGAGGTGTCCGCGGCCCGAGCTCCGGGAGACCCGGCCACGGCACGGCGCGACCAGGACCTCCAGCTCCGCGACCGCCTCGTCGTCGCGCTCCTGCTCGTCCTCGGCCCGCGGGTCTCCGAGCTGGAGCGCGCGAACCTCGACGACTTCGCCCGCGAGCCCGACCAGACGCGCTGGCGCATCCAGGGCAAGGGCGGGCACGTCCGCACCGTCACGCTCTCTCCCCCGCTCGCCGCCGCGCTCGAGGAGTACCTGGAGCGCCTGCGCCCCGCGCTGCTCGCCCGCCGCCCCGACGACCCGGACGCGCGGCGTGCGCTCCTGCTGTCCTGGCGCGGCCGCCGCATCGACGCGCAGGCGGTCCGCGGCCTCCTGCGGCGCTGCGTCGAGCGCATGCCGGCGCAGTACCGGCGCGAGGCGACCCCGCACGCCCTGCGCCACACGACCGCGACCCTCCTCGCTGCCGAGGGGTGGGACGTCAAGGTCGTCGCCGAGCTCCTCGGGCACGCGTCCATCGCGACCACCGGCGTGTACCTCGACCGGATCGAGGGCGAGCTCGCCGCGGCGATCCGCGCGCACCCCCTCTCGGCCGCGCTCGAGCCCGCCGAGACCTGACGCCGGCCCGCGGGGCGCGTGGCGTCACCGGTATGGCCTCGCTCCACCGGGTGGAGCTCGTCCCGGACGACGAGCCCGCGCCGGCCGGGCGCGGCGCACCCGCGGAGGGGGCCCACGGGCCCGGGGCACCGGCCCGACGACGTGCGCTGCTCCTGCGCGTCGTCGCGCCGCTCGTCCTCCTCGTCCTCGCCCTCGTCGCCGTCGGGACGTGGCGCACGAGCACGGCCGAGCGGGGACGCCTGGCCCGGCCCGGCGCCGTCGCCTCCCTCGCGGTGGCGCCGGAGCCCGACTGGGAGACGGACGCCGCCGCGCCCCGGCTGTCCGTGGTCGGTGACGGCGACGACGTGGCCCTCGCCGTGGTCACCGGCGCGGGCGTGGAGGCGTACGACGTCGGGTCCGGTGCGCGGCGCTGGCGGGCGCTCGACCCGACCGCCTGGTGCGGACCCGCCGCCGACGAGACCTCGGCCCCGGCTCCCCACCCGGCTGCCGTCACGTGCCTGACCGGCCCCGCCCTCGCACCCGTGGCGCACGTCCTCGGCCCGGGAGGACCGACGACGGACCCGGTCCCCCTCGGCGACGAGCTCGGGCGCGCGGTCCCCGCACCCGGCGCGACCGTCCTGCGCTGGTCGCGCACGGGCGGCGTCGTCCACCTCGCGCTCCAGGACGCCCGCACCGCACGCGTGCGCTGGCAGCAGGAGGTCCGGCCCGACGACGCGGAGCGCACCGCGATGTGCCGGCCCCAGGTCGCCGGCCAGGCCGCCGTCACCGTCGAGGACGACCTGCTCGTCGTGCGCGGCTGCCGGCTCAGCGCGGTCCTCACCCTCGCCGGGACCCGGCTGGACGCCCCCGGCGACGCGATCACGACGACCGTCACGGCCCGCGCCGACGGCACGTTCTGGCGCACGACCGTCCGGCCCTCGGACCGCACCGGGTTCACCCAGCTCCTCGCCCCCGACGGGACGGTCCGCGCCGCCGTCTCCGGACGCCTGCTCGTCCCGCTCGCCGGACCGGGCCGCGACGCGACCACCTGGCTCGTCACGACCCCGGACGGGGTGCGCGCGCTCGCGTCCCCGCCCGGCGGCACGGCTCGCGCCCCGCGCGAGCTGTGGCGCGCCGCCGTGCCCGTCGTGCAGGCCGTGGCGCTCGCGGACGACCGCGCGGTCCTCGCCACCGGCGGCGCGCTCGTCGCCCTGGACGCCCGCACGGGCGAGCGGGTGTGGTCGTGGTCGAGGTCCACCCCGGGAACGTCCGTGGGCGATCCCGGGACCCGGCCGGACCCCGCGGGCGGCGTGACGGCCGCGTTCACCGACGGCGCGACGCTCGCCGTGGTCGTGCCCGACCCGGACTCCTCGCGGCGCTCGCTCCTGGTCGGCCTGTCGCTCGACGACGGCGGGGTGCGCTGGCAGGCCGGGTACGCCGCGGACCCGCACGGGTTCGCCGCGGTGGCGGGGCAGGTCGTGCACGTGGACCCGGGCACGTCGCGCGTCGTCGTGCTCGGGTGAGGTGCCCGCGCGAGGTCCGCGTGCGAGCGCGCGGCGTCGGGGCGAGCCTGGCGGGAGACCGGCCGCGCCCGATGCGGCCGACCCGAGACGAGGGAGGACGCCGTGCCGAAGCGCGACCCGGGACCCAGCGTGAAGGACCCCGAGCTGTACGAGAAGCTGCGGGACGAGGGCGACTCGAAGGAGAAGGCGGCGCGGATCGCGAACGCCGCGGCAGGGTCGTCCCGCAAGAGCGTCGGCCGCAAGGGCGGCAAGGCCGGCGACTACGACGACTGGACGGTCGAGAAGCTGCGCAAGCGCGCCGCCGAGATCGGCATCGAGGGCCGTTCCTCGATGCGCAAGGCCGAGCTGATCAAGGCCCTGCGCTCGCACTGACCGGGCGCTCGTCGACCCCGGTGGCGGCGGGGGTGCGAGATCTCACCCGCGGCGCGCACGCCCTCCGGTCGCGCCGGGAGGCGTGCCCGCTACGGTGAGTCCGTGCACCTGTCCGCCGACTCCGCCCTGCGCACCGCCCGCCGTCTGCTCTCCCGTGCGCTCGTGGTCGCCGTCGCGGCGCCGATCACCGTCGCGGGCGTGCTCGTCACCGCCGACGCGATCCGCAAGCGCCGCAACACGACCGAGGCGTCGTTCCCTCGTTCCTCCCCCGCGGACGTGGAGGTCGCGGGCACCACGACCACGGTCTTCACGTACGGCGAGGACGTCTACCGGGAGATGCTCGGCGCGATCCGCGGGGCGCGGCGCCGCATCCTGCTCGAGACGTACATCTGGAAGGCCGACGCGCTCGGCGAGGAGTTCAAGCAGGCGCTGGTGGAGGCGAGCGCACGCGGCGTCGAGGTGTTCGTCGTCTACGACGGGTTCGCGAACCTCGTCGTCCCGCAGGCGTTCTTCGACCTGCCGGAGCCGATCCACGTCATCCGCTACCCGGTGTTCCGCCCAGGCGTCCTCATGCTCAACGTGCGCAAGTCGGGTCGCGACCACCGCAAGATCCTCGTCGTCGACGACGAGATCGCGTTCGTCGGCGGGTACAACATCGGCGCCCTGTACGCGACGCAGTGGCGCGACACGCACATCCGCCTCGTGGGCCCGAGCGCGTGGGAGCTGCGCAACGCGTTCGTCGACTTCTGGAACGCCAATCGGAAGCCCGGCCAGCCGCTGCTCGCCGACCCCGGGTCGGTGCACTGGGAGCCGCGCCTGCGCGCCGCGCGCAACGCGCCGGCGCACCTCGTCTTCCCGATCCGCGGCATCTACCTCGACGCGATCGACCGCGCGAGCTCGCACGTCTACATCACGCAGGCGTACTTCATCCCCGACCGGGAGATCCTCGCGGCCCTCCTCGCGGCCGCCGCGCGGGGGGTCGACGTCCGCGTCCTGGTCCCCGAGCGCTCCAACCACGTGCTGGCCGACTGGCTCTCGCGCGGCCTCTACACGGCGCTGCTCAAGGGCGGGGTGCGGATCCACCTGTACCGGGACGCGATGGTGCACGCGAAGACGGCGACGATCGACGGTGCGTGGACCACGATCGGGACGGCGAACATCGACCGGCTCTCCCTGACGGGGAACTACGAGGTGAACCTCGAGATCACCGACCCCGGGGTGGCCGAGCAGATGGAGAAGGTGTTCGACGTCGACCTGTCGAACTCCCGCGAGCTGACGCTCGCCGAGTGGGACTCCCGCTCGGTGGCGGCGAAGCTCAGCGAGGTCGTCCTCACGCCCCTGCGCCCGCTGCTGTAGCGCCGGGCTCAGCGGGCGGGGTCGGAGCGCAGCGCGTCGGCCGCCTCCTCCTCCGGACGTGGCGGCACGCTCTCGTCGTGCTCGAGCAGGGTCACCTCGCCGTACTCCGGGTGCTCGTCCCGCAGGGCGCGCGCCGCGGCGTCGGCGGCCCCGTCGAGGCTGCCCGCCGCGACGTCGAGCGCCTCGCCGGGCGTGAGCGGCCGGTACGCGTACGTCCCGCCGGTGCGCTGCTCCCCGAGGAGACGGTCGACGAGGCCGTGCCCGGCCGCCGAGAGGAGCGCGTCGTGGACCGGGACGACGACGCGCGGGTCGAGCCCACGCACGAAGTCGATCGTCTCGGCGAGCTTGAGCCACGGCGCGGCCACGGGCGCGAGGAGCACGTCGAGCCGCTTCCCTCCGAGCGCGTCGCCGTCGGGCGCGTCGAACGAGTCGCCCGGGTGCAGGAGCGTCGCACCGTCCCCGCGCACGAGGTAGGTCACGTTCGCGATCCGGGGGACGTCGCGGTGGATCACCGCGTGCTGCCCGCCGCCGACGACGACCTCCAGCCCGCCGAGGTCCAGCCCGTCACCCGGCGCGACGACGTGCACGCGCGCCGAGGTGGCCTCCGGCAGGGAGGGCCGCAGGGCGGCGGCGACCGCCTCCGGCGCCCACACCGTGAGCCCGGGCCGGGCCGCGAGGGCGGCGCCGAGCGCGGCCGCGTCGACGTGGTCGGGGTGCTGGTGGGTGACGAGCACCGTGCCGGCGTCGCGCAGCGCACCCGGCGCGTCGCTGAACGTGCCCGGGTCGATCGCGACGACCTGCCCGCCGTGACGCACCGTGACGCACGCGTGGCCGTGGAACGTGACTCGCATGGATCCTCCTCCGCTCGACCTGCCCGGCGCGACGGCCGTCGCCTCAGGCTGCCACCCCGACCGCGCGGGTGCCCACCGCTCAGCCCGGTCGTCAGCCCGGTCAGGCCACGATGAGGACCAGGTCGCCGCCCTCGAGCTGCTGCACCGCCCCGATCGCGACGCGCTGGACCGTGCCCGCGACCGGCGTCGTGATCGCGGCCTCCATCTTCATCGCCTCGACCGTCGCGACCGTCTGCCCTGCCTCGACGACGTCCCCGGCCGCCACGACCGGCGTCACCGCGCCCGCGAACGGCGCCGCGACCTGCCCCGGCTGCGTGGGGTCGGCCTTCTCGGCCGTGCGCGCGTCGACGTCGACCGCCCGGTCGCGCACCTGGATCGGGCGCAGCTGGCCGTTGAGGGTGAACATGACCGTGCGCATACCCCGCTCGTCGGGCGTGCCGATCGCCTCGAGCCCCACGAGCAGGCGCACGCCCTTGCCCAGCGCGACCGCGACCTCCTGGCCGGGCTCGAGCCCGTACAGGTACGTGGGGGTGTCGAGCACGGAGACGTCCCCGTACGCCTGGCGCACCTGCTCGAACTCCTTGGTCGGCCCCGCGAAGAGCAGGTGGTTCAGCCGCCGGCGCCGCACCTCCCCGGCCTGCGCGAGCTCGGCCTCGTCCTCCGGCGACAGCGGCGTCACGCCGCCGCGCGCGGCACGACCGGCGAGCGCGCGCGAGCGGAACGGCTCCGGCCAGCCCCCGGGCGGGTCACCGAGCTCGCCGCCCAGGAACCCGATCACCGAGTCCGGGATGTCGAACGCCTGCGGGTCGGCCGCGAACTCGGCCGGGTCCGCGCCCGCCGCGACGAGGTGCAGCGCGAGGTCGCCCACGACCTTCGACGACGGCGTCACCTTCACCAGGCGCCCCAGGATGCGGTCCGCCGCGGCGTACATCGCCTCGATCTGCTCGAACTTGTCCCCCAGGCCCAGCGCGATCGCCTGCTGGCGCAGGTTCGACAGCTGCCCGCCCGGGATCTCGTGCTCGTACACGCGCCCCGTCGGCCCGGGCAGCCCCGACTCGAACGGCGCGTAGACGCGGCGCACCGCCTCCCAGTACGGCTCGAGGTCCGCGACCGCGGCCAGCGACAGGCCCGTGTCGCGCTCGGTGTGCTCCAGGCCCGCGACGAGCGCCGACAGCGACGGCTGGCTGGTCGTGCCCGCCATGGCGGCGCTCGCGGCGTCCACCGCGTCCACGCCCGCGGCCGCCGCGGCCAGCAGCGTCGCCATCTGGCCGCCCGAGGTGTCGTGCGTGTGCAGGTGCACCGGCAGGTCGAAGCGCTCGCGCAGCGCGGTCACGAGGCGCGTCGCCGCCGCGGGGCGCAGCAGCCCGGCCATGTCCTTGATCGCGAGCACGTGCGCGCCGGCGTCGACGATGCGGTCGGCGAGGCGCAGGTAGTAGTCGAGCGTGTACAGGTCCTCGGCCGGGTCCAGCAGGTTGCCCGTGTAGCACAGCGCGACCTCCGCGACGGTCGTGCCGGTGGCGCGCACCGCCTCGATCGCGGGTCGCGTCTGGTCCACGTCGTTGAGCGCGTCGAAGATGCGGAACACGTCGATGCCCGTCGCCGCGGCCTCCGCGACGAACGCCTCCGTGACGCGCGTCGGGTACGGCGTGTACCCGACGGTGTTGCGTCCGCGCAGGAGCATCTGGATCGCGAGGTTCGGCATCGCCTCGCGCAGCGTTGCGAGGCGCTCCCACGGGTCCTCGCCGAGGAACCGCAGCGCGACGTCGTACGTCGCCCCGCCCCAGGCCTCGACCGACCACAGCTGCGGCGTGGCCCGCGCCACGTACGGCGCGACGGCGGCCAGGTCGTGCGTGCGCACGCGCGTCGCGAGCAGGGACTGGTGGGCGTCGCGGAACGTGGTGTCCGTGACCCGCAGGCGCTGCTCGCCGCGCAGGGCGCGCGCGAAGCCCTCGGGGCCCAGCTCGAGGAGCTGCTGGCGGGTGCCGGGCGGCGGCGCGACCGACAGGTCCAGCGCGGGCAGCTTCGTCGCGGGGTCGGTGGTGCGCCGCGGCTCGCCGTGCGGACGGTTGACCGTCGTGTCGCCCACGTGCGCGAGCAGGCGCGTGCCGCGGTCGGCGCTCTCGCGCGCGGCCAGCAGCTCGGGACGCTCGTCGATGAACGACGTCGCGACGTTCCCCGCGACGAACTCCGGGTCGGCGAGCACGGCCTGCAGGAAGGGGATGTTGGTCCGGATGCCGCGGATGCGGAACTCGGCGAGGGCGCGCCGGGCGCGCCGCACCGCCGTCGGGAAGTCGCGGCCGCGGCACGTCAGCTTGACGAGCATCGAGTCGAAGTGGCCCGACACGACGGACCCGGCCGTCGCCGTCGCGCCGTCGAGCCGCACGCCCGCACCGCCCGGGGAACGGTAGGCGATGATGCGGCCCGTGTCGGGACGGAACCCGTTCGCGGGGTCCTCCGTCGTGATGCGGGTCTGCAGGGCGGCGCCGTTGACGCGCACGTCCTCCTGCCGGATCCCGAGGTCCTCCAGCGTCTCCCCCGACGCGATCCGCATCTGCGCGGACACGAGGTCGACGTCCGTGACCTCCTCCGTCACGGTGTGCTCGACCTGGATGCGCGGGTTCATCTCGATGAACACGTGCTGCCCGGCCCGCTCCCCCACCGTGTCCACGAGGAACTCCACCGTGCCCGCGTTCTGGTACCCGATGTGCCGGGCGAACTTCACCGCGTCCGCGCACAGCGCGTCCCGGATCGCCGGGTCGAGGTTGGGCGCCGGCGCGATCTCGACGACCTTCTGGTGCCGCCGCTGCAGCGAGCAGTCCCGCTCGTACAGGTGCACGACGTTCCCCGCACCGTCGGCGAGGATCTGCACCTCGATGTGCCGCGGGCGCAGCACCGCCTGCTCCAGGAACACCGTCGGGTCCCCGAACGCGCCGTCGGCCTCGCGCATCGCGGCGGCCAGCGACTCGGGCAGGTCCTCGCGGGTGTCCACGCGGCGCATGCCGCGGCCACCGCCGCCGGCGACGGCCTTGACGAACACGGGGAACCCGATCAGGTCGGCCGCCGCGACGAGCTCGTCGACGTCCGACGACGGCTCGCTCGACGCGAGCACCGGCAGCCCCGCCTCGCGGGCGGCCTTGAGCGCGCGCACCTTGTTGCCCGCGAGCTCGAGCACCTCCGGCGGCGGCCCGACGAACGTCAGCCCGGCGTCCGCGCACGCGCGCGCCAGGTCGGGGTTCTCCGAGAGGAACCCGTAGCCCGGGTAGACCGCGTCGGCGCCCGCCTCGCGCGCCACGCGCACGATCTCCTCGATGTCGAGGTACGCCCGGACCGGGTGGCCCGGCTCCCCGATGAGGTACGCCTCGTCGGCCTTGAGCCGGTGCTCGGAGTTGCGGTCCTCCTGCGGGAACACCGCGACGGTGCGGGCCCCCAGCTCGTAGGCGGCGCGGAACGCCCTGACGGCGATCTCCGCGCGGTTGGCGACCAGGACCTTCGAGAACACCGGCACTCCATCCGTCGACCGTGCGACGCCGCCGGGGAGAGCGTGACGCGCCGCGTACCGGGCGATCCTCCCACGGCCTCGCGGGGCAGGCCGTCGCACCGGCTGTGACGTGCTCCACAGGCCCGTGCGCTGCGGCGCCCGCCCGGGCCCGGAGTCCCCCGCCCCCTCGGGAGGGAGCGGCGCTCGCGGACGTCAGCCGGCGGAGCGGGCCCGACGGCGTTGCGCGAGCTCGTCCTGCGGGCTCGCCGCCGCGTCGTCCTCGTCGTCGAGCGACTCGGTGGGCAGCTCCGCGAGCGTGCCCTCGACCTCGCGCCACACGCGCCCGACCGCGATGCCGAACACGCCCTGACCGCCCTGGACGAGGTCCACGACCTCGTCGGGCGACGTGCACTCGTACACGCTCGCCCCGTCGCTCATGAGGGTGATCTGCGCGAGGTCGTCGACGCCGCGCTCGCGCAGGTGCTCGACGGCCGTGCGGATCTGCTGCAGCGAGACCCCGGTGTCCAGGAGCCGCTTGACGACCTTGAGGACGAGGATGTCCCGGAAGCTGTACAGGCGGTGGGAGCCCGACCCCGACGCGGGCCGCACGGTGGGCTCGACCAGCCCGGTGCGGGCCCAGTAGTCGAGCTGGCGGTAGGTGATGCCCGCGGCACGGCACGCGGTCGGGCCGCGGTACCCGGTCGTGGTGTCCTGCTCGGTGATGTCCTCCCCGAAGAGGAGGCCCTGCGCACCGTGGGGAACCGCCGCGCCGGCACCGACGCTCGCCTCACCGCTGCTGTTCACTGTCGCCTCCTGGGGTGATGTCCACGACCACGCTATGGGCGCCGTCGGGGGTCGTCAACGACCGACGACCCGAGCGTGCGGGCGTGTCGCGCCCGCACGTCCGGCGATCCGGCCGCCCAACCCTCGACCTGAGGTCGAACGTCGGTGTTGTCCGTTGTGTCCGAAGGTCGGATCCGTGCCCGACGGTCGGCCCGTCGCGCGCGGACCGTCCCCTACTCGTCCACCGAGAAGTCCTCCGGCTGGACGTGGTCCAGGAAGTCGCGGAACTTCTCGACCTCCTCCTGCTGCGCGACGTCGACGACCTCGACCCCCGCCGTCGCGACGACCTCGGCCGAGCACAGCACCGGGCTGCCGGTGCGCACCGCGACCGCGATCGCGTCCGACGCGCGCGAGTCGAGCCGGACCCCGTTGCTCAGGACCAGCTCGGCGAAGAAGATGCCGCCGTCGAGCGCGACGATCTCCGCCCGCTCCAGGCGCACCCCGACGGCGTCGAGGAGGTCCCGCAGCAGGTCGTGGGTCATGGGTCGCGGCGTCGGCAGCCCTGCCTGCGCCATGGCGATCGCGCTCGCCTCCCGGGGCCCGATGACGATCGGCACGACGAGCTCGGACGCGTCGTCGAGCAGCAGCACCACGATCTCCTGGTCGCGCTGCTGCTGACGGACCCCCAGCACCTCGACGGGGACCATCGGGACGTCGTCGCTCACCACTCCACGGTACGTCGCCCACCGGCATCCGGCAGGGGGTGGGGCCCGTCTCGTCCGCGCGCCTCGCGGACGTCGGGGACCGGCGCGACGGTCAGCGTGTGAGGTCGTCGATCCCCTGGCGCACGAACACCGTGTGCAGCTGCGCGCACAGCTCCCCGACCTCCGAGGCCACGGTGCCCGCGTGGGCGCGCGCGGACGCGCTCTGCTGCCCGCGCCACGGGGAGACGACCTGGTGCACGAGGCTCACGTGCCGGTCGGCGGCGGTGCGCAGGGAGCGCAGGTGGCGCGGCTCGATGCCGTACTCCGACAGTCCCGCGGCGAGCACGACCACGTCGAGCGAGCGCGCGTCGAGCTGGCCCCCCGGCGCCTGGCGCAGCACGCCGGCCTCGATGAGCCCCTCGACGAGGTCGCGCTCCACGCCCGCCGCGGACACGAGCGCGTCCACCGTGTAGCGCTGGCGGACGGTCGCCGAGCCGGGCTCGCCGTCGTTCGTCGCCAGGCGCGGGGCGAGGACCTCGACGTCGGTGCCCGCGTCGAGGGCGGCGAGGCGCTCCTTGATGACCTTGAGCGGCAGGTACCGGTCGCGCTGCTCGACGAGCACGAACCGCAGCCGCTCGACGTCCGCGGGGCTGTACTGGCGGTAGCCCGACGCGGTGCGCACGGGCTCGATGAGCCCCTGCTCCTCGAGGAAGCGCAGCTTGGAGTGGCTGACGTTGGGGAACTCGGCCCGCAGCGCGCGCAGCACGTCGGAGATGCGCATGGTCGCGCGACGCGAGATCCCCTGCGGCCACGGCTCCGCGCCGTCGGCGGGCTCGGGGACCGTGGCGTGCGCCGCGCCCGTGGAGGCGTTCACGACCGGGGGGCCGTGCCGCCCGCCGGTGCCCCCGCGTGCGGGCTGGCGTGGAACGTGAGCCGGTACTTGCCGATCTGCACCTCGTCGCCCGTCGAGAGCGCGACGGCGTCGATGCGGCTGCGGTTCACGTACGTGCCGTTGAGCGACCCGACGTCGCGCACGAGGAAGTGCTCGCCCTCGCGCACGAACTCGGCGTGCTTGCGGGACACGGTGACGTCGTCGAGGAAGATGTCCGCGCGCTCCGACCGGCCGGCGACGGTGCGCTCGGCGTCCAGGAGGAAGCGGGACCCCTGCCCGGGACCGCGCTGCATGATGAGCAGGGCGGAGTGGCGCGGCAGGGCCGCGACCGCGGCGTGCTCCTCGGGGCTCAGACCGCCGGGCTGCACGCCCTCCTCGATCGGGGCCTCGATCCGGCCGAAGCTGACCGTCGTGTCGCTACCCGCCCGGTTCGGCACCTCAGGACCGCCTGGGACACTCATCTCGCCTCCTCGGGGCTCACGCACGTCGTGCTCGACCTCGGAACACCGCACCGCGGGGCCGTGGCCCCGTCGTGCGGGAATCGTGCTCGAAAACTACTACACCCGCAGGTCACGCGGTGCGCGCGACCCACGGTCGTCCCAACCTACCCCGGCCTGCGGGGATGCGGGAAGCCGCAGTCACTCGTCGGCGGGGACCGGGGTCGCGTACTGCGGCGCGCCGGGCTCGACGGTCGCGGCGACCTCGACCCGGTCCCGCTGGGTGATCGTCGTGCGCGCGCCGTCCGCGCGCAGCGACGCCATCGCGCCGCCGGGGATCTCGAGGGCCGTCTCGAGCGTGGACGGGTCGCCGATCACGTTCCACCGGTACGGCGAGGAGATCGTCTGCCCGTCGACCACGACGCCGTCGGCCGAGTCCTCGAAGTAGCTGCTCGCCACGAGGCGGACCCCGTTGACCTCCATCGCCTCCGCGCCCGCGTTGCGCAGCTCCTCGAGCACGTTGAAGAGCGCGAACGCGTCGAGCGCCTCCGTGCCCTCGACGACCTCGATCTCGACGCCCGGGCCCTCGGCGGGGAGGCGGCCGGACAGGATGCCGAGCGTCTCGGCCTGCTGCTCGGCGAGCTCGAGCGCGGCACGCTCGCGCCCGGACCCCGACTGCAGCTCGTCGCGCGTCGACTCGAGCGAGGAGACCTGGTCCTCGAGCTCGCCGGAGCGCTGCGTGACGTCGTCGAGGAGGCGCACGAGGTCGCTCTGGCGCAGGGACGAGAGCTGGTCCTCCTGCGTCTGGCTCACCTGGACCACGAGCGCGAAGCCGAGGAGCGCGCACAGGACGCCGACGACGATCTGGGAGCGGGACGCGCGGGGGCGCAGCGCCCGGCCGAGCCCGCGCAGCCCGCGCGGCTCCGGCCGGGTGGGGGCGCCGTGGCGGCCCACGGCGCCGATCGTCCCGGTCGTCGCGGGCGGCTCCTCCGGCGTCGACGCGTCGGTGCCGGTCGTGCCCTCGGTGGTCGTGCCCTCGGTGGTCGCGTCGGGGTGCGGGTCGCCGTCCGGTGCGACGGCGTCGACCGGAGCGTGGTCCGGCGCCTCCGCGTCCCCGTCGGCGCTCTCGGGCGGTGCGGCGCTCGCCGGGTCGTCCTCGGGGTCCGCGCCCGGCGCGGGGGCCGCGGCGGCGGAGGGCTCGTCGCTCTCGTGGTCGCCCGAGGAGCCGTCGTCGACGGCGCCTTCCTGCTCGACGGCGCCGTCGTGGCCGACCTCGCGGTCCGTCGCCTCGGGGGCGACGTCGGGCTCGCGTGCGGGACCGTCCGCCGGGTCGCCGGCCTCCGGGTCGGTCGTGCCGGCAGCGTCGTCGACCGCCTCGCCGGTGGTCGTGTGCGCGGCGGCGGGCACCTGCTGGCCCTCGGGCTGATGCTCGGGCCCGGGCGCGGTGTCCGCCCCGACCGGGTCCTCGTCCGTACCCACCGGGTCGGGCCGGGCGGGCACGACGTCGGCGGCGGTCCCGTGGGCCGTCTGGCCGGCGCGCTCGCGGGCGTCGTCCGGGGTGGGGTGCGGCGTCACGTCGGCGGCGGCCGCGTCGCGGGGGTCCTGGGGGTCGCGGGTCACGCTCACGCCTTGAAGATGTGGCGCCGGATCGCGGCGGCGTTGGAGAAGATGCGGATGCCGAGGACGACGACGACGGCGGTGGAGAGCTGGCTCCCGACGCCGAGCTGGTCGCCGAGGAAGACGATGAGGGCGGCGACAACGACGTTCGACAGGAACGAGACGAGGAAGACCTTGTCGTCGAACAGCCCGTCGAGCCGGGCACGCAGGCCCCCGAACAGAGCGTCGAGCGCGGCCACGACGGCGATCGGCAGGTAGGGCTGCAGCGACACGGGCACGGTGGGTTGCAGGACGAGGCCCGCGACGATGCCCACCACCAGTCCGACGACTGCGATCATTCGACGATCTCCTGCCCTGTCTCGTGCGGTCCCGGGCCCGTCCCGGACCCGTCGGTCGTGCCGTCCGTCGTGCCGTCGGTGCTCCCGGCGGGCGTGTCGGAGTCTACGGTCGCCGCCGGGGCCTCCGCGAAGAACAGCGTGGGCGCGGGCCGGCCGGGCAGGTCGAGGCGGCTCTGCGTCGTCACGCTCGACCGGATGCCGTACTGGGTCCCCAGGATCTGCAGGTAGTCCGACGTGCCGGAGCGCAGCAGCGAGGTGCGCAGGGCGTCCGGGTCCCCGATCGCCTCGACCCGGTACGGGCCGACGAGGGGCTGCAGGTCGACGAGCACCGCGTCCCCGGCGGAGCGGATGGCCGAGAGCCCGGTGAGGCGCTGCCCGTTGATCGCGACGGCCTCCGCGCCGCCGGCCCAGAGCGCGTTGACGACGCGCTGCAGGTCGGAGTCGTGCACGAGCGAGCTCGAGTCCACGGTGTCGGAGGACAGGCCGCCGCTCGTGTCGTCGAGCGTGACGACGACGCCCTGGCCCTCGACCGCCTGCGTGCCGGTCAGCGCACCCTCCGCCTGGAGCCCTTGCAGCACGTCGGCGCTCGCGCCGGTGAGCGCCGCGCCCTGGAGCTGCTCGATCTCCGCGGACAGCTGCGCCCCGCGGGCGGTGAGGTCCTCGGCGGCGCCCTGCCGGTCGAGGATCTCCTGCTCCAGGGTCTCGCGCGCCGCGATGACGCCCGGCTGCGGGGCGCGCAGCTCGACGGCGGCCGCCGTCGTCACGACGCCGAGGACGACCGCGAGGGCGACGAGGGTCACGGTGCCCGTGCGGCCGCGGTGCGGCGACTGCCCGGCGGCGCGGCGCGCCGCGGCGTCCGCGTACCCGGGGTCGAGCGGGCGGTGCATGACCTCGTTGAGAAGCGTCATCGACGCGTCGACGGGGGCGCGGCGCGCGCCGCCGCCCGGGTCCGGATGGTTCTCGCTCACGGCGCCTCCCGCGTCGTCGTGCCGGTGTCGTCGCTCTCTCCGGCGGCCGCCCGGTCGCGCACCACGAGCGAGCGCGTCTGCAGCACGTACTGGGCGCCCGCGAGCCAGTACAGGCCCACGCCCCACCAGGTGAACGCCCACCCCGTGACCGCGGCGACGTCGCCCGGCCAGCCCGGCATCTCGGCCAGGAGCAGGAGCGGGAACGCGTACAGGAGCGCGAACGTCCCGGCCTTGCCCGCGAAGCTCACCGGCAGGGGCCCGTACCCGTGGCGCGCGAGCAGCGGCAGCAGCCCGACGAGGAGCAGGTCACGACCCACGATGACCACGACGAGCCACACGGGCACGACGTCGCGCCAGGCGAGACCCAGGAGGGTGACGAGGATGAAGAGCCGGTCTGCGGCCGGGTCGAGCATCTGCCCGAGGCGGCTCACCTGGTCCAGGCGCCGCGCGAGGACGCCGTCGAGCCAGTCCGACGCCCCCGACACCGCGAGCACGACCAGCGCCCAGACGTCGTCGCCGCGCACGATGAGGACCGCGAACACGGGCACGAGGAGCAGCCGCAGGAGGCTGATGACGTTCGGGACGGTCAGGACGCGGGAGCTGACCTGCTGCCCTGCTGACACACCCACCGCCCCGTGCTCACGTCGCGCCGTCGCGGCGACCTGCCGCGCGCGGACCATCCTACGTACCGGGCCCCCGCACCCGGACCCTCATTTCGCGGCGCGGCGCCCGCCGCGGGCGGAAATCACCCGTTTCGCCCGTCCCGACCGCCCGGGGAAGCGGGGGCGCGGTGAGGGACGTCACCGGGCCCGGCCCGCTCCCCGACCGCACCCTCCGGTAGGATGGGCACACCTCTGGAGTTCGTCGCTCGTCCCGCGTGTGTCCGTGAGAGCGGCCGTCCCCCCTCGATCGTCCCTGATCGTCCTGGTGGCCGGCCTGGTGTGTTCGGGAGTGCGACCTGCGAGAACCGTCCTGGTGACCGCACGCCACTCCACACCCCGAAACGAACGGTCCTCACCCTTTCATGACTGCTGACGTCCTCGCGCCCTCGCACGCCCTCGACCAGTCCGCCGACGCCCCCGAGCGCGCGGAGCACACGCGCCCCGAGCCGGCCGCTCCCGCCGGTCCCGTCTTCGCCGACCTCGGCCTGCCCGCTCCCCTGGAGCGCGCCGTCGCCGACCTCGGCTTCGTCACCCCGTCCGCGATCCAGGCCGAGGCCATCCCGGCGCTCCTCGCGGGCCGCGACATCACCGGCGTCGCGCAGACCGGCACCGGCAAGACCGCCGCGTTCGGTCTCCCGCTGCTCGCCGCGATCGACCCGTCCCTGCGCCGCGTGCAGGCCGTCGTCCTGACCCCGACGCGCGAGCTCGCGATGCAGGTCGCCGACGCCGTCGAGTCGTTCGCGACCCACCTGCCCAAGGTCGACGTCGTCGCCGTCTACGGCGGCTCCCCCTACCAGCCGCAGCAGCGGGCGCTCGCGGCCGGCGCGCAGGTCGTCGTCGGCACGCCCGGGCGCGTCATCGACCACATCGAGCGCGGCACCCTCGTGCTCGACGACGTGCGCTTCCTCGTGCTCGACGAGGCCGACGAGATGCTGCGCATGGGCTTCGCGGAGGACGTCGACACGATCTTCTCCCGCGCCCCGCGCGAGCGTCAGGTCGCCCTCTTCTCCGCGACGATGCCCGCCCCGATCCGCCGCGTCGCGAACGAGCACCTCACCGACCCGGTCGAGATCGCCGTCGCCCGCCAGTCCTCCACGGTGACGAGCGTGCGCCAGACGTACGCCGTCGTCCCGTTCCGGCACAAGACCGGCTCGCTCGTGCGCGTCCTCGCGACGTCCGACGCCGAGGCCGCGATCGTGTTCACCCGCACGCGCGGCGCGGCCGAGGAGGTCGGGTCCGCGCTCGTCGAGCGCGGCATCTCCGCCGCCACCATCTCGGGCGACGTCGCGCAGAAGGAGCGGGAGAAGATCGTCGAGCGCCTGCGCTCCGGCGCGCTCGACGTCCTCGTCGCGACCGACGTCGCCGCGCGCGGCCTCGACGTGGACCGCATCGGCCTCGTCGTGAACTTCGACCTGCCGGGCGAGCCCGAGGCGTACGTGCACCGCATCGGCCGCACGGGCCGCGCCGGGCGCACCGGCGAGGCCCTGAGCTTCGTCACCCCGCACGAGCGGGGACGCCTGCGCGCCATCGAGCGGACGACCCGCACCCCGCTGCAGGAGGTGGAGATCCCCTCCCCCGCGGACGTGTCCGCGCACAAGGTCCGCACCCTCCTCGGCCAGGTCCCGGCCCGCCAGGAGGCCGGCCGGCTGTCCATGTACGCCGACATGGTGCGCACGTTCCTCGCCGAGCACGACGTCGACCCCGTCGACCTCGCCGCGGCCATGGCGGCGCTCGCGGTCGGCGACGACGGCCCCCGCGCCCGCGAGGAGCAGGAGCGGTTCGAGGCCGAGCGTGCCGCGGCGCGCGAGCAGGCGAAGGCGCGCCGCACCGAGCGCACGGGCGAGCGCCCGCGCGGCGACCGTGCGTCGGGTCGCCGCGAGGGCGACGGCACGCGCGGCATCCGCCGCGACGCCGTCGGGACCCGCTACCGCCTGTCCGTGGGCCACAAGGACGGCGTGATGCCCGGCGGCATCGTCGGCGCCCTGACGAACGAGGCTGGCCTCGCCGGGTCGGACGTCGGCAAGATCGACATCTTCCCCTCGTTCTCGCTCGTCGACATCACCGCGCCGCTCGACGCGGAGACCATGGACCGCATCTCCCGCGCCCGGGTCGCCGGGAAGGCGCTGCGCATCCGCGTGGACGAGGGCGCGCCCGCCTCGCGCGGCCCGCGCGGCGGTCACGGCCCGTCGGGTCGTCGCGACGAGCGTCGCGACCGCTTCGACCGCGCCGACGACCGGGGCGAGCGCAAGCCGCGCCACCGCACGGCGTACTGACGCACCCGCGTCGCCGCCCGGCGACGCCAAGCAGACGGACGGCCCCGGATCCGCTGGATCCGGGGCCGTCCCTGTCTGTGCCCGTGCCGCGCCTCAGTCGTGAGGTCCCTCGTGGGCCTCGCCGTGCGCCTGGACCAGCGCCGCGAGGCGGCGCGCCTCCGCGTCCCCGCGTGCGCCGTCGGCCCGCTGGATCCCCATGACGGCGAGCGTCGACCCGTCGGCGAGGTCCAGGCGCACCCACGCGTCGCCGGAGCCGAACCGGACGGACACGACCTGCGCCCACACCAGCTCGCGCGTGTAGATGACGTTGCGCACCCGCAGCCCCCCGCGCGTCGGGACGGCGTGCACGCCCCCGAGTCGCCACAGCAGCCACGCCGCGAACAGCGCGAACGCGGCCAGGGAGAGACGGTTCACCCAGGACGTGCCGAGCGGGCCCGTCGCGGACAGGCCCACGACGACGCACCCGCCGACCACGACGACGCCCGTCACCCACGCCGACACCAGGCCGAACCGGGGCCGGAACGGACGGTACGGGTCGTCGTGGCGCTCCCCCGGCAGACCAGGATCAGGGAACGGGTCGGTGCTCATGCCGCCACCGTCTCACACCCGCACGACGCCCACCGGCGCCGCGCCCCGGGGGCGAGCGGTGTCAGAGGCGGGACGCGTGGATCCGGGTCACGAGGATCGCGCGCGCGCCCACGTCGTACAGGGCGTCCATGACCTGGTTCGTCTGGTCGCGGCGCACCATCGCCCGCACCGCCGCCCAGTCCCGGTCGTGCAGCGGCGACACCGTCGGCGACTCCAGGCCCGGCGTGATCGCGACCGCCCGCTCCACGAGCGACACCGGCACGTCGTAGTCCATGAGGACGTACTGGCGGGCCGTGAGCACGCCCTGCAGGCGCCGGCTCAGCACCTCCACCCCTGCCGGGACGTCCGCCTCCGCGACCGCGCGCGGACGGATGAGGACCGCCTCCGACACGAGGATCGGGTCGCCGAACACCGCCAGGCCCGCGCCCCGCAGCGTCGTGCCGGTCGACACGACGTCCGCGACGACGTCCGCCACCCCGAGCTGCACCGCCGACTCCACCGCGCCGTCCAGGTGCACGACCGTGGCCTCCACGCCGTGCGAGCGCAGGTGACCCTCGACCAGGACCTCGTACGACGTCGCCACCCGCAGGCCCTGCACCTGCTCCAGCGACGTCACCGTGCCCGCCGGGGCCGCGTACCGGAACGTCGACCCGCCGAACCCGAGCTGCATGTGCTCCACCGCGTCCGCGCCCGAGTCCAGCAGCAGGTCCCGGCCCGTGATCCCCACGTCCACCGTGCCCGACCCCACGTACACCGCGATGTCGCGCGGCCGCAGGAAGAAGAACTCGACGTCGTTGTCCGGGTCCGCGAGCACCAGCTCGCGCGAGTCACGACGCTGGCGGTACCCCGCCTCGCGCAGCATCTCGACGGCGGGCTCGGACAGGGACCCCTTGTTGGGGACGGCGATACGCAGCATGACAGGACCTTCGTTCAGGGGATCGGGCAGGGAGCGGGGAACAGCAGGGAGCAGCGAGGGGCGAGCGGCGCTCGCGGCCGGGAGCGGGGACGCTCACCGGCACGGCCGCTCACAGATGCTCGTACACGTCCTGCAGGCTCAGACCCTTCGCCAGCATGAGGACCTGCAGGTGGTAGAGGAGCTGGGAGATCTCCTCCGCCGTCTTCACGTCGCCCTCGTACTCGGCGGCCATCCACACCTCGGCGGCCTCCTCGACCACCTTCTTCCCGATCGCGTGCACGCCGGCGTCCAGCTCCGCGACCGTGCCGGAACCGGCAGGTCGCGTCGTGGCCTTCTCGGACAGCTCCGCGAACAGGGACTCGAACGTCTTCACGGGCCCCAGGGTATCCGCCGCCCGGGCGAGGCCGGGGCGCGGTCCGCCCAGCGGGCACGCCCCGGCCGCCCCGTCACAGGTCGCGCAGCGCCACGACCGTCGCGACCGCCGCCTCCGCGGCCTCCGCGCCCTTGTCCTCGCGCGAACCCTCCAGGCCCGCCCGGTCCAGCGCCTGCTGCTCGTCGTCGCACGTCAGCACGCCGAACCCCACCGGCACGCCCGTGCGCACGCTCACGTCCGTCAGGCCCGACGTCGCCGCCTGGCACACGTACTCGAAGTGCGGCGTCCCCCCGCGGATCACCACCCCCAGCGCCACCACCGCGTCCGCGCCGTGCTCCACCGCGCGCGCCGCCGCCACCGGCAGCTCGAACGATCCCGGCACCCGCACCACGCTCACGTGCGACACATTCGCCGCCGCCAACGCCCGGCGCGCTCCCGCCAGCAAGCCGTCCATCACCTCCGTGTGCCAGCTCGCCGCGACCACCGTCACCCGCAGCCCCGACCCGTCCACCCTCACCGTCGGCGCACCTGCCCCGCTCATCCCTCGTCCTCCTTCGTCTCCGCACCCGGCTCGTCGCCAGGCTCCACCAGGACGGCCCCGTCCGGGACCGCCACCGTGTCCAGCAGGTGACCCATCGCCACCTTCTTCGTCACCAGGTACGCCCGGTTGTGCTCACCGTGACCCACCTCGATCCGCTCCGTCCCCACCACGTCGATGCCCGAGGCCACCAGGCCCGTCACCTTCGCCGGGTTGTTCGTCAGCAGCCGCACCCGCGACAACCCGAGGTCCGCCAGGATCGCCGCCGCCGCCCCGTACTCCCGACGGTCCACCGGCCACCCCAGCTCCAGGTTCGCCTGCACCGTGTCCAGCCCCGCGTCCTGCAGCTCGTACGCCCCGATCTTCGCCAGGAGCCCGATGCCGCGACCCTCGTGCCCCCGCAGGTACACCACCGCACCGCCCTCCGCCGCGACCCGCCCCATCGCCGCCTGCAGCTGCGGACCGCAGTCGCACCGCAACGACCCGAAGGCGTCCCCCGTCAAGCACTCCGAGTGCACCCGCACCACCGGGACCCCTCCCGGCCCGACGCCGCTCGCGGACCCCGCGCCCGCGTCACCACCCGCGGCCGGAGGCACCGCCGGCACCAGGGCGACGTGCTCCGCCCCCGTCCGCAGATCCCGGTACCCCACCACCCGGAACCGGCCGTGCGCCGTCGGCAGGTCCGCCTCCGCCGTCCGGTGCACCCGCCGGGCCAACGACTCCCGGTCCGGCACGTCCGGAGCCGCCGCCGGCGCCGGGTCGTGCACCCGCCGCCACGCCACCAGGTCCGCGATCGTGATGAGCACCAGCCCGTCCCGCTCCGCCAGGGCCGCCGCGTCCCCCAGACGCATCATCGTCCCGTCGTCGTGCACCAGCTCCGCGATCCCCCCGACCTCGCCCATCCCCGCCAGGCGCACCAGGTCCACCGCAGCCTCCGTGTGCCCCGCACGATGCAGCACACCCCCCGGCACCGCCCGCAACGGCAGCACGTGCCCCGGCCGGATCAGGTCCACCGGCCCCGACGCCGGGTCCGCCAGCACCCGCAACGTCCGCGCCCGGTCCTCCGCCGAGATCCCCGTCGTCACCCCCGTCGCCGCGTCCACCGTCACCGTGTACGCCGTGCGCCGCGGGTCCTGGCTGTGCGGCACCATCAACGGCAGCTCCAGCGCGTCCGCCCGCACCGCAGGCATCGGCGCGCACAGGTACCCCGACGAGTGCCGGATCGTCCACGCCACCCACTCCGCCGACACCCCCCGCGCCGCGAACACCACGTCCGCCTCGTTCTCCCGGTCCGGCGAGTCCGCCACCAGCACCGGACGACCCGCCCGGATCTCCGCCAGCGCCTCCTCCACCGACCCCAGTCGCACGCCTCCCGAACCGTCCGACACCGCGGCGCTCGCGGACCCCGCGCCCGTCACGACGCGTTCCCGCCGACGGCGCCGGTACCGGAGCCCGACACGAGCAGGCGCTCGACGTACTTCGCGAGCACGTCGACCTCGAGGTTCACCCGGTCGCCCGGGACGAGCCCGCCGAGGATCGTCGCCTCGAGCGTCGTCGGGATGAGGGAGACGCCGAAAGACTCGTCGTCCACGTGCGTCACCGTGAGCGACACCCCGCTCACCGCGATCGACCCCTTCTCCGCCACGTACCGCGTCAAGCCCGCGGGCGCCGAGAACACCAGGTCGTCCCAGCGCTCCCCCGGGTCGCGGCTCACGAGCGTCCCGACGCCGTCCACGTGCCCCTGCACCACGTGACCCCCCAGCCGCGCGTCCGCCCGCACCGCACGCTCCAGGTTCACCGGGGAACCCGCGACGAGGTCGCCCAGCGCGGTCCGGCGCAGCGACTCCGGCATCACGTCCGCGGTGAACGATCCGTCACCCCCCAGGCTCGTCACCGTCAGGCACACCCCGTTGACCGCGATCGAGTCCCCCAGCGCCGCGTCCGACGTGGCGAGCGGCCCCTCGACCGTGAGCACCGCGTCCGCCCCCTCGCCGCCCGGGAACCCGACGTCCCGGACCTTCCCGATCTCCTCCACGATCCCCGTGAACATCAGCCGTCCCGTCCTTCCGTGCTCTTCCTGGACACCACCAGCGCGTCGTCCCCGACCCGCCTCACCTCGACCGTGCGGAACCGGTGCGCGTCGGCGATCGTCGCCACGCCCAGCCCGTCCACGGCCCGCCGACCGCTCCCCAGCAGCACCGGGGCCACGTACGCGTGCAGCTCGTCCACCACGCCCGCCACGAGGAACGCCGTCGCGAGCGTCGGACCGCCCTCCACGAGGACGTGCCGCACCTCGCGCTCCCCGAGCCGTTCCAGCACCTGCCCGACGTCGCGCGTCAGCAGGTGCAGCAGCTCGCCGCCCTCCCCGCGCACGCGCGCCGTCGGCGGGATCCCCCGCAGCCCGACGACGACCCGCAGGGGCTGGTGCGCCGCGAGGCTCTCGGCGCTCGCGGCGTGCGTGCGCACCCGTGCGGTGAGCGCCGGGTCGTCCGTGAGGAGCGTGCCCGTGCCGACGAGGATCGCGTCGACCTCGGCGCGCACGCGGTGCGCGTGCTCGCGGGCGGCCGGCCCGGTGATCCAGCGGCTCGTGCCGTCCTCGGCCGCGACGTACCCGTCGAGCGTCGTCGCCGTCTTGAGCGTCACGTACGGGGCCCCGCGCCGCACGGACGTCAGCCACACCCGGAGAAGCTCCTCGCCCTCGGCGGAGCGCAGGCCGCGCACGACGCGCACCCCGGCCGCGCGCAGGCGGTGCGCACCACCCGTCGCCACGGGGTTCGGGTCGTCGACGGCGTGCACGACCTCCGCGACTCCCGCAGCGACGAGCGCGTCCGCGCACGGCCCCGTGCGGCCGGTGTGGGCGCACGGCTCGAGCGTCACGACGGCGGTCGCGCCGGTGACGTCGACGCCGCGCGCCCGCGCGTCCGCGAGGGCGGCGGCCTCGGCGTGCGGCGTCCCCGCACCCTGGTGGTAACCCTCGGCGAGGACAGGCCGTGGGTGCGGGTCCAGCGAGCCGGGCGCGGCGCCGTCGGGCAGGGCACGGCCGTGCGGGGCGGGCCCCAGCAGGACGCAGCCGACCCGGGGGTTGGGTCCGTGCGCGGGTCCGTGTCCCGCGAGCTCGAGCGCGCGCGTCATCGCGGCGTCGATCGTCAGGGTCCTGGGGTGCTCGCCCATCGTCCTCCTCCCGGCACGCGTGCTCCGGGGTGAGGGGGGCGGCGGGGTCAGGCCTGGACCGGCCCGACGGCGTCGCTCACCACGGCGAGGCCGTCGCCGTCACGGACGGGTGCTCCGACGGGTCGCCGGAGCACCACGCTTTGGGCGTGGCCGCGCCGCACGTGCTTCCTCCCATCCGGACTGTCACCGTCGGTCCTGGAGTTCCACCAGGTCAACCGCGCGTGGGCGCGGGTCGCGGACTGTCACCGCCGGCTCGGAATTGCACCGACCCCGGAGCACGTTCGTGCGTACTGCTGCTTCCAACCGAGCATGCTACTCGCGCATTCCCCGGGGCCGGCCCGTCCGCCTGCCGAGCGGACGTGAACCCGGCAACCCCCTCCCCTCCGTGCTTGGTGGTGAGGGATCTCGGTGGGGTGGGGTGGTGATGGCTGCTTGGCACACTATTTCTATCCGAACGAGAAGGGGGAGCCCGGGCTCGTGCGGGCTCCCCCTCCGTTCGTCAGTGGGCGTGCGCCGACGCCTCCGCCAGCTCGCGCAGCGCCTGGATCTCTCCCGGCACGCTCTCCGCCCCGTACACGGCCGACCCGGCGACGAAGACGTTCGCCCCCGCGTCGGCCGCCCGCTCGATGGTCGAGCGCGACACTCCCCCGTCGACCTGGATCCACACGTCCAGCCCCGACTCGCTCACGGCCTCGCGGGCCCGCCGGATCTTCGGGAGCGTCCCGTCGATGAACGACTGCCCGCCGAAGCCCGGCTCGACCGTCATGACGAGGATCATGTCGACCTCCGCCAGGAGGTCCAGGAAGGGCTCCACGGGCGTCGCAGGGCGCAGCGCGAGGCCTGCACGGGACCCGAGGCGCCGGAGCTCGCGTGCGAGCCGCACAGGGGCGGCAGCGGCCTCGGCGTGGAACGTGACGGACGCGGCCCCGGCCTCCGCGTACGCCGGCGCCCAGCGGTCCGGGTCCTCGATCATGAGGTGCGCGTCGATCGGGACCGGCGACACCTGCGCCAGGCGCTCGAACACCGGCAGCCCGAGCGTGAGGTTCGGCACGAAGTGGTTGTCCATGACGTCGACGTGCGCGTAGTCCGCCGTCGAGATGGCGTTCAGGTCACGCTCGAGGTTCGCGAAGTCGGCGGACAGGATGCTCGGTGCGATGAGGGCTGCCATGGCTCCAGCCTAGGGTGCCTCCGTCCGCCCCCGACGCCCGTAGGCTCGTCCCGTGAGCAGCCTCCCCTCCCCCGGGACCCGACGCCCACCTGCGCCGACAGGGCCGGCACGGGTCCCCGCGGACGTCCGGGTGCGCGCCGCCACGCGGGCCGACCTCGGCCGCGTCGCCGCGATCGCCGCGCCCTTCGTCCGCGACACGTGCGTGACGTTCGAGGAGGAGGTCTGGGACGTCCCCGCGTGGGAGCGCAAGCTCGACGACGTCACCGCCCGCGGCCTGCCGTTCCTCGTCGCGGAGGTCTCCGGGCGGCCCCGGGCCGACGGCACAAACGACCCGGTGGTCGCCGGCTACGCCTACGCGTCCGCGTGGCGCCCGAAGCCCGCGTACCGGCACACCGCCGAGGACACGATCTACCTCGACCCCGACCACGCCGGGCACGGGATCGGCACCGCCCTGCTCGGCGCGCTGCTCGACGCGTGCGCCTCCGCAGGCGTCCGGCAGGTCGTCTCGGTCGTCGCCGACGTCCCTGAGGCGGCAGGCTCGCTCCCCCTCCACCGGCGCTTCGGCTTCGTCGAGACCGGCCGCCTCACCGCCGTCGGCTTCAAGCACGGCCGCTGGGTCGACACGATCCTCCTCCAGCGCTCCCTCTGACCCACCCCCCGAGGAACGAGCGGCGGACGGTGGACGCGGCACCACCACCCACCCCGACCACCCAGGGGCGACCACACGCCGTCGAGCACAAGTACCACGCCTCTACCTCGCACGACCACGCCTCTACCTCGCACGACCACGCCTCTACCTCGGCGAGCCGGGATCAGGCGAGGATGCCTCGGCGGAGGTCGGTGGTGCGCTGCTCGACGGTGCGCCAGGCGTGGCGGCTCACGCCGGGGTGGGCGTCGCGGTCGACGTCCGCGAGCGCCGCGAGGAGTGCGTCGAGGGTCTGGGTGACGGCGCGCTGGGCGCGGCGTCGGGGCAGTCCCCAGGTGGTGCCTTCGGTGACGAGGTCCTCGGCGGTGAGGCGGTCCATGTCGCGTTCTCCGGCGACGTCCATGGCGAAGACGCGGGAGGCGTGGTCGTGGTGGAGGTGCATGGAGACGTCGTAGGCGGGGGCGAGGCGGACGGTGCCGTCGGCGTGGCGCAGGACGGAGATGTTCTTGGCGTGGGCGTCGGTGTTGCCGATGGCGAGGTTGAAGGTGGTGAGGGCGAGGAGGGGGTCGGGGCGGGTGCCGTCGTCGCGGAGGGTGCGGGCGATGGCGGCGAGGGAGGGGAAGCGGCGTCCGTGCTGGAACTTGCGTTCGGGGTCGCGGGTGTTGATGCCGAGGGCTTGGGCCGCGTCCTCCTGGTGGAGGCGGGCGGTGCCGCTGGGTTCGCGGGGCTCGGGGATGCGGTCGTAGCGGGTGACGACGATGGCGCGCTCACCGTCGAACTCGGTGACGTGGGCGTCGACGGTGGTGAGGTCGACGCGGCGGGCGAGGTCGAGGGCGGCGGCTTCGGTGTTGACGAGGTCGGCGGTGGGTGAGTCGGAGGGCCGGGCGACCTTGAGGATGTGGGTGGTGGGGGCAGATCCGTGGGGGCGGGCCCAGCCGTGCTCGTCGTGGAGGAGGGTGATCTTGGGTTCCATGCCGGGCAGGGAGCTGGTGAGGTGCTTGCTTCGTCCGACGCCGCCGAATCGCGCGACGCCTTCTCGAAGGAGCCTGGCGACCGCAGCGTCGTCGAGCCGTTCGGCGGGAACGGATCGATGGCCGGCTTGGCCTGGAGAGCGCAGCTCTACGGCCCCGATGGTGTCGCCTGCGTACGCCGTGAAGAACGAGAGGTGGTCCTCGGGGTCGACGGCAGCTTCCATGGCCATCTGGTCGCGGGCGCGGCCCTCGGGCATGAGCCCGTCGAGCCATGCGGTGGCCCGGGCGGGGTGTGGCGGTTCGTCGGGTTCCATCGGGAGGAGGTGGGACAGCGTTCGCGCGCCGATCCCCCACCGTTCGTAGGCCTCGTCGGTCCATGTGAGGTCGACGCGATCGTCTCGTCGTCGCGTGAAGCGCCCGGCGTGAGTCCCGTAGAGCCAGAGGTCGAGCTCCTCGGCCCGTCTCACGATCGATCCTCGAGGCGGAGGGAGATGTCGAGGTGGTCGAGGACCTCGAAGAGCCGGGTGATGTAGAGGTTGTCGACGCCGTTCTCGAGCTCAGAGAGATACTGGCGAGTGATTCCGAGGTCGTCGGCGAGCTCCGCCTGGGTGATGCCCTGCGCTCGCCGTACCCTGCGGACGGCCGCGCCGATGTCGCGTGCGCTCCGGGCGCCCGTCCAGTGTCCTGTCATCGCGTCTACCCTCCTGCCAGCGAACTATGCCCGACTATCATGACATGGACTTCCGCCGAATATCCTGACAAAGGCACTGTGGCCTGGTCAGATGCGACGGAGGAGCGTGAGGTGCATCGCGTCGGTGCCGTGGACGTGCGGCCAGAGCTGGACGTCCAAGCGGTCGCCGAGCTCGATCGCGTCGCGCGCCTCGGGGCGCACGACGTCGCGCACGGCCGCCGGGGCATCGAGCAGCTCGGCGTCGTCGCGGCGGCGCAGCACGTCGGCGACGACGACCTGGGTCTCGGCGAGGTGGGGCGAGCACGTGACGTAGCCGACCACTCCCCCGGGCCGGACGGCGTCCAGGGCGGAGTCGAGGAGCTCGCGCTGGAGCCCGGTGAGGGTCGCGAGGTCGGCGGGGGTGCGCCGCCAGCGGGACTCGGGACGACGGCGCAGCGCACCGAGGCCGGTGCAGGGAGCGTCGAGGAGCACGCGGTCGTAGGCGCCCGGCTCGTCCTGCCCGACGGCGCGGCCGTCGCCCGTGCGGACGGCCTCCACGGCGTCGGCCGGGACGGCAGCGAGGGCCTTCTCCACGAGGCGTGCGCGGTGCGGCTGGACCTCGTTGGCGACGAGCCGGGCTCCTCGCTCGGCCGCGAGCGCCGCGAGGAGCGCTGCCTTGCCCCCGGGGCCGGCGCACAGGTCGAGCCAGCGCGCGTCGGGACCGGTCAGCGGTGCGGCGGCGAGGGCGAGGGCGACGAGCTGGCTGCCCTCGTCCTGGACGCCGGCGCGGCCGTCGCGCACGGCGCCGAACGCGGCGGGGTCGCCCCCCTCGAGGCGCAGCGCGGTGGGGGCCCAGCGCGAGGGCGTGACGCGGTCGTCGCCGTCGGCCAGCTCGTCGGGGGCGGCGAGGCCGGGGCGGGCGACGAGCGTGACGCGGGGGGCGTCGTTGTCGGCGGCGAGGAGCGCGTCGAGCTCGGCGACGGGGCGTCCGTTTCCGGCGAGCGCGTCGCGCAGGGCGCGGGCGATCCAGACCGGGTGGCTCTGGGTGGCCGCGAGCGCCGCGAGGTCATCGGGGGCGTCGTCGGCGATGGTGGTGAGCCAGTCGTCGAGGGGGGTGCGCGCGACGCGGCGCAGGACGGCGTTGACGAGCTGGGCGCTGCCGGCGCCGGTGCGCTCCCGGGCGAGGCCGACGGTCTCGGACACGGCGGCGTGCTGGGGCACGCGCATGCCGAGGAGCTGGTGGGCGCCGAGGCGCAGGACGTCGAGCACGGGCGGGTCGAGGCGGTCGAGGGGCCGGTCGAGGCACAGCGCGAGGACGGCGTCGTAGCGACCGCGCAGGCGCAGGGTGCCGTAGGCGAGCTCGGTGGCGAATCCGGCGTCGCGGCCGCGGATGCCGCGCTCGCGCAGCAGCGGGGGCAGGACGAGGTTGGCGTAGGCGTCGGAGCCGTCGACCTGGCGCAGGACGTCGTAGGCGACGGCGCGGGCGAGGTCGGTGCCCTTGCGCCGCTGGGACGGCGCGTTCGAGCTGCGGGACGTCTCGCCGCGGGAGCGGGCGGCGCCGCGCTGGCGGCCTCGGGCGTCGCGGCGCTCGTCGGCACGGCGGTCCTGGTCACCGTCCGACCTGTTCGAACGGGCGTTCGAGCCATCGCGCCCCGTCTCTCCGCGCGCGTTCGAACGCGCGTTCGACTCGCGGTCGTCCCGGGCGGATCCGCCCGCCCGGTCGCTCGAACGTGCGTTCGATCCCCTGGTCGACGGCCGGCGGTCCGCGGCGTCGCGGTCGCGGTCCGCGGGCGTGCCGCCGCTCATCGGGAGACCTCCGTGCCGAGCACGAGGTCCTCGGGGAGGCGGGCCCCGCGCGCCCAGTCGGCGGCCGGCATGTGCTTCTTGCCCACGGGCGCGACGTCCCCGAGCCGGACGGCGTGCGTCGCGGTGCCGACGAGCACCTCCTTCTTCCCGGCGCGCACCTGCCCGGGGGCGAGGTCCGTGACGTCGGGGCGCGGCGTCACCGGGCCGAGCCCGAGGCGGACGGGCGCGCCGTCCGGACCGGGGACCGTGGTCCAGGAGCCCGGCGCCGGGGTGCAGCCGCGCACGAGACGGTCGACCGCGAGCGCCGGGTGGTCCCAGCGCACCTCCGCGTCGGCGGGCGTGAGCTTCGCGGCGTGGGTGACGCCGTCGGCGGGCTGGGGCTGCGGGCGCAGCGTCCCGTCCTCGAGCGCGTCGAGCGTCGCGACGAGCAGGCCCGCGCCGGACACGGCGAGGCGGCCGAGGAGGTCCCCGGCGGTGTCGCGGGGGCGGATGGTCTCGGTCGTCGTGCCGAGCGTGGGGCCGGAGTCCAGGCCCTCCTCGATGAGGAACGTCGTGGCACCGGTGACCTCGTCGCCGGCGATGATCGCGCGCTGCACGGGCGCGGCACCGCGCCAGGCCGGCAGGACGGAGAAGTGCAGGTTCACCCACCCGTGGCGCGGCACGGCGAGCACGTCGGGGCGCAGGATCTCCCCGTACGCGACGACGGGTGCGGCGTCGACGTCGAGCTCCGCGAGGCGCGCGAGGAAGTCCTCGCCGCGGGGACGGTCGGTGATCACGGGGATCCCGGCCTCCTCGGCGCGCACGCGGACGGGGCTCGGGGTCAGACGCCGCCCCCGGCCCGACGGCGCGTCGGCGCGCGTGAGGACGGCGACGACGTCGTGTCGGGAGTCGAGGAGGGCGTCGAGGGACGGGACCGCGGTATCCGGGGTCCCGGCGAACAGCAGGCGCATGGGCCCGATTCTAGGTGGCCCGGTCCGACCACCGACCCCCGACCCAGGTGCTGGCTCGGCCCGCCGCCCCGACTGTGACCGTCAGAACCGCAGCTCGCCCGCGGGCGGAAGCTCGAGGAAATCCGTGTCGTCGAGCGGCGCGAGCTTCAGGTAGCTCAGGCGGTCGGCGTCCACGAAGAGCAGCACGAGCGCGCGGTCGACCTCCCCTTCCAGGACGACGCGTGGCGCTGCCGACGCATCCGGTATCCCGGTGACGGCGAGGTCGATGGTCGGGCACGTGCCACAACCGCACGTCCCGAGGACCTGCGTCGCGTCGACCTGCGCGAGCCAGCGGCGGCGGTCCTCGGCGTCCTGGCCCGGCGGTACGGGCTCGCCGCGGAACCCCTCGCAGATCATCCGGACGAGCACGTCCCGCTCACGCAGGGTGAGACGGCGCGGGGCGGCCTGGCTCCCGCCGCGGGTCACGACGCCTCGCGGCTCCGCGCGACCGGCACGCCGAGGTCGCGCAGGGCGGCACGCAGGCCGGGGGTGCCGTCGAAGAGGTGCGTGCGCAGGCCGAGCCGGGCCGCGGCGTCGATGTTCGCGGCGCTGTCGTCGGTGAAGAGCGTGCGTGCCGGGTCGAGGCCGAACCGGTCGACCGCGAGCGCGAAGATCGCGGGGTCGGGCTTGGCGAGGCCCTCGCGCCCGGAGACGAGGACGTCCTCCATGAGCGTCGTGGCCGGGGCGGCGGGCCCGGCGTGGGGGTACAGCTCGGCGGACCAGTTCGTCAGCCCGAACAGGCGCAGCCCGAGGTCGCGCAGCTCGCGCACGAGCTCCTCGGAGCCCTCCACGGGGCCGGTGAGCGTCGCGGGGAACTGCGCGACGTACCGGTCCAGGAGCGCCACGTGGTGCGGGTGGGACGCCGCGACGGCGGTGCGCGCGTCCGCCCAGGTGGCCCCGGCGTCGCGCTCGTGGTTGAGGACCCGGAAGTCGACGTCGGCGAAGAACGCGTCGACCACCTCCCGCTCCAGCCCGGCGAAGGCGCCGTACGGGTCCCACCCCACCAGCACGTTGCCGAAGTCGTACAGCACGGCGTCGATCGCGCGCTCGGGGGTGTCGCGGGTCGCGGGGTGAGTCGTCACAGGATCTCCTTCGGGTCGAGCTCCACCCGCACGCTACCCGGCTCCCGGCGCGCGGACCGCACCGCGAGCGACGCGGCGAGCTCGCGCGCGAGCCGGCGGCCGTCGCGCACGGGCACCCGCACGACGGCGCGCACCGGCGGGGCGTCCAGCATGCCCGGCCCCGCGCCGTCGACGGTCCCGCCTCCTGCGCCGCCCGCCCCCGTGCCGCCCCCCCGCCCGCGCGGCGGGGGCGCGGGCACCTCCACGGGCCCGAGGACGGCGTCGGGCCGCGCCAGCTCGACCCGCCCCAGCAGCGCCGCGACCGCCGGACGGTCCCCCGTCACGGCCGCCACCCGCACGGCGGGCGGCAGGGACAGCTCGGACCGCTCGTCGAGCTCGCGGTCCGCGAGGAGCGCCGGGTCCCAGCGCACGAGCGCGTTCGTCGGCGCCGGCGCCGCGTCCCCGACGAGGAGCACCTGCCCGCCCGCCGTCGCCGGACGCACGAGCGCCGCCGCGGCGAGCCAGCGCGCGAGCGCGTCCTGCGCGACGTCCAGCCCCACGTGCGCCGTGCTCACGGCGGCGTCCAGCAGCAGGGCGGCCGCGTACCCGCCCTCGGCGACCGGCTCCGCGCCCGGCGTCGCGACCACGAGCGCCGGGCGCGACGACACCGCAGCCAGCACCCCGCCCGCGGCGGCCGCGCCAGAGACCTGCACGGGCACGCCCGCGAACGCGCGACCCAGCTCCTCCGCCGTGCGCTGCGATCCCACGCGCACCGACCGCAGGCCCGTCCAGTGGCACTCCGCGCACGACCAGCCGCCCGCGAGCGCCCCGCACCACGCGCACTGCGGCGTCGCCTGCGGACCGGACAGCGCGAGCGGGCCGTGGCACACCGTGCAGCGGGCGGGCGTGCGGCAGCGCCCGCACGCGACGACGGGCACGTACCCGGAGCGGGGCACCTGCACCAGCACCGGGCCCTGCTCCAGCGCGGACCGCGCCGCCCGCCACGCGGCGGTCGGGATCCGGGCCGCGGCGCCCGGGCCCTCGGCCGCGAGCTCCACGGAGGTCAGGGCGCGGACCCGGGGCGCCCGCGCCCGCACGACGTCGCGCGGCGCGGCGAGGTCGTGCGCCCAGCCCCGGGTCACGAGCGCCTGCGCCGCGACCGTACGGCCGTGCGACCCGAGGAGGAACGCGGCCCCCTCCTGGTCGCTGCGCAGCGCGAGGACCTCGCGCGCGTGCGGGTAGGGGGCGCGCGGCTCGGCGAGCGTGTCCTCGCCGTCGTTCCAGCACACCACGAGGCCGAGGTCCGCCACCGGGGCGAACGCCGCCGCCCGGGTCCCCACGACGACGCGCGCCCGCCCGTGCAGCACCGCGAGGAACCCGCGGTACCGGGGGGCGGGCCCCTCGTCCGCGGTGAGGCGCACCACATCCCCGCCCGTGGCCGCGTCCCACGCGGGCAGGCCCGCGGCGTCCAGGGCGGCGCACACCTGGTCCACGTCGCGCGCGTCCGGCACGACGACGAGCGCCCCCCGGCCACCCGACCGCGCGGCGCGCACCGCCTCCGCGACCGCGGCGGCCCAGTGCGTCACGGGCAGGGGGTCCGCCCCGCGGCGCGCCCGGCCCACGCCCCGTCCTCGCTCGTCCGCACCTGACGCGGACTCCGACCCCGGCGCAGGAGAGGCGGGGGGCGCGAGCCCGGGCAGCGCGGTCCACACGGCCCGCGGGGCGCCCCCGCCTGCGACGTGCGCGAGGAACGCCGCACCGGCGCGGTACGGCGTCCATACCGAACCGCCGGGCGCCCCCGGGGAGCCCCCCGCACCGTCCGTACCGGGCGGGGCAGCGGGCACACCGTCGTCCGGCGCCACGCCTCCCGCGCCGTCGCCGACGGGCGCCGCGGCGACGGAGGCCGCGAGCGCCTGCTCGGCGCGCGCGTGCCGCGGCGGGACGGCGAGGCGGAGCACGTCCGAGAGGGTGCCCGCGTAGTGGTCGGCGACGGAGCGCGCGAGCCGCGCTACGGCGGGCGAGAGCACCGGCTCGGGCGAGACGACGCGGCGCAGCGGCAGCAGGCGGCCGTCGTGGTCGGAGCGCTCGGTCCGCTCCAGGACGTACCCGTCGACGTCACGGCCGGCGAACCGCACCTTGACCCGCACGCCGGGCCGCGCGTCGTCGGACATCGTGGCGGGCACGAGGTAGTCGAACGCGCGGTCCAGGTGCGGGGGCGCCAGGTCGAGCGCCAGGCGCGCGACGGGCAGGCGGTCGGCGACCTGCAGGGACGCCGGGACGGCGGGGCGCCGTGCCGCGGGCGTTGTGACGCCCGGCAGGGTGTCCTGCACCGCCTGCGACGTGTCCTCGGGCTCGCTCACGACGTCATCGAACCACGCGCCGCCGTCACGACCCCGGCGGTCGCCCGAGCCGCCACCGGAGCGGTCGCCCGGGCGGTCACGGACACGGCAGGCCGGTCGACGGGCGTCCCGGCGTTCTCGGCCGCGCGGGGCCCGGCCGGGCGCGTCACACCTGGGACTGCAGGTCCGCGACGCGCTCCGTGCGCTCCCACGTGAACTGCTCCAGCTCGCGCCCGAAGTGTCCGTAGGCGGCCGTCGCGGCGTAGATGGGGCGCAGCAGGTCCAGGTCGCGGATGATCGCCGCGGGACGCAGGTCGAACACCTCGCGGATCGCGGCCGTGATGCGCTCGACCGGCACCTTCTCGGTGCCGAACGTCTCGACGTACAGGCCCACGGGGTGCGCCTTGCCGATCGCGTACGCGACCTGCACCTCGCAGCGGCGCGCGAGTCCCGCCGCCACCACGTTCTTCGCGACCCAGCGCGTCGCGTACGCGGCGGAGCGGTCCACCTTCGACGGGTCCTTGCCGGAGAACGCGCCGCCCCCGTGGCGGGCCATGCCGCCGTAGGTGTCCACGATGATCTTGCGTCCCGTCAGGCCGGCGTCGCCCTGCGGGCCGCCGACGACGAAGGTCCCGGTGGGGTTGACGAACAGCCGGGTCGCGCGCGTGTCGAGGTCGACGCCCGCGGCCTCGAGGACCGGCGCGACCACGTCGTCCGCGACGAGCCGGTGCAGCGCGTCCTGGCGCACGTCCGGGTCGTGCTGCGTGGACAGGACGACGGTGTCGAGCGTGACCGCACGGTCGCCGTCGTACCCGATGGTGACCTGCGTCTTGCCGTCCGGGCGCAGGCCCGGCACCGTCCCGTCGCGGCGCACGAGCGCGAGACGCTCCGCGAGGCGGTGCGCGAGCCAGACCGGCAGCGGCATGAGGCTCGGCGTGTCGTCGCTCGCGTACCCGAACATCAGGCCCTGGTCGCCCGCGCCCTGCGCGTCGAGCGGGTCGTGGTCGCGCTGGTCGTCGCGCTCCTCGAGGCTCTTGTCGACGCCCTGCGCAATGTCAGGGGACTGCTGCCCGATCGAGACCGAGATGCCGCACGAGTCCGCGTCGAAGCCGATCGCGGACGACGTGTACCCGATGCGGCGCACGACGTCGCGCACGATCTGCGGGATCTCGACGTACGCGTCCGTGGTCACCTCGCCCGCGACGTGCACGAGGCCCGTGGTGACCATCGTCTCGACCGCCACGCGGGACGTCGGGTCCTGCGCCAGGAGCGCGTCGAGGATGGAGTCGGAGATCTGGTCGCAGACCTTGTCCGGGTGCCCCTCGGTGACGGACTCGGACGTGAACAGACGCAGATCAGCCATGCCGCACAGCCTACTGTCCCGAGGCGTGGGCGCGGGCATCCGGTAGGCGAGACGAGACGCGGGTCACTCGGCCCGCGCGACCCCGCCACCCGCCGATCCCGCGGCCACGCGGCCCGCGACGACGTCCCACACGGCGTCCGCCACCGCGCGCTTGGTGCCGCCCGCCGTCGCGACCACCTCGCCGGCGCCGTCGACGACGGTCACGTCGTTCGCGTCGACGCCGAACCCCAGCCCCTCGCCCACCGCGTTCACGACGAGCAGGTCCGCGCCCTTGCGGCGCGCCTTCGCCCGGCCGTGGTCGAGCACCGACCCGTCCGCGTCGCCCGTCTCGGCCGCGAACCCCACGACGACCTGGCCGGCGCGCAGCCGGTCGTGCGCGAGCTCGGCGAGCACGTCCGGGTTCTCGACGAGCGCGATCGGCTCCGGCCCGCGGCCCGGCACCTTCTTGATCTTCGCCCCGGGGGCGTGCGCCGGGCGGAAGTCCGCGACCGCCGCCGCCATCACCACGACGTCCGCCGCCGCCGCCGCGGCGCGCACGGCCTCGCGCAGCTGGGCGGTCGTCTCGACCGCGACCACGTCGTCCAGGCCCGCGTCCTGCACCAGCGCGGCGACGTCCGGGGCGAGGTTCGCCGCGACGAGCGTCACGTGGGCGCCCCGCGTGCGCGCCGCGCGCGCGAGCTCGACCCCCTGCCGGCCGCTGGACCGGTTGCCGATGAAGCGGACCGGGTCGATCGGCTCGCGCGTGCCGCCCGCGGACACCACGACCCGACGGCCCGCGAGGTCGCCCCCCGCCGGGGCGTCCTCGGCACGACCAGCGTCGTCCGCCGCGACGGCCAGCGCGACGCGCGCGATCTCGTCCGGCTCGGGCAGGCGGCCCGGGCCCGTGTCGGCACCCGTCAGGCGGCCCGAGGCCGGCTCGATCACGTGCACGCCACGCTCGCGCAGCGTCGCCACGTTCGCGCGCGTGGCCGGGTGCTCCCACATCTCGGTGTGCATCGCAGGCGCCATCACGACCGGGCAGCGCGCGGTCAGCAGCGTCGAGGTGAGCAGGTCGTCCGCCCGGCCCGCCGCCGCCCGCGCGAGCAGGTCCGCGGTCGCGGGCGCCACGACCACCAGGTCGGCGCCCTGGCCCAGCGCGACGTGCGGCACGTGCTCCACGTCCTCGAACACCTGGTCCGTCGCGGGCTCGCCCGACAGCGCCTCCCACGTGGGGGCGCCCACGAACCGCAGCGCCGACGCCGTGGGCACGACCCGCACCCGATGGCCCTGCTCGCGCAGCAGCCGCAGCAGCAGCACGGCCTTGTACGCCGCGACCCCGCCGCTCACCCCGAGCACGATCCGCATGTCGCTCCTCCCGCCGGTCCGGCTCCGCACCGCGCCCGCCCGGCCGTGGACGGCCGCGGACGCACGAACGCCGCGCCCTCCCTGCGGAGGTGCGCGGCGTACGGGCTCAGGCCTCGTCGGCCTCGTCGGGCTCGGCCTCGATCGTCAGCAGGCCCGCGTTGATCTCGCGCATCGCGATCGACAGCGGCTTCTCCTGGTTACGCGTCTCGAGCAGCGGCCCGACGTTCTCCAGCAGGCCCTCGCTGAGCTGCGAGTAGTACGCGTTGATCTGGCGCGCGCGCTTGGCCGAGTAGATGACGAGCGCGTACTTCGAGTCGACGTGCTCCAGCAGGTCGTCGATCGGCGGGTCGGTGATGCCCTCGGGGGCGGCGACGGTTCCGGACACAGTTCGCTCCGTGGGTTCAAGGGTCTGCAGCCGACGGCTGCAGCTGGTCGATGGCGGCGGCGCGCCGACCGCTCCGTCCGGGGCCTGGCGGCCGCGGCACCGCGCAGAGCTGACGGGCCGCCGACCGGGCCGGCGGCCCATCGGGGAGCGGGCCCGCGCACGGGCACCGCAGGACAGTCTACTCGGTGTGCTGCTCGGTGCGCCCGGACGGCGCGGGACCCGCCGCCGGGACGCGCTCGCCGGGCGTGGCCCCGGCCGGGCGCGGCTCGAGCCCCATGACGCGCACGAGCTCGTCCGTCGCGCGGTGCACCTCGTCGTTGACGATCACGTGGTCGAACTCCGACTCCGCCGCGAGCTCGACCCGCGCCGTCGTGAGCCGACGCTCACGCTCCTCCGCGTCCTCCGTGCCGCGGCCCACGAGCCGTCGCACCAGCTCGTCCCAGCTCGGCGGGGCGAGGAACACGAAGCGCGCCTCGGGCATCGAGGCGCGCACCTGACGCGCGCCCTGGAGGTCGATCTCCAGGAGCGCCGGCACGCCCGCAGCGAGCTTCTCCTCGACCGCGCGCCGGGGCGTGCCGTAGCTGTTGCGACCGTGCACCACCGCCCACTCGAGCAGCTCGCGCTCGGCGACCATGCGGGCGAACTCGTCGGCGCCGACGAACAGGTAGTGGACGCCGTCCACCTCACCCGGCCGCGGGTCGCGCGTGGTCGCCGACACCGACAGCCACACCTCCGGGTACCGGGCCCGGATGTCGGCCGACACGGTCCCCTTCCCCACGGCGGTCGGACCGGCCAGGACGGTCAGGCGGGCGGGGCCGGGCGAGACCACCGGCGCCGACGTCCCCTCGGTGGGGGCGTGCGGCGTCGGGTCGGACGGGTGCGCGGAAATGTCAGCCAAACCTCTCGATGAGGGCCGCGGACTGGTGGGGACCGAGGCCGCGGACACGACGTGTCTCGGCGATCCCGATCTCCTCCATGATCGCCCGAGCCTTCACCTTACCCACGCCGGGCAGGGACTCCAGCAACGAGACCACCTTGAGCTTGCCGATCATGTCGTCCGTCTGCCCGCGCTCGATGACCTCCTTCAGGGAGCCCTGGGAGTACTTGAGCCTGTTCTTCACCTCGGCGCGCACGCGTCGGGCCTCTGCGGCCTTCTCGAGCGCCGCCGCGCGCTGTTCTGGGGTCAGGGGTGGAAGTGCCACGCAAGTCACCTACTCGTCGTCAGGCGGATGGGCCCACTCAGTCGCCCCGGCGTGCCCCGACGAGGAGCCCTAATCGGGTGAATCACCCGGGCGACCTGCGCCGACGCACGGAGCCGACCCCTCGAAAGTAGCGAGCCTCGACCGATCGGGCAACGACTGGGCGTGGCGCGTCGCGCCCGGTCGGCGCGCCGAGGAGCGACGCGAGGCGACCGGAGGTGGCGGGAAGCAGCGGTCAGGACGCCACGAGGCGAGCGACGAGCGCGTCGCGCACGGCGGTCGTCACCCCGCACGCGACGAGATAGCCGTCCACGCTCCCGTGCTCCCGGGCCGCGAGCTCCCAGGCGCCCTGGAGGTACTCCGGCTCGACGGTCAGGACCGGGCCCAGGGCGTCGGGAGACAGCCCCGGGATGGGCGGGACCAGCGCGGCGAGACCCCCCACGGCCGAGCGGCTCGCGAGGTACTCCGCCAGGCGGTCCTCCTCGCCGACGCCCGCCACGTACTGGGCGAGCGCGACCACCCACCCGGTGCGGTCCTTGCCCGCCGAGCAGTGCACGACCGCGGCCCCCTCCGACGACGCGACCTCGCCGAGCACGCGCCCGACCGTCGCGCGGATGCCCGGGTCCTGCACGAACGTCGCGTACACGCCGTGCATCATGCGGCGCGCGACCGCGGCCGGGTCGTCCGCCGCCAGCAAGCCCGCGATGAGCGCCGCGGGGTCGGCCGACGCTCCCCCGCCGTCCCCGCCCCCGCCCTGCAGGCCCTGTGCGGGGTCCATGCCGCGGCGCAGCACCAGGACGCCGCCCGGCACCGCGTCCGCGCCGTCGCGCTCGAGCTCGTCGTCCCCGCGCAGGTCGAGGACCGTCGTCACCCCGAGGTCGGAGAGCGCCGCCTGGCCCGCCGGCGTCAGGCGCGACAGGCTCGCCGTCCGCAGCAGGACGCCGGTGCGCAGGGGCTCGTCGTGGCCCGTCGGGACGGCCCGTCCCCCGACGTCGCGCGCGTTCCACGTGCCCGGCACGTCGAGCGCGCCCGGCACCGCACCGTCCACCGGCACGGGTACGGCCGACGCCTCCCCACCGCTCTGGGGCGTGGCGGAAGGGCTCGCTGTCGCGTCGTCGGAGGTCATGGGCGCAGTCTCGCACGGCACGACGGCGCCCGGTGCGGTTCCGGCCCGACGACGGCGCCCGCATCCTGACGGCAGCACGACGGCGGGGCCGGCACCCGCCGGGGCCGGCCCCGCCGCGCCGGGGCGGGGGGGCTCCGCCCCGCCGCCCCAGCCCCGCCACGGCCGTGGCCGCCCCGGCCCCCCCGCG
>NZ_JBHJYJ010000004.1:1792-130016 GCF_042269845.1 Cellulosimicrobium sp. NPDC055967 | reverse complement strand
GTACGCGCCCTACCCGCCCACCCCGGTCGGCGGCCCCGGGCCAGCGGCCCCCGCCCCCCCGGCCGGGCCGGGCGCGTTCGCCCCCGCGGCCCCCGCCCCCGCGGGGGCCGCCCCCGCCGCGCCGGGTCGGTGGTGCTCAGCCGCGCAGAGCCTGCGCCGCCTCGTCCGTGGCCGCCCGGGCCGCCGCGCGCAGGGCGTCGACGTCCGGGCCGGCGCGCAGGACGCCGCGCGAGGAGGACGCGAGTACCTGGCGTCGCGCGTCCCCGAACACGGCCGCGAGCTCGGCCGCGCCCGCGCCCTGCGCCCCCACGCCGGGGGCCAGGAGCGGGCCCTGCACCGCCGCGAGGTCCGTGCCGGTGCGGGCCGCCGCGTCCGCGATCGTCGCGCCGACCACGAGACCGACCGGACCGAGCGTGTCGCCCGACTCGACGACCGGCGCGTTGACCCGCGCGGCCTCGCGTGCGACGTGCGCCGCGACCGACTCCACGCCCGCTCCGGCGCCGCGGCGCGCGTGCTGCACCTCGGCCCCCTCCGGGTTCGACGTCAGGCACAGCACGAACAGGCCGCGCCCGGTCTCCAGCGCGGCCTCCACCGCGGGCCGGAGCGACCCGAAGCCGAGGTACGGCGAGACCGTCAGCGCGTCCGCCGCCAGTGGGGAGCCGTCGCGCAGGTACGCGTCGGCATACGCCGCCATGGTCGAGCCGATGTCGCCGCGCTTGGCGTCCATGATCGCGAGCGTGCTCGCCGCACGGGCCGCGGCGAGGACCTCCTCGAGCGCCGCGACGCCGCGCGACCCGTGCCGCTCGAAGAACGCCGACTGCGGCTTCACCGCGGCCACGCGCCCGCCGACCGCCTCGACGACCCGCAGGCCGAACTCGCGCAGCCCCGCGGCGTCGTCGGTCAGGCCCCAGTCCGCGAGCAGGCCCGGGTGCGGGTCGATGCCCACGCACAGCGGCCCGTGGTCGTCCGTCGCGGCAGCGAGCCGCGCGCCGAAGCCCGCGCTCATGCGCCCACCCGCTCCCCGGGGGCCGCGGGCAGCGTGACGCCGGCCGTCAGGCCCTCGCCCGCCATGTGCTCCTGGAGGCTGGCCACCGCGAACGGTCCGGCCAGGACCGCCTCGATGCCCTGCACCGCCGCGGCGAGCTGGTCGACCGTCGTCGCGATCGGCTTGTCCGCCGCCGTCGTGGCGGCCCGGATCTCGTAGCCGTCGGCGCGCGCGCCCTGCCCGGACGGGGTGTTGATGACCATGTCCACCTCGCCGGCCGTGATGAGGTCGACGATCGTCGGCTCGCCGTCGTCGCCGCGGCCCGCGGAGAACTTGCGCACCACGCGCGACGCGATGCCGTTGCGGCGCAGCACGCTCGACGTGCCGTCCGTGGCGAGGATCTCGAACCCGAGCTCCGCGAGGCGCTTGACCGGGAAGACGATCGAGCGCTTGTCGCGGTCGGCGACCGAGACAAACACCCGGCCCGACGTCGGCAGCCCCCCGAACGCGGCGGCCTGCGACTTCGCGAACGCGTGCGGGAAGTCGAGGTCGAAGCCCATGACCTCGCCCGTGGAGCGCATCTCCGGGCCGAGCACCGTGTCCACGACCACGCCGTCCGCGGTGCGGAAGCGCTTGAACGGCAGGACCGCCTCCTTGACCGCGATCGGCGCGTCGAGCGGGAGCGTGCCGCCGTCGCCGTCGGCGGGCAGGACACCCGCCGCGCGCAGCTCGGCGATCGACTCGCCCGCCATGACGCGCGCCGCGGCCTTCGCGAGCGACGTGCCCGTCGCCTTGGAGACGAACGGCACGGTGCGCGACGCGCGCGGGTTGGCCTCCAGGACGTAGAGCACGTCGGAGACGAGCGCGTACTGCACGTTGAGCAGGCCGCGCACGCCGACGCCCTTCGCGATGGCCTCGGTCGAGCGGCGGATGCGCTCGATCTCCTGCTCGGACAGCGACACAGGCGGCAGGACGCACGCCGAGTCGCCGGAGTGGATGCCGGCCTCCTCGATGTGCTCCATCACGCCGCCGAGGAACAGCTCGGTGCCGTCGTAGAGCGCGTCGACGTCGATCTCCATCGCGTCGTCGAGGAAGCGGTCGATGAGGAGCGGAGCGGGCAGCGTCCCGGCCGTGCGGTCCTCCGCCGCGGCCGCCGCGAGGGCGCGCTCGACGTAGCCCGTGAGCTGCTCGGCCGAGTACACGATCTCCATGCCGCGCCCGCCGAGCACGTAGGACGGGCGCACGAGGACCGGGTAGCCGATGCCGGCCGCGACGTCCTTCGCCTCCTCGAGCGAGCGCGCCGTGCCGAACGCCGGGGCGGGCAGGCCCGCCTCGACGAGGACGCGGCCGAACTCGCCGCGGTCCTCCGCGGCGTCGATCGCCTCGGGGCTCGTACCGAGGATCGGCAGGCCCGCGTCCGCGAGGCGCTGCGCCAGGGCCAGCGGCGTCTGGCCGCCGAGCTGGACGATGATGCCCTTGACGGGCCCCGCCGCGAGCTCGGCCTGGTAGACCTCGAGCACGTCCTCGAACGTGAGCGGCTCGAAGTACAGGCGGTCGGACGTGTCGTAGTCCGTCGAGACCGTCTCCGGGTTGCAGTTGACCATGACCGTCTCGTAGCGCTCGCGCAGCGTGAGGGCCGCGTGCACGCACGAGTAGTCGAACTCGATGCCCTGGCCGATGCGGTTGGGGCCCGAGCCGAGGATGATCACGGCCTCGCGCTCGCGCGGGGCGACCTCGGTCTCGAGGTCGTACGACGAGTAGTGGTACGGCGTGCGGGCCGCGAACTCGGCCGCGCACGTGTCGACCGTCTTGTAGACGGGGCGCACGCCGAGGGCGTACCGCACCTCGCGCACCGTGGCCTCGCCGGCGGGCCCCATGCCGCGCAGGCGGGCGACCTGCGCGTCGGACAGACCGTGCTTCTTGGCCTCGCGCAGCACGTCCTCCGTGAGCGCGGGCGCGTCGGCGACGGCCGCCGCGACCTCGTTCACCAGCTGGATCTGGTCGAGGTACCACGGGTCGATCTTCGTGGCCTCGAAGACCTGCTCGATGCTCGCTCCGGCGCGCAGCGCCTGCTGGACACCGATGATGCGGTTCTCCGTGGGGCGCGCGATGCGCACGAGGAGCTCGTCGAGGTCCGCGCCCGAGACGGGCTCGCCGTCCCAGTGGAACACCGACCCGCCCTTGTCGATCGAGCGCAGCGCCTTGCCGAGCGCCTCGGTGAAGTTGCGCCCGAGCGCCATGGCCTCGCCGACGGACTTCATGGTCGTCGTGAGCGTCGGGTCGGCGGCCGGGAACTTCTCGAACGCGAAGCGCGGCACCTTGACGACGACGTAGTCGAGCGTCGGCTCGAACGAGGCCGGGGTGACCTGCGTGATGTCGTTGGGGATCTCGTCGAGCGTGTAGCCGACGGCGAGCTTCGCCGCGATCTTCGCGATGGGGAACCCGGTCGCCTTGGACGCGAGCGCGGACGAGCGCGAGACGCGCGGGTTCATCTCGATGACGATGATGCGGCCCGTGTCCGGGTCGACGGCGAACTGGATGTTGCAGCCGCCCGTGTCGACGCCGACCTCGCGGATGACGGCGATGCCGATGTCGCGCAGCTTCTGGTACTCGCGGTCCGTGAGCGTGAGCGACGGCGCGACCGTGATCGAGTCTCCGGTGTGCACGCCGACGGGGTCGACGTTCTCGATGGAGCACACGACCACGACGTTGTCGTGCTTGTCGCGCATGAGCTCGAGCTCGTACTCCTTCCACCCGAGGATCGACTCCTCGAGGAGCACCTCCGTCACCGGGGAGTAGTGCAGGCCCTGCCCGACGATGCGGCGCAGCTCCTCCTCGTCGTACGCGAAGCCCGAGCCGAGGCCGCCCATCGTGAACGACGGGCGCACGACCATCGGGTAGCCGAGGTCGCCCGCGGCCGCGATCGCCTCGTCGACCGTGTGCACGATGACCGAGCGCGCCGACTCGCCGCCGCACTTCTCGACGACGTCCTTGAACTGCTGGCGGTCCTCGCCCTTCTGGATCGCCTCGATGTTCGCGCCGATGAGCTCGACCCCGTACTCGGCGAGGACGCCCGCCTCGTCGAGCGCGATCGCCGCGTTGAGCGCGGTCTGCCCGCCCAGGGTGGGCAGCAGCGCGTCGGGGCGCTCCTTGGCGATGATCGAGGTGAGCACCTCGGTCGTGATGGGCTCGACGTAGGTCGCGTCGGCGAACTCGGGGTCGGTCATGATCGTGGCCGGGTTCGAGTTCACGAGGACGACCCGCAGGCCCTCCTCCTTGAGCACGCGGCACGCCTGGGTGCCGGAGTAGTCGAACTCGCACGCCTGGCCGATGACGATCGGGCCGGACCCGATGACCAGGACGCTGGAGATGTCGGTTCTGCGAGGCACGGTCAGCTCTCCTTGGTGTTCTGGTCGGCGGCTGCGGAGCTCTCGGCGCGACGGGACGCCATGAGCTCGACGAAGCGGTCGAAGAGGTACGCGGCGTCGTGGGGGCCGGCCGCGGCCTCGGGGTGGTACTGGACGGAGAAGGCGGGCAGGTCGAGGCACTCGAGCCCCTCGACCACCTGGTCGTTGAGCCCGACGTGGGACACGACGACGCGCCCGTAGCGGCCGCCGTCGTGCGGGGCCACGGACTCGCCATCCAGCGGTGCGTCCACGGCGAACCCGTGGTTGTGCGCGGTGACCTCGACCTTGCCGGTGCGGCGGTCCATGACGGGCTGGTTGATGCCGCGGTGGCCGTACGCGAGCTTGTACGTGCCGTACCCGAGGGCGCGGCCGAGGATCTGGTTGCCGAAGCAGATCCCGAAGAACGGGGTGCCGCGGTCCAGGACGCCGCGGAGCAGATCGACCTCGTGCGTCGCGGCGCCCGGGTCGCCGGGGCCGTTGGAGAAGAACACGCCGTCGGGCGCGTACGCCATGACGTCCTCGATCGTCGAGGCGGCAGGCACCACGTGCACGCGCACCCCACGCTGCGCGAGGCGCTGCGGCGTCATGGACTTGATGCCGAGGTCGACGGCGACGACGGTCGCGACGGGCTCGCCGTCGGGCGTCGTGCCCTCGAAGGGCTCGACGACGTACGCCGTGTCCGTGCTCACCTCGCGCGCGAGGTCGGCGCCGGCCATCGAGGGCGCCGCCTTGACCTCGGCGACGAGGTCCTCGACGGTGCGCGGGTAGCCGTCGCGCACGAGCGCGTCGCCGGAGAAGATGCCCGCGCGCATGACGCCGAGCTCGCGCAGGTGGCGCGTCAGGGCGCGCGTGTCGACGTCGCAGATGCCGACGACGCCCTGCGCCGCGAGCTCCTCGTCGAGGGTGCGCTGCGCACGCCAGCTGGACGCGCGCCGCGCGGCGTCGCGCACGACGTACCCGGCGACCCAGATCTTGCCGGACTCGGGGTCCTCGTCGTTGACGCCGGTGTTCCCGATGTGGGGCGCGGTCATGACGACGATCTGGCGGTGGTAGGAGGGGTCCGTGAGCGTCTCCTGGTAGCCGGTCATGCCAGTGTTGAAGACGATCTCGCCGACCGTGGTGCCGCGCGCGCCGTACGCGCGGCCGGTCTGCACGGTCCCGTCCTCGAGGACGATCAGGGCCCGGTCGGCGGGCGGTGCGGTAGCTGAGGTCAGGGTGGTCGCTGTGTTCACTGGGGCGGTCACGGTGCTTCCTCGTCGTTCTCGTCGGTGCCGGGGGCGGCGCTCTCGCGCGCCGGCGCCGGGTCTACGGGGTCTGCGGGGGCGGCGCCGCTCGGCGCCTCCGGTCGTCGCTCGTGCGCGCCGTCGTCGGCGGGTGCGTCGTGGTCGGCGTCGGCGCGTCCGGCGAGACCGCGGACGGCCTCCAGGAGGCGCGCGACGTCGTGGTCGTGGCGGGGCAGGAGGCCGGTGTCGAGCCGGACCTCGGGGTTCGCCGGAGCATCGGGCGCGTCGGCAGGGACCGGCTCCCCGGGCACGGTCCACGTCACGACGACGATGGCCTCCTTGCCGACGAACTTGCCGGCCATCCCGGGCGTGAGGGCCACGCCCCCGACCGCGGCGGCGGGCACCCACAGGTCCGGGGCGCCGCTGCGCTCGACGAGCAGGCCGCCGTCGTGCACGGTGACCTGGGCCTGGGACCGGTCGCCGAGCCCGTGGGCCCCGACGCGGGCCAGCCAGTCGCCCGCGAGCGTGCTGGACACGTAGAGCGCGTCGAGCGGCCCGAGCACGACGGCGCCCCGCGCGGTCTCGGCGGGCACCGCCGGGGGCGTCGGGACGACGCCGGCCGAGCGGCGCACGAGGCGGCGGCGGCCGACGAGGACGAGCGTCAGGAGGACGACGCCGAGGACGACCCAGATGCCGACCGCGACGGGCTGGGGCAGGTTCACGCCCCCACCCCCTGCGCGTCGGCGCCCGCCGGGACGGGTGCGCCGTCGAGCACCGTGGCCCGCCCGCGCAGGAACGTCGCGACGACGGCACCGGGCAGCTCGCGGCCCTGGAACGGCGTGTTGGTGCTCGCCGTGACCTGCCCGGCGCCGTCGACGACGCGGCGCGCGGCCGGGTCGACGAGCGTGACGTTCGCGGGCTCACCGACCTCGAGCGGGCGGCCCTGGGCGCGCTCGCCGGTGTCGATGCGGCCGATCCGCGCGGGCGCGTTCGAGAGCACGCGCGCGACGTCGGCCCACGTGAGGCGGCCGGTGTCGACCATGGTCTGCTGGACGACACTCAGCGCCGTCTCCAGGCCGGTCATGCCGAACGCGGCCGCCGCCCACTCGCAGTCCTTGTCCTCGCGGGCGTGCGGCGCGTGGTCGGTCGCGACGATGTCGATCGTGCCGTCCGCGAGCCCCTCGCGCACGGCCTCGACGTCCGCGGCGGTGCGCAGCGGCGGGTTGACCTTGAACGTGGGGTCGTAGCCGCGCGCGAGGTCGTCGGTGAGGACGAGGTGGTGGGGCGTGACCTCGGCCGTCACGTCGATGCCGCGGCCCTTGGCCCAGCGCACGATCTCGACCGAGCCCGCGGTGGACAGGTGGCACACGTGCAGGCGCGAGCCGACGTGCTCCGCGAGGAGCACGTCGCGCGCGATGATCGCCTCCTCGGCGACCGCGGGCCAGCCCGCGAGGCCGAGCTCGGCCGAGACGACGCCCTCGTTCATCTGGGCGCCCTCGGTTAGGCGCGGCTCCTGCGCGTGCTGGGCGACGACGCCGTCGAACGCCTTGACGTACTCCAGGGCACGGCGCATGAGGATCGGGTCGTCGACGCACTTGCCGTCGTCGGAGAACACGCGCACGCGCGCCGCCGAGTCGGCCATGGCCCCGAGCTCGGCGAGCTGCTGGCCCGCGAGCCCGACGGAGACCGCCCCGACCGGGTGCACGTCGACCCAGCCGGCGTCGCGACCGAGGCGCCACACCTGCTCGACGACGCCGGCCGTGTCCGCGACGGGCGTCGTGTTCGCCATCGCGTGGACGGCGGTGAACCCGCCCGCCGCGGCGGCGCGCGTGCCGGACTCGATCGTCTCGGCGTCCTCGCGGCCCGGCTCGCGCAGGTGCGTGTGCAGGTCGACCAGGCCGGGCAGGGCGACGAGCCCGGTCGCGTCGACGACGACCGTCGCGTCGTCCGCGGACCCGGCCCGCGCGGCGCCGACCGGCGCGATCTCGGCGATCACGCCGCCCGAGAGCACGAGGTCGACGGGGTCGCCGCCGAGCGGGCGCGCGCCGCGCAGGACGTACGTGGTGGTTGCGGCGCTGCTCACGAGGCGGGGACCCTTTCGACGGCGGGAGGCTGGGCGGGCGAGAGCGGGACGGCCGTCGCCGGGGCGGCGTCGGTCTCGTCGCTGCCCGCGAGGAGGAGGTAGAGCACGGCCATGCGCACGGCGACGCCGTTCGCGACCTGCTCGACGATGACGGCGCGCGGCGAGTCCGCCGCCTGCGCGGAGATCTCGAGCCCGCGGTTCATCGGCCCGGGGTGCATGACGATCGCGTGCTCGGCCAGGAGGCCCAGCCGCCGCGCGTCCAGCCCGTACTTGCGGCTGTACTCGAGGGGGTTCGGGAAGAACGCTCCCCCGCCGGCGCCCGAGCCGCTCATGCGCTCGCGCTGCACGCGCAGCATCATCACGGCGTCCGGGCCGCCGTGCGCGGTGTCGCCGGCGAGAGTCGCGTCGAGGTCGTAGGAGACCTCGCACGGCCACGTCTGGACGCCGACCGGCAGGAGCGTCGGCGGGGCGACGAGCGTCACGTGCGCGCCGAGCGTGTGCAGCAGGTGCACGTTGGAGCGCGCGACGCGCGAGTGCAGCACGTCCCCGACGATCGCCACGTGACGCCCGTCGAGGCCCGCGCCGCGCGCGGCGGCGTCGTCCGGGCCGCTCGCGCCGGGAGCGGTGAGGCCCGTCCCGGACAGGTGGCGGCGCAGCGTGTACGCGTCGAGCAGCGCCTGCGTCGGGTGCTGGTGCGTGCCGTCGCCGGCGTTGAGGACCGCGGCGTCGAGCCAGCCCGCGTGGGCGAGCAGGTGCGGGGCGCCGGACGCCTGGTGCCGCACGACGACCGCGTCCGCGCCCATCGCCTGGAGGGTCAGCGCCGTGTCCTTGAGCGACTCGCCCTTGGACACGCTCGAGCCCTTGGCCGAGAAGTTGATGACGTCGGCCGACAGTCGCTTGGCCGCCGTCTCGAACGAGATGCGGGTGCGCGTCGAGTCCTCGTAGAAGAGGTTGACGACCGTGCGGCCGCGCAGCGTCGGGAGCTTCTTGATCTCTCGCGCCTGCGTCGCGGCCATCTGCGCGGCCGTGTCGAGAATGCGCACCGCGTCGGCGCGCGCGAGGTCCTGGGTGGACAGCAGGTGCCTCATGCGAGGGCCTCCGTCCCGGTGGTGGCGGACCGGATCACGACCGCGTCCGCGGAGGACCCGTCCGCGGGCGCGCCGTCGACCTCGGCGAGGCGCACGCTGACGCGCTCGGACGTCGACGTCGGCAGGTTCTTCCCGACGAAGTCGGGGCGGATCGGCAGCTCGCGGTGGCCGCGGTCGACGAGCGCGGCGAGCTGCACGGCACGCGGGCGGCCCAGGTCGCTGATCGCGTCGAGCGCGGCCCGGATCGTGCGACCGGAGTACAGGACGTCGTCGACGAGGACCACGACCTTGCCGTCGATGCCCGACGCGGGCAGGCGCGTCGCGCCGATCGTGCGCGTCGGGTGGCGGTGCAGGTCGTCGCGGTACATCGTGACGTCGAGCTCGCCGACGATCGCGGCGGGGTCGGGGTCGTCGTCGGCGGGCGTCCCCTCGATCACGGCGAGGCGCTCGGCGAGCCGCGTCGCGAGCGGGACCCCGCGCGTCGGGATGCCGAGGAGGACGAGGTCGTGGGCCCCCTTGTTGCGCTCCACGATCTCGTGGGCGATGCGCGTCAGCGCGCGGGAGATGTCGGCGGCCGTCAGGACGACGGTCCCTGCCTCGGGGGTCGGTGAATCGGGTGTGGGCACAGCAGCGCCAGAGCTCATGTCCGGCGACCTCCTTCCCCGCCTCACGGGACGGGCCTTAAAGGATGTCTGACGGTCACCCACCCTACCGCCGCCCATCCCAGGCCGGGTGCTCGTCCCGCCCGACGAGACGCGGCGTCGGTCACACTCGGTGACCGACGCCGCGACGGGATGGTGGCGGCCCGGCGGGCCGCAGGGGTGCTCAGGCGGTGATCGTCGGCTTCATCTCGACGATCCGCGCGAGCAGCCCGTTGACGAACGACGGCGAGTCGTCGGTCGAGAGCGAGCGCGCGAGGTCGACGGCCTCGTCGATCGCGACGACGTCGGGCACGTCGTCGTTGAAGAGGATCTCCCAGCCGCCGATGCGCAGCAGGGCCCGGTCGACCGCGGGCATCCGCTCGAGCGTCCACCCGTGGGAGTACGTCTCGATCAGCTCGTCGATGCGGTCGCGGTGCGCGAGCACGCCCTCGACGATGTCGACCGCGTACTGCGGCAGGGCGGTCTGCGCGGTTCCGGGGTCGGCGACGCGCTCCGCGAGGAGGGTCGTCGGGTCCACCTGACGCTGCTCCGCCTCGAAGAGGACGTCGAGCGCGCGCTTGCGCGCCTTGGTGCGTGCGGCCATGGTGATCGGCTGTCTCTCGTTGCTCTCAGCGGCTCTCGGGGCGCCTGGTCAGTCGTTCACGCGGCCGAGGTACGAGCCGTCGCGCGTGTCGACCTTGACCTTGGTGCCCTGCTCGAGGAAGAGCGGGACCTGGATCTGTGCGCCCGTCTCGAGCGTCGCCGGCTTGGTGCCGCCCGTGGAGCGGTCGCCCTGGAGGCCGGGCTCGGTGTACGTGATCTCGAGGACCACCGAGGCGGGGAGCTCGATGTAGAGCGGCTGACCGTCGTTGGACGCGACGAGCACGTTCTGGTTCTCGAGCATGTAGTCCTTGGCGTCGCCCACGATCTCGGCCGAGATCGTGATCTGGTCGTACGTCGAGGTGTCCATGAACACGTAGTCGGCACCGTCCTGGTACAGGTACTGGAAGTCGCGGCGGTCGACGTTGGCCGTCTCGATCTTGAGGCCGGCGTTGAACGTCTTGTCGATCGTCTTGCCCGTCATGACGTTCTTGATCTTGGTGCGGACGAACGCGCCACCCTTGCCGGGCTTGACGTGCTGGAACTCGATCACGGTCCACAGCTGGCCGTCGAGTCGCAGCACGGTGCCGTTCTTGATGTCGTTGGTGGTCGCCACGTTCGTCTTCCTGTCGGAGGGTCTGCGGTCTCCGCCCCACGCGGAACCGCGTGCCGGGACGGCACGACAGGGTCCTCGAGGACGGGATGCGGAAATGGGCCTTGACGATCCTACCGGAGCGCGACGAGGACCGCGTTCGCGACGACGCCCACGGTCGCCGCCCAGCACATCGAGGCGAGGGTGCCGATGACGAACCGCTCGGACGCGACGGGGTGCTCGCGCAGCTCCGGGTAGCGCCCGAGGCCCTTGATCGCCACGACGAAGGCGATCCCGCCGGGCTCCCCGGCGAGGAGGCAGCCGGTGATGGCGAACCGTTCGAGGATCCCGATCCACGTGCCGCCGCGCAGCGCCTTGACTGCCTCGGTGCCGATGGGCCCGGTCGCCGGAGGCGGCGGCGGGGGGACGGGGACGGCGGCCGGGTCCGCCGCGGCGGCCCGCGACCTCGCGCGCCCCGCCCGGCCCGGGTCGCCGGAGCGCGCCGCGGCGCGCAGCACCCACTGCGTCACGGCACCTCCGCCGAGCACGCTCGCCGCGAGCGCCACGACCCACACCAGCACGACCAGCACGACCGACACCGGGTCCGTCATCTCCCGCCCTCCCGCAGATCCTCCGACGGCTCACCCCGTCGGCTCGCCCCGAGCTCGCCCAGCAGCCTCGCCACCACGGGCCGCACCGCAGCCTCTTCGGGCCACAGCGCGACGCGCAGCCGCTGGCTCACGGCCTGCTCGGAGACCCCGAGCACGCGGGCCACATCCTTCTGGGTACCACCCACACGCGCGAGCGTGTCGACCGCCTCCCACCCCGGCGCGGTCCGCCGCTCCACGACCGCCGCGAGGAGGCGCAGGAGCGCCTCGACCTCGGCCGCCCGCGCCGACGGCTCGCCCCGGACGGCGACGGGCGCCGTCGCCGTGCGCGACTTGGCCTGCTCGACCGCCTCCCGCGCCCGCACGAACGCCTCTCCCGACGCCTCGCGCGAGACCGCGGGCAGGGGCTCGTCGACGCTCCCGGTGCCGACGCCGACGCTCCAGCCGCCGTCGCGCAGCAGGTCCAGCACGACCTCGACCACGGTGCCGGCGTCGTCGAGCACGCCCTGCACCTCGTCGCCCACGGTCCGGTCGAACGGGATCACGACGCCGGGGCGGCCGTCGAGGAGCTCGCCCAGGCGCGCGAGCACCTCGGGCACCCGGTCCGGGTGCCCCGTGCTCCCGCGCTGGTCGACGGTGAGGACGAACATACGATCCAGGCTAGACCCTTGAGACAGACGAATCAAGCATGGGGACTTGATGGCGAGGGATCAAGGTCGCCGGTCCGTACCGGACGACGCCACGTCAGCCCCGCAGCCGGGCCGCGAGCGCCTCGAGCGCGAGGCGGTACGAGTCGAACCCGAAACCGGCGATCGTACCCGTGGCGATCGCACCGACGACGGAGTGGCTGCGGAACGCCTCGCGCGCCGCGGGGTTGCTCAGGTGCACCTCGACGAGCAGGAGGCCGGAGGTCGTGACCTGCGCTGCGGCGTCGCGCACGGCGTAGGAGTAGTGGGTGAACGCAGCCGGGTTGAGCACGACGTGGGCGCGCGCGTCGACGGCCTCGTGGAGCCAGCCGACGAGCTCGGACTCGTCGTCGGTCTGGCGCACGTCGACCGCGAGGTCGAGCGCGCTCCCCCACGCGACCGCGGACTCCTGGAGGTCGGCCATCGACGCCGAGCCGTAGATCTCCGGCTCGCGCACACCGAGCCGGCCGAGGTTGGGTCCGTTGAGGACCAGCACGCGTTCCATGGCGCCCGAGCCTAGCGGCGCCGTGGGCGCGCGGCGCGTACGTGCTCGTGCCGTGGTCGGGCCCCACGGCACGGGGGCTTCTCGACGCGCGGCGGGCCGCGCCGTCGGGCACGCTGGCGGGGTGAGCCTCGTCGCCGTCCCCCGCGCCCGCTGGGAGGGCTGGCTGCGGGCGGTGCGCCAGGGGCACGCGCGCGTGGCGCGTGGCCTGGAGGTCGCGTGCCCGGTGCTCGTGGCGCGGGCCGAACGCTCGGGAACGGACGAACCGAGCGGCCCGGACCTGGGCACGACCGACACCGTGCTCGACGTCGCCCAGATCGCCCGGCTCGCACCGCGGCTCGGGCGCGACGTGACGGAGCTCGTCGTCCCCGGCGCCGTGCACGACCTCACGCTCTCCGCCGAGGGGCCGCGCGCGAGCTACCTGAGGTCTCTCGCCGGCTGGTTGGACGAGCACGTCGTGCGGGTCGCGGCATGAGCGTCGCCGCGGGCCGCGCCGGCGGCTACCTGGAGGCACCCTTCGTCGCGCTCGCGCACCGCGGGTTCTCGCGCGCGGGCCTGGAGAACTCCATGGCGGCCTTCGCCGCCGCGCGCGACCTCGGGCTGCGGTACGTCGAGACGGACGCCCACGCGACGTCGGACGGCGTGGCGGTCGCGCTCCACGACGCGTCCCTGGACCGCACGACGGACGCCCGCGGGCTCGTCGCCGACCTCCCGTGGCGCACCGTGCGCGCGGCCCGCATCGGCGGGACGGAGCCCGTGCCGTCGCTCGAGGACGTGCTGGGCACGTGGCCGGACCTGCGGGTGAACGTCGACGTGAAGTCGGCGGCCGCCGCCGAGCCGGTGGCGCGGGCGATCGAGCGCACGCGCGCGCACGACCGCGTGTGCGTCGCGTCGTTCGCGGCCTCCCGCCGCGAGGCGACGGTGGCGCGGCTCTCGCGCCCCGTCACCGTGTCGGGGGCGCGGGGCGCCGTCCTGGGCATGTTCCTCGCCGGGCGGGCGCGCACGGACGCGCTCGCCCGCCTCGCGGCGCGCTCGGTCGACTGCCTGCAGGTCCCCGTGCGCGGTGGCTGGGTGCGCGTCGTCGACTCGGGGTTCGTCCGCGCCGCTCACCGGGCGGGCGTCGCGGTGCACGCGTGGACCGTGAACGACCGCGCGACGATGCACCGGCTGCTGGACCTCGGGGTCGACGGGATCGTCACCGACCGCGCGGACCTGCTGCGCGACGTGCTCCTCGCGCGCGGCCTGTGGGCGTGAGCGAGCGGGCGACGCGACGTCAGAGCGCGACGGGGCCGCGTCCCACCGGCGCGTCGGCCGCGATCTCGGCGTAGGCCGCGGCGAGGAGCGTCGGGTCCGGGCCCTCGAGCCGCGTGGGCCGCGCCACGTCGTCGAGCACGACGAAGCGCAGGAGGTCGCCGCGCGACTTCTTGTCGCGGCGCATGGCGGACAGGAGCTGCTCCCAGCGGTCGCCGCGGTACGTGAGCGGCAGCCCGAGCGAGCCGAGGATCGCGCGGTGGCGCTCGACGACCGCGTCGTCGAGCTTCCCCGCGAGGCGCGACAGCTCGGCCGCGAAGACCATGCCGACGGAGACGGCGGCGCCGTGGCGCCACTGGTAGCGCTCGGTGAGCTCGACCGCGTGGCCCAGCGTGTGCCCGTAGTTGAGGATCTCGCGCAGGCCGGCCTCCTTGAGGTCCTCCCCCACGACGCGCGCCTTGACCGCGATCGAGCGCTCGACGAGCTCGGCGACGACCGCCCACGTCTCGTCGGTGGTCGGGCGCGTGCCCCACGCGCTCAGCGCGTCGGCGTGCTCCTCGACGAGCTCGAGGATGCGCTCGTCGGCGATGAAGCCCGTCTTGACGACCTCCGCCATGCCGGCGACGAAGTCCCAGCGCCCGAGCGACTCGAGCGCCGCGAGGTCGCACAGCACGCCCGCGGGCGGGTGGAACGACCCGACGAGGTTCTTGCCCTCGGCGGTGTTGATGCCCGTCTTGCCGCCGACCGCCGCGTCGACCATCGCGAGCAGCGTCGTCGGCACGTGCACCACGCGGATGCCGCGCAGCCACGTCGCGGCGACGAACCCGCCGAGGTCGGTCGTCGCGCCCCCGCCGACCGTGACGACCGCGTCCGTGCGCGTGAAGTCCAGCTGCCCCAGCACGCCCCACAGGAACGCCGCGACCTGCGCGGTCTTGGCCTCCTCCGCGTCCGGGACCTCCGCGACGTACGCCTCGTAGCCCGACGCCTTGAGGTCCTCGTGGACCACCTCGGCCGTCGCCGCGAGGGCCGCGGGGTGGACCACGAGCACGCGGCGCACCCGGTCGCCGAGCATGGTGGGCAGCTCGCCGAGCAGGTGCCGTCCCACGACGACGTCGTACGGCTGGTGCCCGTCGACCCGCACGCGCGTCGGCGCGGGGTTCTGGTCGGACTCCGGGGCGGGGGTCGTGTCGCTCACGCGTTCTCCTGTTCGGCCGGGGTGTCGGCGGGGGCGGGCGCCGCGGCACGGTCCGCCGCGTCGCCGCCGCCCGCGAGGTGCGCCCGGATCTCCTGGGCGACCTGCGCGGGCGTGCGCGCGTCGGTGACGACGTGCAGCGTCGCGACGCGCTCGTAGACGGGACGCCGCGCCTCCATGAGGGCGGCCCACCGTGCCCGCGGGTTGCCCAGCAGGAGCGGGCGCGACTGGTTGAGCCCGACGCGCGGCGCCGCGTGCGCGAGGCTCACGTCGAGGAACACCACGGCGCCGCCCGCCGCGACGTACGCCGCGAGGGCGGTCTGCGTGTGCTCGTCGAGGACGGCGCCACCACCCAGGGCGAGCACGCCGTCGTGGGTCGCGAGCGCCGTCGTCACGGCCTCGCGCTCCAGCTCGCGGAAGTGCGGCTCGCCGTGGTCGACGAAGATGTCGGCGACGGGCTTGCCCGCCGTGGTCTCGACGTCGGTGTCGGTGTCGCGCTGCGCGAGGCCCAGCAGGTCCGCGAGGTGGCGCGACACCGTCGACTTGCCGCTGCCGGGCGGGCCGACGAGGACGACGACCGGGCGCGTGCCCGGAGGGACGGGCGTCATCAGCGCTGCAGCTCCGGGATCGCCGCGAGGTACGCCTCGGCGTTGCGGCGGACCTCCGCGACGGAGTCGCCGCCGAACTTCTCGAGCGCCTGCTCGGCGAGCACGAGCGCGACCATGGCCTCGGCGACGACCGCCGCCGGCGGGACGGCGCACACGTCCGAGCGCTGGTGCTGGGCCTTGGCGACCTCGCCCGTGACGACGTCGACCGTCGCGAGCGCGCGCGGCACGGTGGAGATGGGCTTCATCGCGGCGCGCACGCGCACGACCTCGCCGTTCGACATGCCGCCCTCGACGCCGCCCGCGCGGTTGCTCAGGCGGTGGATGCGGCCGTCGGTGCCGCGCTCGATCTCGTCGTGCGCGGCGGAGCCGCGGCGGCGCGCGGTGCGGAAGCCGTCGCCGACCTCGACGCCCTTGATCGCCTGGATGCCCATGAGCACCGCGGCGAGACGGGCGTCGAGGCGCCGGTCGCTCTGCGCGTAGGTGCCGAGCCCGGACGGGACGCCGTAGGCGAGCACCTCGACGACGCCGCCGAGCGTGTCGCCCGCCTTCTGGCACTCGTCGATCTCGGCGACCATCGCCGCGGACGTCGCGGCGTCGAAGCAGCGCACCGGGTCGGCGTCGAGCGCGGCGACGTCGTCGGGCCCGGGCACCGCGGCGTCCTCGGGGACCTCGACGGGGCCGATGCCCACGACGTGCGACACGAGGCGGACGCCGAGCGCCTGCTTGAGGAACTTCGCAGCCGCCGCGCCGAGGGCGACGCGCGTCGCCGTCTCGCGCGCCGACGCGCGCTCCAGCACGGGGCGGGCGTCGTCGAAGCCGTACTTGCGCATGCCCACGAGGTCGGCGTGGCCGGGGCGCGGGCGCGTGAGGGGCCGGTTGCGGGCGATCTCGCGCACGTCGCCCGTCCCGGCGTCGACCTGGAGAGCCTCGGGCGGCACGGGGTCGGCGGACATGACGTCGACCCACTTGGGCCACTCCGAGTTCGCGATCTCGAGCGCGAGCGGGCCGCCCTGGGTCACGCCGTGGCGCAGCCCGCCGAGGACGCGCAGCACGTCCTGCTCGAACTTCTGGCGCGAGCCGCGCCCGTACCCGAGGCGACGACGCGCGAGCGCGGCCTTCACGTCGTCCGTCGTGAGCTCGACGCCCGCGGGCAGCCCGTCGAGGATCCCGACCAGCGCCTCACCGTGCGACTCACCCGATGTCAACCAACGCAGCATGATCGCCATCCTCCCACGTCGGCGCGCACGTCCCGGCGGCCGCCCGCAGTGCGGACCGGAGGGCTGTGGACGACGACGGCGCGCCCCCGCGCGGGCGCGCTACGGTGCCGCGCATGGTCCAGCAGGGGGACGGGACGACGGTCGACGGCACGCGGTCGTGCGGCGACGCTCCGGTGGCGGCTGCGCACGAGGAGGCCGACGCGCGGTCGTGGCTCCGGCGCCGTGGTGCGGCCCTGAGCCGGGAGCTCCGGGTGGCCGGGCCGGCCGGGGGCGTCCTCGCGGTCCTCGCGGCGGCCAGCGCGGCGTGGTGGTCCGCGACCTCCTGGGCGACGCCCGCCCTCGTGCTCGTCGCCGCGGCCGGCACGCTCGCGGCCGTCGTCGACGCGCGCACGCACCGGCTGCCCGACGTCGTCCTCCTGCCGACGTGGCTCGGGTCGGTCCTGCTCCTCGCCGTCGCCGCGCTCGGGACCGGGGACGGCGCCGCCCTCGTGCGCGCGCTTCTCGGGGGCGCCCTGGGCTTCGGCGCCTACGCCGCGCTCCGGATCGCGTACCCGCCGGGTCTCGGCTTCGGCGACGTGAAGCTCGCGGGGATGCTCGGCACGCCGCTCGCCTGGATCGGCTGGGGCGAGCTGGTCACCGGGCTCGTCCTGCCGTTCCTGCTCGGGGGCGCGTGGGCGCTCGGGCTGGTCGTCCTGCGACGAGCCCGTCGGGACACCGCCGTCCCGTTCGGGCCCTTCATGGTCGCCGGCGCGGGCCTCGCCGCCGTGCTCGGTGGCGCGATGGCCGGGGCGTACGCGCTCGCGTGAGCGGTGCCTCATGCCGGGCCGGCGGGCCCTGCGACGCGGGGACGCGCGTCAGGCCGGGACGCTCAGCGCGGACGTGAGCGCCCGATCCATGGCCTCCAGCGGCGCCACCCTGCCCGTCATGAGCCGCACCTGCTCGGCCGCCTGGTGCAGGAGCATGCGCTCGCCGCCGACCACGGTGCCTCCCGCCGCGGCCCAGGCCGCCGAGAGCGCCGTGGGCCGGGGGTCGTAGACGACGTCGAGCAGCACGCCTGCGACCGGCGCGGCCGCCTGTGCCAGCGCCTCGGCCACCGGGTCGGCCGCGCGCGACGGCAGGGTCGCCACGACCGCGTCGGCCTGCGCGAGTCGGGCGACGAGCGCGGGCGACGACGGGTCGAGGATCTCGAAGCGCGGCTCGACGCCCATGCGGTGCGCCGCGCGCTGGAGCGTGCCGGTGCGCCCGAGCGCGCGCACCATGACCGTCGGCGTGGTGCAGCCGAGCTCGGCGAGGGCGGCGAGCGTGGACGCGGCGGTCGCGCCCGCGCCGAGCACGACGGCGGTCCGCGCGTCCCGCTCCCCCAGCCCCTCGCGGAGCGCGGCGACGAGCCCGTGCACGTCGGTGTTCGTCCCGACGAACGTCGGGCGCCGCCCGCCGGTGGGCTGCACGACGAGCGTGTTCACCGCGCCGACGACGTTCGCGAGCGGGTCGACGTGGTCGAGCAGCGGGATCACGGCGTGCTTGAGCGGCATGGTCAGACTCAGGCCCGCCCACGACGCGTCGAGCCCGTTGACCAGCGCCGAGAGCTGCTCCTCGGTCGTGTCGATCGCCTCGTACGACCAGCCGTCCAGGCCGAGCGCCTCGTACGCGGTCCGGTGCAGCACCGGCGACAGCGAGTGGGCGACGGGGTGGCCGAGGACGGCCGCCCGTCGCGGAGCGCGCGCGGCGCTCACCCGCCGTTCTCCGCGAGCCACTGCCGGTACTCCTGCTTGAACTGCTCGAACTCGGCGTACGTGTCGGTGAACTTCGTCTCGCCCGTGTCCAGGTTGACGGTCACGTACCAGAGCCACGGGCCGTCGGGCGCGTTCATGACCGCCTGCACGCTCTCGCGGCTGGGGCTCCCGATCGGGGTCGGCGGCAGGCCCTGGTGCACGCGCGACGCGTAGGGCAGGTCGGGGTTCTGGAACTCCTCGGTCGTGATCTCGTTCTGAGGCTTTCCGAGCCCGTAGACGTCGATCGCGTCCATGCCGAGGGGCATGCCGTCCGCGATGCGGTTGTAGATCACCCGCGCGACCATCCCGCGCTGCTCGGCGTTCTTGCCCTCCCACTCGACGATCGACGCCATCGTGAGCACCTCCTGGAAGCGCTCCGGCGGGACGCCGAGGTCGGCGAGCTCGCTCAGGGTCTGGCTGACCATGCCCTGGATGATGCCCGTCGCGTTGACGTCGCCCGGCTCGAGGACGTACGTCGTCGGGTAGAGCCAGCCCTCGTAGTTGCCGTTCGCCTCCGCTGGCAGGCCCATGGCGGCGGTGTCGGCCATCGCGGCCTCGAAGTCGGCGACGGGGATGTCCGTCACGGAGGACGCCTTCTCGAGGATCTGCTTGACCGTGTAGCCCTCGGGGATCGTGATCTTGGTCTCGACCCGCGAGTCGTTCGCCACGAGGCGCGCGACGGCGTCCTTGGCCGGCATGCCGAGGAGCAGCGTGTGGGTTCCCGGCTGGATCTTCCCCGCGTTCGGGTTCTCCTCGAACGCCTTCGCGAACGCCGCCGAGCTGGCGACGACGCCGGCCTCGGTCAGGACCGCACCCATGTCGCGGCCGGTCGAGCCGGGCTCGATGACGACGTCGACGGGGTCCGTGCCCGGGCCCTCGAAGTCCTTGGCCTCGAGCGGGTTCGCGAACCCGAAGAGGTCGGAGGCGTTGTCGAGCAGCAGGTACCCCGCGCCGCCCACCACGAGGAGGGAGACGAGCAGGACGACGAGCGCGCGGCGACGCCGGCGCTGGCGTCGCTTCTTCGCCGCCCGGCGGGCGCGCTGCTCCGAGCGCGACGAGCGCGCGGGCTGCTGCTCGCCCTGGACGGCGGGCCGTTCGAACAGGTCGGTCACGGTCGGTGGTCTCCTGTCGGGTCTACAGGTTCTCCGGCGCGCGCCCCCGCGCCCCGCTCGGCCTCGAGAGCGGATTGCAGAATGATAACGGCGGCCGCCTGGTCGACGACGCTCCGGTGCTTGCGACCGGCGCGCCCCGATGCGTGCAGCGCCTGGTGCGCGCTGACGGTCGTCATCCGCTCGTCGACGAGGTGCACCGGCACCGGCGCGACGACGCGTGCCACCAGTCCAGCGTACGCCCGCGCCCCCTGGGCGGCGGCACCCTCTCCCCCGGAGAGGTGGCGCGGGAGGCCGACGTAGACCACCCGGGCGCCGCGCTCGTCGACCTCGGCCGCGATCCGCGCGACGTCCGTCGGGACCGCGGCTCCGGCCTTCGTGTCACGCGCGAGGGTCTCGACCGGGGTCGCGACGAGCCCGTCGGGGTCGCTCGCCGCGAGTCCGACGCGCACGCTGCCCACGTCGACGCCCAGGCGCGCCCCGCGCGGGACGGGGGCGCGCCCGTCGTCGGCGGGCAGCGGGGGGACGGCCGTCACGCGGCCGCCGCAGCGCCGTCGCGCACGCCCTGCAGGGCGGCGGGCAGCGCCGAGACGTCCGTGCCGCCGCCCTGGGCCATGTCGTCCTTGCCGCCGCCACCACCACCCAGGGTCTGGGCGGCCGCCTTGGCGAGCACGCCGGCGCGCAGGCCCGTCGCACGGGCCGACGCGTTGGTCACGACGACCACCTGCGGGCGGTCCTTCGCGACGCCCCCGACCGCCACGACGGCGGGCTCCGACTCGCCGAGGCGACCGCGCACGTCGAGCGCCAGCGCACGGAGGTCGTCCGCGGAGGCGACCTCGCCGGCGTCGTGCGCGACGACGCGCGTGCCGCCCGCGAGCTCCGCACCGGCGGCGAGCGTGCCCGCCACCGCGAGGAGCTGGGACTGCCGGAGCTGCGCGAGCTCCTTCTCCGCGTCCCGCAGACGCGACACGAGCGCGCCCACGCGGTCCGGGAGCTCCTCGGTCCGCACGTTGAGCAGCCCGGTGAGCTGGCCGACGAGCGCGTGCTCCTTGGCCTGGAACCCGTAGGCGCCGTCGCCGACCAGGGCGTCGACGCGACGCACGCCCGAGCCGATGGACGACTCGCCGAGCAGCGTGACGAGGCCGAGCTGGCCCGTCTGGCGCACGTGCGTGCCCGCGCACAGCTCGCGCGACCAGTCACCGCCGATCGACACCACGCGCACGACGTCGCCGTACTTCTCGCCGAACAGCGCCATGGCACCCAGGGCGCGCGCCTCGGTGATCGGCATGAGCTGGTCCGTGACCTCGAGGTTCTCCTGGAGCTGGGTGTTGACCCGCTCCTCGATCTCCGACAGCGCGCCCGCGGGCACGGCCGACGAGCGGCGGAAGTCGAAGCGGATGCGGCTCGGCGCGTTCTCCGAGCCGGCCTGGGTCGACTCCTTGCCGAGCGACTCCTGGAGCGCCTTGTGGATCATGTGCGTCGCCGAGTGTGCGCGGCTGATCGCCTTGCGGCGGTCGCGGTCGATCGTCGCGGTGCCGGGGTCGCCGAGCGCCGCCGTCCCCTCGACGAGGCGGCCACGGTGCACCGACAGGCCCTTGATCGGGCGCTGCACGTCGTCCACCTCGATGGTCGCGCCGCCGTCGAGCACGATCGTCCCGTGGTCGGCGAGCTGGCCGCCGGCCTCGGCGTAGAACGGGGTGCGGTCGAGCACGACCTCGACGTCCGCGGGCGCGGTCGCGGCGGGCGCGGGCACGCCGTCGACGAGCAGGCCCGCGACGCGCACCGACGCGGAGGACTCGGTGTACCCGAGGAACTCGACGGGGGCGGAGAGCTCGCCCGCGAGCGACTCGTAGGCGGCCGTGTCGACCCCGCCCGAACGCTTGGCGAGCGCGTCGGCGCGGGCGCGCTGGCGCTGCTCGGTCATGAGGGCGCGGAACGCCTTCTCGTCGACCTGGACGCCCTGCTCGGCGGCCATCTCGAGCGTGAGGTCGATCGGGAAGCCGTACGTGTCGTGCAGGGCGAACGCCTGGTCGCCGCCGAGCAGCGGCACCCCGCCCGTCCCCGCGGCGGCCTTGGCCTTGGTGACGGCCGTGTCGAGGATCGTCGTCCCCGAGGTGAGGGTGCGACGGAACGCGTCCTCCTCCGTGTACGCGACGTTCGAGATGCGCTCGAAGTCGGTCGCGACCTCCGGGTACGACGGCGCCATCGCGTCGCGGCTGACGGGGAGCAGCGCGGGCATCGCGCGGTCCTCGACGCCGAGCAGGCGCATCGCGCGCACGGAGCGGCGCAGCAGGCGGCGCAGGACGTAGCCGCGGCCCTCGTTCGAGGGGCGCACGCCGTCGTTCATGATCATGAGCGCCGAACGGACGTGGTCGGCCACGACGCGCATGCGCACGTCGTCCTCCTGGTTCGCGCCGTAGCGCCGGCCCGAGAGCGCCTCGGCGGCCGCGATGACGGGGAACACCTCGTCGATCTCGTAGAGGTTGTCCTTGCCCTGGAGCAGGTAGGCGACGCGCTCCAGGCCCATGCCCGTGTCGATGTTCTTGCGCGCGAGCTCCGAGACGATCCGGAACTCCTCCTTCGACTTCACGTCGTCGATCGCGTACTGCATGAACACGAGGTTCCAGATCTCGAGGTAGCGGTCCTCGTCGACGACGGGGCCACCCTCCTGGCCGAACTCCGGGCCGCGGTCGATGTAGATCTCCGAGCACGGGCCGGCGGGACCGGGCTGGCCCGTGGACCAGTAGTTGTCCTTCTTGCCGCGCGCCTGGATGCGCTCGTCGGGCAGGCCGGCGATGCGCTTCCAGAGCTGCCGTGCCTCGTCGTCGTCGTGGTAGACGGTCACCCAGACGGTCTCCGGGTCGAACCCGTACTTGCCCTCCTCGCGCGAACCCGTGACGAGGTCCCACGCGTAGGTGATCGCGCCTTCCTTGAAGTAGTCCCCGAAGGAGAAGTTGCCGTTCATCTGGAAGAACGTGCCGTGACGGGTCGTCTTGCCGACCTCGTCGATGTCGAGCGTGCGCACGCACTTCTGGACGCTCGTCGCACGGTCCCAGGGCGGGGTCTGCTCGCCCGTCATGTACGGGATGAACGGGACCATGCCCGCGATGGTGAACAGCGTGGACGGGTCCGGGGAGACGAGCGACGCCGAGGGCACGACGGTGTGGTCGCGGTCGGCGAAGTAGTCGAGCCAGCGCTTGCGGATCTCGGCGGTGCGCATGATGTCCTTCGGGTGCGGTCGGTGGTCGTGCGGGGTGCTTGCTGTGGTCGCGGCGCCAGGCCGCGCGTCCTAGAACGAGTAGCCGAGGAGGTCCTCGACGTCGTCGGTGTCGTCGAAGGGGCTGGGGTCTCCCGCGGCCGGGCGCGTGTGGCGGCCGGCCGCGCGGCGCGCTCGGACGACGTCGGGGTCCTCCTGGCCCTCCGCGAGGAGCGCAGCCATGAGCTCCTGCTCGCGCGCGTCGCGCGCGAGCGTGAACTCCGCGCGGAAGTCGCGGGCGATCCCGACGACCTTCTCGCCCAGCCCGTTGACCTGCTCCGTCGCCTGGTCCACGAGCGACGCCGGCGCGTAGCGCGCGAGGATCTTCTTGCCGCGGACGACGACCACGACCGTGATCGCGACCCCGACGCCGACCCAGAAGACGCGGCGCATCAGCGCGACCCCTCGGCACGTCCGGCGCCGTCCGACGAACGGCGCCGACCGAACGAGCGGGCGGCCGCCTGGCGCACGCCGTAGGTGAACGCGGCGACCTTCACCAGCGGGGCGCCGAACGTCGCGGCGTACAGTCCCGTGAGGGCGGAGACGTTCTCGCTCACCTGGGCGGCCGACGTCGTGATCGTGTCGACCTTGACGAGCTGGCTGTTGGTCGTTGCGACCGTCGTCGCGGCCTCGTCGAGGATCGGGACGGAGTGGTCCGTGACCTCCTTGATGCTCGCGCGCGCCTCGTCGAGCACGCGACCGAGCTTGAGGAGCGGCACCGCGAGCAGGCCGACGAGCAGCACGAACGCGATGGCTGCGATGAGGCCGGCCACGTCTCCCAGGGACATTCTTCCTCCAGTGCCAGTCACGGTGCCTTGTGCGCGGACGTCGCGCGGGACGGTCCACGGCGCCGCGGGAGTCCTCACGGACGTGCCCACGACTTCGCGAAACACTACCCGCACCAGGGCGGGGACCGCCGTCGGGCACGGCACGACGGCCCCGACGGTCTCACCACGAGGGCCGGCGGGACCGGCCCGGACGCACGAACGCCTCGCTCGCCGACGAAGCGGTGAGCGAGGCGTCCGGAGCGAGGGTCAGCGAGCGTAGTACTCGACGACGAGCTGGACCTCGCACTGCACGGGGACCTCGGCGCGCTTCGGGCGACGCGTGAGGATCGCGCTCAGCTTCTCGAGCTGGACGTCCAGGTAGCCCGGGACGGCCGGGAGGACGTCGCGGTGCGCGCCTGCGGCCGCGACCTGGAACGGCGTCGTCGCCTGGCTCTTCGGCTTGACCTGGAGGGTCTGGCCGGGCTTCACGCGGAACGACGGGCGGTCCACGATCTTGCCGTCGACGAGGATGTGGCGGTGCGTGACCGCCTGGCGCGCCTGCAGGATGGTGCGGGCGAAGCCGGCGCGCAGCACGAGCGCGTCGAGGCGGGTCTCGAGGTTCTCGACGAGCGCCTCACCGGTCAGACCCTTGTCCTTGCGGGCCTCCTCGTACGCACGCGCGAGCTGCTTCTCGCGGAGCATGTACTGGGCGCGCAGACGCTGCTTCTCGCGGAGACGGACCGCGTAGTCCGACTCGGTGCGGCGGCGGGCGCGGCCGTGCTCACCCGGGGGGTACGGGCGCTTCTCGAAGTGCTTGACGGCCTTCGGGGTGAGGGCGATGCCCAGGGCGCGGCTCAGGCGGACCTGGCGGCGCGAGCGCTTGACAGACGTCACAGCGGTATCTCATTCCTGTCGTGTGGGTACTGACGTCACACCTGGTCCCGAGAGATCGGGTCCGGGTGCGGGACCAGCCGATGGACCACGCATCTCTCCGAGGGAGAGGGCGGGTCGGGGCCGAGGTCCCAGGTGGTCGCCGTGAAGGCAACCTGAGAAGTCTACCGCACCCGCGAGATAGCGATCCCCCGCCGAGATAGCGACGCTCGACCATCATTCTGGCCCTGGTCGTGCCGGGCGTCGCTATCTCGCGGAGGCCCGTCCTCGGGCAGTGAGGACGCGCGCGATGAGCCGGTCCGGGTCGTCGAGGTCCTCCCAGGAGACCCGGAGGAGGATCCAGCCCGCCTCGACCAGCGCGTCGTGGCGCCGTTTCTCCTCGTACAGAGCGCTCTCGACCTCGTCGGGCGCGCCCCGATACTTGAGACGTCCGTCGAACTCGAGCCCGACCTTGAGATCCTGCCAACCGAGGTCGACCCACCGCTGACCCACCCACGTCGAGACCGCGATCGCGGCCGACAACGGAGGCAGTCCCGCTTCACCCAGAACCCAGCGTAGGCGGGACTCCCCCGGAGACTCCACGGCGCCGTCGGCGATCGCCAGCACCCTGCGCGCCGAGCGCACACCCCTCTTGCCCACCGACTCCGCGAGGATCCGCCGGACGAGCGAGCGGTCGATCCCGATGCGCGACGCCGAGTCCGCGACGACCACGGCCTGCTCGCCCGGCAGGGTGAGCGCGCAGTCGACGACCGTGCGCTCGAGCGTCGTCACGGGCACACCGGCGAGTGTCGTGCGGTCACGCGTGGGCAGCACCGTCCAGTGACGACGCACGGGCCCGGCCGACGCCCGGACGTCGGGCGGCCGCAGCTGAGTGATCTCCGCCTCGGGTCGGAGCCCGTACGTCCAGCAACCCCACAGCAGCGCGGCGCTCGTGTGACTCACCCACAGGTCGGTGGTGAGCGACTCGAGCACGGCGGCAAGATGGGTGAGGTGCTGTCGTTCACGCTCGAGCGCCACGCTCGCAGGGCCCTCTGCGTGCGGAGCGGACGCGACGTACACCCCGCGACGCAGGCGGAGGAGCTCTCCGCGCCGCCGCGCCGCACGGATCTCGTCCTCGCGCTCGGGCGTCGAGCGCACGACGGCGGGAAGGCTGCGCGGGCGCGGGATCGGGCTCCCTGGACGGGACGGTGGACGTGTCGTCGGCATGGCAGCCATCTCAGCGCTGACGGCCGAGCGACGGCACCCCGCACTGCCGCCACCTGTGGACGACGACCCGTGGGGACGCTCCTGTGGTCGACCGACAACGGTCGTCGGGCAACCGCGCAGCGCGAGATAGCGATCCCCGACCTCATGCCGCCTCGGACAAGGTCGGTGGTCGCTATCTGGGCCGGGAATCGCTATCTCGCGGTCCGGGCGGGGTCAGCATCGTCACGAGCCAGGATCTCGCGGATGCGGCCGAGCCGGTCCGTGACCTGGCGCTCGTAGCCGCGGTCGGTCGGCGTGTAGTACCGGGATCCGACAAGGGTGTCGGGCAGGTACTGCTGCGGCGCGACGCCGTGGGGCGCGTCGTGCGCGTACCGGTACCCGGTGCCGTGGCCGAGCTGCTTGGCACCCGGGTAGTGCGCGTCGCGCAGGTGCGACGGGACGGACCCGGCCCTCCCGGCACGGACGTCCGCGAGCGCCGCGTCGATGCCGAGGTAGGCGGCGTTGGACTTGGGCGCGGTCGCGAGGTGCACCACGGCCTCCGCGAGGACGATCCGTCCCTCGGGCATGCCGATGAGCTGGACGGCCTGGGCCGCGGCGACGGCGGTCTGGAGCGCGGACGGGTCGGCCATGCCGACGTCCTCCGCGGCGGCGATGACGATGCGCCGGGCGATGAAGCGCGGGTCCTCCCCCGCCGCGATCATGCGGGCGAGGTAGTGCAGCGAAGCGTCGACGTCGGAGCCGCGCATCGACTTGATGAACGCGGAGACGACGTCGTAGTGCTGGTCGCCGTCGCGGTCGTAGCGCACGGCCGCGACGTCCACGGCGCGCTCGACGGCGTCGAGGTCCACCCTCACCGGCGAGCCGTCCGCCGGGCCGGGCTCGCCGTCCTCGTCGGTCGTCGCGTCCTCGGAGGCCGCCACGGGGGCGGGGACCGGGGCGTCGGAGAGCGCGGCGCCGGCCGCCGCCTCGAGCACGGTGAGCGCCTTGCGCGCGTCGCCGCCCGCGAGGCGCACGAGGTGGTCCTCTGCCTCGTCGGTGAGCGCGACGAGGCCGCCCAGCCCCCGGTCGTCGGCGACGGCGCGGCGCACGAGGGCGCGGACGTCGTCGTCCCCGAGGGGCTGGAGCGTGAGCAGGAGCGAGCGGGAGAGCAGAGGCGAGTTCACGGAGAAGCTCGGGTTCTCGGTGGTCGCCGCGACGAGCGTGACCCAGCGGTTCTCGACGCTCGGCAGGAGGGCGTCCTGCTGGGACTTGGAGAAGCGGTGCACCTCGTCGATGAACAGGACGGTCTCCTCGCCGCCGGTCGCGAGGCGGCGGCGGGCGTCCTCGACGACGGTGCGCACGTCCTTCACGCCCGCGGTGACGGCGGAGAGCTCGACGAAGCGGCGACCGGACGCGGTCGCGATGAGGTAGGCGAGCGTCGTCTTGCCCGTGCCGGGCGGGCCCCAGAGGATGACGGAGCCGGGCGCGGCCCGGCCGCCGGACGCGTCCGACTCGATGAGGCGCCGCAGGGGCGAGCCGGGGACGAGCAGGTGCGCCTGGCCCGCGACCTCGTCGAGGGCGGCGGGACGCATGCGCACGGCGAGCGGGGCCCCCGGTCCGGGTCGCGGCGTGCCCTGCGCGCCGGAGGTGGCGGCGCCGAAGAGGTCGCCGCCGAACAGATCACCGGTGGACATGCCCCGAGCCTACGCACCGCCGCCCACGCGCCCGGACGCCGCCGGCGTGGGGAGGTCGGGTGAACGTCGTCCACGGCGCCGCGAGGGATCTGACACGCGGCGCGGACGGATGGGATGCTGGCGCTCGTGTTCTCGAGCCTCGGTCGTCGTGTCGCCCGCCATCCCCGCCTCACGGTCGTCGTGTGGGTCGTCCTCACCGGGCTCGGGTTCGCTCTCGCGCTGTTCGGCGTGCACGGGGAGAGCGTGTTCGACCGGGTGACCACGGGGGCGCCCTCCATCCCCGGCTCGGACAGCGAGCGCGCGACCGAGATCCTCGCCGAGAACGACGAGGGCGGTCCGGAGATCACGCTGCTGGTGAGCGAGGTCGACCCGGGGGACGCGCAGGTCGTGGAGGCGATGACCGAGGTGAACGCGGACCTCGTGGCGGTCGAGGGCGTGGACACGGTCATCAATCCGTACGTGATCCCCGGCGGGGTCGAGGACCCGGCAGCCCAGTCGCTGGTCGCGAACGACGGGGACGGGTTCCTCACCGTGGTGACGCTGCGCACCGACATCGGCGCGGAGCGGACGGACGCCGTGGCCGAGCGCGTCGTCGAGCAGCTCGAGGCGGTGCCTGGCGTCCTCGCGGAGGCGGCTCCGGACGCGGCCGGGGACGCGACGGGCCTCGTGGGCTCGAACGCGCTCATCGTCGACGCCATCACGGGGCAGGTCGAGGAGGACCTGACGACGGGCGAGAAGGTCGCGCTGCCGGTCGCGCTGCTCATCATGGTGCTCGTCTTCGGCGGTTTCCTCGCCGCCGCGATGCCGATGGCGGGGGCCGTCGCGTCCATCGGGACGGGCCTGGGCGTGCTGCTCGGCCTCACGTACGTGCTCGACGTCGACGCGTCCGTGGTCAACGTCGTCACCCTGCTCGGACTCGGGCTCTCGATCGACTACGGGCTGCTCGTCGTCTCTCGGTTCCGGGAGGAGCTGCACCGGCTGGTCGCCGCCGGCGACGACCCGTCCCTGCGCCGACGTCGCGGGGACGGCGTGGTCCACGCGGCGCTGATCCGGACGATGGAGACGGCGGGCCGCACGGTCGCGTTCTCGGCGCTCACGGTCGCGATCTCGATCGCCGGGCTCATGGTGTTCCGCCCGGACATCCTGCGGTCGGTCGGCGCGGGCGGCCTCGGCGTCGTCCTCGTCGCGGTGGCGACGGCGCTCACGCTCGTCCCCGCGCTCCTCGCGTTCTCCGGCCGCCGCCTCGCGAAGCCGGGGATCCTCGGCCGGATCCCCGGCCTGCGCCGCGTGCTCGCCCGGACCGCGGACGTGCAGTCCGACGAGGGCGCGTTCTCCCGTCTCGCCGCGCGCGTGCAGCGCCACCCGGTGTGGGTGCTGCTGACGACGGTCGTCGTGCTCGTCGTCCTCGCGCTGCCCGTGCTCGGCCTGCACATGCGCAACTCGGGCATCGAGCTGCTGCCCCAGGGGTCCCCGCAGCGGGAGTTCGTCGACGAGCTCGCCGCGCAGTACCCGTCGAGCGAGAGCGCCCAGGTCGTGGCCGTGGTCGACGCGAGCGTCGAGGACGCCCAGGCGTGGGCCGACGAGGTCGCGGGGCTCGACGGCGTCGCGAGCGTCGACCCGGCAGCCCCGCTCGGCGACTACGCCGTCGTGGGCGTGCACGTCGACGCGGACGACGCCGGCGGCCCCGAGGCGGTGTCGGTCGTGCGGGAGGTCCGTGCCACCGACCCGGGGTTCGAGGTGTGGGTCACCGGGCAGGCCGCCGGGCAGGTCGACTTCCTCGACGCGCTCGGCGAGCGCGTGTGGTGGGCCGTCGGGATCGTCGTGGGCGCGACGCTCGTGCTGCTGTTCCTCATGACGGGATCCGTCGTCGTGCCGGTCAAGGCGCTGCTCACGAACGCGCTGTCGCTCGCCGCGTCGCTCGGCGTGCTCGTCTGGGTGTTCCAGGACGGGCACCTGGAGGGCCTGCTCGACTTCTCCTCGGTCGGCGGGATCGAGACCTACGTGGTCGCGCTGGTCGTCGCGTTCGCGTTCGGCCTCGCGATGGACTACGAGGTGTTCCTGCTCGCGCGCGTCAAGGAGCTCTACGACGCGGGCCACCCCAACGACGAGGCGGTGCGCCTCGGGCTCCAGCGCTCCGGGCGGATCATCACGTCCGCGGCGGCGATCATCATCGTCGTCTTCGCGGGCTTCGTCTTCGGCGACCTCCTCGTCATCAAGGAGGTCGGGTTCGCGCTCGCCGTCGCGGTGCTCATCGACGCGACGATCGTCCGCCTCCTCCTCGTGCCCGCGACGATGACGCTGCTCGGCCGGTTCAACTGGTGGGCGCCACGCCCCCTGCGCTGGGTGCACCGCAGGCTCGCGATCACGCACTGAGCGTCCGCGCGGACGGCACGGGCAGACGACGCCGTCAGCGGCGCGACTCGAACTCCTGCGTCACGACGAACCCGAGCGCGGCGTAGACGCGGCGGGCGGCGTCGTTGTCGGCGTACATGCCGAGCACGACGATCCCCTCGTCCCGCCGGCACGCCCGCGTCGTGACCGCCACGACGGCTCGGGCCGCACCCCGGCCACGCGCCGTGGGTTCCGTGGCGACCCCGCCGAGCGCCCACGGGATGCCCGGCCCCGGGCGCCGCGCACCCGCGACGCTGCGGACCGTCCCCGTCTCGTCCCGCCAGCCCCACCAGCGGGTCCCGGGCTCGGACGGGTCGAGCTCCGCCGAGGGGTTCGCCACGTCGAGCGCGGCGCGCACGCGAGACCGGCCCTCCTCCCCGTCGAGCGCCACCACCCGCTGCTCCCCCGGCTGGACGAGCGGGTCGGCCGTCGCGGTGAACCAGTCCCAGCGCGAGACGGGCTCCGTGCGCAGGTGGTCGGGGACCGCACGACCGGTGCGACCGCCGAGGGCGGCCGCGGCCGTCGTCGTCCCGCGCGGGAGCGACGACCGCACCACCCCGGCGGCCAGGTCCGGCCGGTCGAGGAGGAGGTGCGCGACCCCCGTCGGCGTGCCGAGGCCCCACAGCGCGGCGGACCCCGCGTCGAACACGCGTCGCACGACGAGCGCGTCGTCGCGCTCCACGGCGTCGAGGACGTCCCAGCCGTCCCGCTCCGCACGGACGACCGGGTGGTCCGCCCAGCGCCCCAGGCTCGGTACGACGCGCGAGGGCGCGCCGACCCGGTCGTCGCGGGTCGGCGCGCCCTCGCGCGCGGTGCGGGTCGTCATGCCTCCGGCGTCGGCTCTCCCGCGTCGCTCTTCGGTGCGGCGGGCTTCGCGTCGACGCCCGCCTCCTTGCGCTGCTCGGGCGTGATCGGCGCGGGCGCCTGCGTCAGCGGGTCGAACCCGCCGCCCGACTTCGGGAACGCGATGACGTCGCGGATCGAGTCCGACTTCGTCAGCAGCGCGACGATGCGGTCCCAGCCGAACGCGATCCCGCCGTGCGGGGGCGCGCCGAACTTGAACGCGTCGAGGAGGAAGCCGAACTTCTCCTGCGCCTCCTCCGGCCCGATGCCCATGACCTCGAACACGCGCTCCTGCACGTCGCGGCGGTGGATACGGATCGAGCCGCCGCCGATCTCGTTCCCGTTGCAGACGATGTCGTACGCGTACGCGAGCGCCTCGCCCGGGTTCTGCTCGAACGTGTCGACCCAGTCGGGCGTGGGCGACGTGAACGCGTGGTGCACGGCGGTCCAGGCAGAGTTGCCGAGATCGACGTCGTCGTCCTCGCCGGTCGGCTTGAAGAGCGGCGCGTCGACGACCCAGACGAACGCCCACGCGTCCTCGTCGATCTGACCCGTGCGCTTCGCGATCTCCTGGCGCGCGGCGCCGAGCAGCGCGCGCGAGTCCGACGTCTTGCCCGCGGCGAAGAACACGGCGTCGCCCGGCTGCGCGCCGGTCACGTCGCGCAGGCCCTCGCGCTCGGCGTCGGACAGGTTCTTGGCGACCGGGCCGGCGAGCGTCCCGTCCTCCTGGAACGTGACGTACGCGAGCCCGCGGGCACCGCGCTGCTTGGCCCACTCCTGCCACGCGTCGAACTGGCGGCGCGGCTGCGACGCCCCGCCCGCCATGACGACCGCGCCGACGTACTCCGCCTGGAACACGCGGAACGGCGTGTCCTTGAAGTAGTCCGTCAGCTCGACGAGCGGGTTGCCGAAGCGCAGGTCCGGCTTGTCCGACCCGTAGAGGCGCATGGCGTCGTGGAACGTCATGCGCGGGATCGGGGTCGGGATCGTGTACCCGATGAGCTCCCACAGCGCGACGAGGATCTTCTCGGCGAGCGCGATGACGTCGTCCTGCTCGACGAAGCTCATCTCGACGTCGAGCTGCGTGAACTCGGGCTGCCGGTCGGCGCGGAAGTCCTCGTCGCGGTAGCAGCGCGCGATCTGGTAGTAGCGCTCCATGCCCGCGACCATGAGGAGCTGCTTGAAGAGCTGCGGCGACTGCGGCAGCGCATACCAGGAGCCGGGCGCGAGGCGTGCCGGCACGAGGAAGTCGCGCGCGCCCTCGGGAGTCGAGCGCGTGAGCGTCGGCGTCTCGATCTCGACGAACTCCTCCGCGTCGAGCACGCGGCGCGCGGCCTGGTTGACCTTGGCGCGCAGGCGCAGCGCGTGCGCGGGGGCGGGGCGGCGCAGGTCGAGGTAGCGGTGCTTGAGGCGCGCCTCCTCGCCGATCGTCTCGGTGTCCGCGAGGGCCGTGGAGACCTGGAACGGCAGCGCCTCGGACGTGTTGAGCACGACGACGTCGCTCGCGACGACCTCGATCTCGCCCGTGGGCAGGGCCGCGTTCTCGTTGCCGTCGGGCCGGCGCGAGACCTCGCCGGTGACCTGGAGGACGAACTCGTTGCGCAGCGGGTGCGCGACGGCCTCGTCGCGGATGACGACCTGGGCGATGCCGGACGCGTCCCGCAGGTCGATGAAGGCCACGCCTCCGTGATCGCGCCGACGGTCGACCCAGCCCGTGAGGGTGACGGTCTGACCGGTGTGCTCGGCCCGCAGTGAGCCGGCCGTTCGGGTGCGCAGCACGGAGGATTCCTTCCAGGTGGGCGGTGGGGGTGGCGCTCCCGGGGGCGGGCGCGCGTCCGCACGAGTCTAGTGCGGGCGGGCGCGGTGCTCGACCGGATACCGTGGCGGTGCCGCCGCTCCACCCGCGCGCCGACCGTGTCGCGCGTCCGGGCCGGCGGCACCGGCGTGCGCCGACCGGCCCGCCGCCCGCACGAGGAGGGGTGATCGTGGCACGCACCATCGCGACGAACCGGCGCGTCGAGCGCGACGAGCTCGAGCAGTTCCTGCGGTCCCGGCACGACGGCGTCCTCGTCACGACGCGCGCCGACGGGCGGCCTCAGCTCAGTCCGGTCACGTACGGGGTCGACGACGCGGGCCGGGTCGTCGTGTCGACGTACCCGGAGCGCGCCAAGGCGGCCAACGTGCGTCGCGACCCGCGCGCGTCGCTGCTCTCGCTGGGCGAACGCTTCTCGGACCCGTGGGTACAGGTCGACGGCGAGGCCGAGGTGATCGACCTGCCCGAGTCGGTCGAGCCGCTCGTCGACTACTACCGCTCCGTCAGCGGCGAGCACCCGGACTGGGACGAGTACCGCGAGGCCATGGTGACGCAGGGCAAGTCGCTCGTGCGCCTGACGATCACGCGCTGGGGCCCGGTCGCGACGGGCGGCTTCCCGGCGCGTCTCGCGGAGGGCTGAGCGCGGCGCGGGGCACCACGGCGTACCGTTCGGTCGTGCCGATCACCCTGTGCGTGTTGCTGTGGCCCACGGAGGGCAGCGCCGACCTGCTGAGCGAGTACGAGGACGACGTCCTCGCGCTCGTGCCCGCGCACGGCGGGCGCGTGCTGTCGCGCATGCGCACGCTGCCCGGTCAGGACCCGTCGCTGCCGACCGAGGTGCAGGTCATCGAGATGCCGGGGGACGACGCGCTGGCCGCGTACCTGGCCGACCCCGCGCGCGTCGCGCTGGGAGCCGTGCGCGACCGGGCCGTGGCGCGGACGGACATCGTCCGCGTCGGCGACGTCCCGGACCGGCCCGCCTGACCCGACGCCGTCGCCCGGCTGCCACCGCCGTCCACCGCACAGGAGTCAGAACAGCACCTGCTCGACTCCCCCGCCCACGACGTCCAGCCCGCCGCCGTCCACCGGCATGCCCGCGAGCGCCCCGTCGTGCCCGTGCCCGTCGGAACGTTCCGGGGCGCCCCCGGCGAGGCTTCCGGTCGGGTAGGCACCGTCGGTCGGCGGGTCGGGCGCGCGGCGCCGGTCGCCGAGACCGCCGAGCTCGCCCCGGCGGTACCGTCCCTCGACGCCGGCGGGACCGCGGTGGCCGGACACCGCGAAGCCGCGCGCCTCGAGCATCGGGCGCACGCGGTCCCACAGCCAGGAGCGGTACGCCTTCGAGGCGTACGCCCCACGGGCGTAGACCCGCTCGTAGCCGGGGACGAGCTGCGGGTGCTCGCGCGCGAGCCAATCCAGGTACCACTCGCGCGTGCCAGGCTTGAGGTGCAGGGGCAGCACCGTCACTCCCGTCGCGCCCGCGTCCTTGACCGCGTCGAGCAGGTCGGTCAGCGCGCGCGTGGAGTCGGTGAGCCACGGCAGCACGGGCGCGACCATGACACCGCACGGCAGGCCCGCCTCGCGGACCGCGCGGATCAGGTCGAGGCGTGCGCGCGGCGAGGGCGTGCCCGGTTCGACGCTCGCCTGGAGAGCCGGGTCCAGCAGCGCGAGCGAGACGCCGATCCCCACCTCGACGCGCGAGGCGGCGTCGGCGAGCAGCGGCAGGTCGCGGCGCAGGAGCGTGCCCTTGGTCAGGACCGACAGCGGCGTGCCGGAGCCCGCGAGCGCGTCGATGATGCCCGGCATGAGGCGGTAGCGCCCCTCGGCCCGCTGGTAGGGGTCCGTGTTCGTGCCGAGCGCGACGGGCTCGCGGCTCCAGGACGCGCGGGCGAGCTCGGCGCGCAGCACCTCGTCGACGTTCACCTTGACCACGACCTCGCGGTCGAAGTCGTCACCCGCGTCGAGGTCGAGGTACTGGTGGGTGGGCCGGGCGAAGCAGTTGTGGCTCACGACCCCGGCGGCGACGAAGTCCCGCGTCCCGGTGGTGATGTCGACGAGCTCGGTCTCCTCCCCGGGCCCGTCGAGCGCCTCGAGCGAGTCGACGCGCAGCGCCTCGTCGCCCGTGACGTCCCGGCCCTCGAGCGCGACCCGTCCGTCCGCGAGCACTGCCGCCCCCGGGCCGAGGAGGACGTCGCCCAGCGCCAGGTGGGAGCGGCGCCCGGCCCCGCCGACGACGTGACGCCAGCCGCGTTCGGTGAGGAACCGGTGGTCGCCGCTCGCCGTGAGGCGCGTGCCGTCCGCGAGGGTCACGCGGTACGCGCGCTTGCGGGTGGTCCAGCGGTCGAGCACGCGCGTGCGCACGTAGCGCCGGTAGGCGCCGTGCGGCGCGGTCCCCACGATCTCGTCGCCGACGCGCAGCTCGCCGATCGGCCGCTGCGTGCCGTCGGCGAGCAGCACCGGCGTCGACGGCGCGAGGCAGTAGGAGCAGGCGTGGCTGCAGCCGCGGTACGGGTTGACCGTCCAGCGGAACGGCATGCGCGACATCGCCGGGACCTTCGACAGCGCGCTCTTGGCCGTCACCTCGTGGAACGTGATGCCCGCGAACTCGGGCGTGCGCACGCTGCGCACGAGGCCCGCCCGCTCCAGCCCCGGGAGAGCGCCGTCGTCCGCGCCGAGCGCCTGTCCGTCCCACCTCACCCGCACATTCGAACAGGTGTTCGATTCGACGTCAAGCCCCGGGGACGGCCGCCCGCCCGACGCCTACCCCCGCGTCCCCGGCGACCCACGCCTTGAGCAGGGAAAGGTTCGCGAGCGGCACGTGGTGCCCGATCCGCGGGTGGTCCAGCGTCACCCCGACGACGCCGGCCGCACCGAAGGAGGCGAGGTAGTCGATCGCGGCCGGCACCGGGACCGCGAGGAGCGGCACGGCGTCGCCCTCTGCGGCGAGCCCGAGGGCCAGCGCGGCCTCCTTCGCGCGGCCGGCGCTGCTGTAGAGGCAGATCATCGGCCCCTGGGCGGCGGCCACCGCGTACGGGCGGGGCCGGTCCTCGGGGCCGCGCGCGATGAAGAACCAGGTGTCGAGCCGGGCCGCCTGCCGCCAGAGGTCGATCTGCGCCGTCGTGTCTCCGGCGGGCGCCGACCGGACGGCCTCGTCGAGGCGGTCGAGCTCGGCGACCGCCGCAGGGTCGTTGTCCGTGGTCATGCCGCCACGCTCTCATGCCCCGACGGCCCGTCCCGCTGGCTGAGACGCCGGGATTGTCCGGGCCGCGCCGAGGGCCTAGGGTCGGGCCGAACGCCCCCGGGGAGCGCACGAGCGCTGAGAGTGCAGGCCGGACACCCGTCCCTCCTGCAGACCCGTGGAACCTGATCTGGTTCGTACCAGCGAAGGGAGCAGGGCCGACGTCACCGTCCCCTGCGCGCTCGTGCCCGCGCGCCCGCGCCGTGCCGTGCGCGCGGGCCCGGCGGTGGCGCGCCGTCGTGCACCCCTCGCCCCGGGGGCCCGACGGAGGGAACCCGCATGGCCGAGCCCCGCACCACCCCGCAGCAGGCGACCCGGAGCGCCGCCGTACCCACCGACCAGCCGCCCGCCGGGTCGGCCGGCGTGTCGCCCGGCGTGTCGGGCGGCGGGGCGCCCGGTCCCGCGGTCCGCCCGACCGGGCGCCCCGCGCCACGTCGCGGGCTGACGCTGCACGAGACGGTGCTGATCGCCGTCCTCGGCGTCGTCTTCGGGTTCGTGTACTGGGCGTTCGTCCAGCTCTGGGCCCCGCTCCAGCTCGCGATGGGCCCCCTCGCGGACCTCGCCGCGAACGTCCTCGCGGGCGCGTGGATCGTCGTCGGCCCCCTGGCCACGTACATCGTGCGCAAGCCGGGGGTCGGCATCCTCGCCGAGACCCTCGCCGCGCTCGTCGAGGTCGTCTTCCTCGCCTCCCCCGCGGGGCCGCTGCTGCTCGTCGTGGGCCTGGTCCAGGGCGTCGGCGCCGAGCTGCCGTTCGCGCTCACGCGCTACCGCCGGTTCGGCTGGTGGGTGTTCGTCGCGTCGGGCGTGAGCGCCGCGCTCGTCACGTTCGCGTTCAACGCCGTGCGCTTCGGCTGGCTCGGTCAGGACTACGCGATGCTCCGGCTCGGGATCCAGGTCGTGTCGTGCATCGTGCTGTGCGGCCTCGCGGCCCGCCTCCTCGGCGACTCGCTCGCCCGCACGGGCGCCCTCGACGCGTTCGCGATCGGCGCGGCCCGCCGTGGGTGAGGCGACCGCGCACGTGGCTGACGTGACCGCGCACGCGCGCGACGTTCCCGACGCTGTCACAGCCGCCGACGTGACCGTGCACCTCGGGCACCACGGCACCCGGGTGCTCGACGGCGTCGACGTCACCGTCCCGGCCGGGACGAGCCTGCTGGTCCTCGGCCCCTCCGGGTGCGGGAAGTCGACCTTCCTGCGCGCGCTCGTCGGCGTCGTCCCGCACACCCTCCCGGGCGCCGTCCTGGGCGGCCTCCGCGTGACCGGCGCCGACCCGCGCGAGGTGCCTCCGCCCGCGCTCGCCGCCCGCGTCGGCCTCGTCCAGCAGCGGCCCGGCGACCAGCTCTGCCTGGCGCGAGTGGACGAGGAGCTGCGGTTCGCGCTCGAGAACCGCGGTGCCGACCCCCGCAGCATGGACGCCCGCGCGACCGCGGCGCTCACCGCCGTCGGCGCCGCGCACCTGCACGACCGCCCGACCCACGCGCTGTCGGGCGGCGAGGCCCAGCGCGTCGCGGTCGCCGCGGCGCTCGTCGCCGAGCCGGAGCTCCTCGTCCTCGACGAGCCCACCGCGCTGCTGGACCCCGCCGCCGCCCACGACGTCGGGGCCCTCGTCGCCCGCCTCGCGCGCCGACCCGGACCCGGGGACGGTCACGACGCCGCGCCGCGGCACCGCTCGGTCGTGCTCGTCGAGCACCGCCTGGACGACCTGGGCACGCTGCCGGACGCGACCCTGGTGCTCGGGCGCGACGGCAGGGTCGTCGCGCACGGCCCCACCGACCGCGTCCTGCGCGAGCACGCGCACGACCTCGCCGGGCTGGGGTGCTGGCTGCCCCTCGCCGTCCGCCTCGAGCAGGCGGGCGCCCCGGGGCCGCTCGGCTCCCCCGAGGCCGACGACTGGCTGGCCGACCTCGCGCGGTCCTCGCCCGCGCGCCCCACCACCGACCCGGCCGTGACCCCGGCCGGCGCGGCGCGCCCCGTGGCGCTCCGGGCCCGCGGCCTCGCCGTCCATCGGGGCGGACTCCGCGCGGGGCGGTCCCGGCACGGCGGCCCGGACGTCGTGCGCGACGTGGACCTCGACGTCCGCGCGGGCGAGGTGCTCGCCGTCGTCGGGCCCAACGGGGGCGGCAAGTCGACGCTCCTGCGCGGCATGGCCGGGCTCGAGCGCACCACGGGCGAGGTCGCGACCGCGACCGGCGAGCCCGTCGCGATGGTGTTCCAGGACCCCGAGCACCAGCTCGTCGCCCGCACGGTGCGCGAGGAGGTCGCCTGGTCGGCGCGGCTCGCCCGCCTCGACGACGTCGACGCGCGCGTCGACCGGGAGCTCGCCGCGTTCGGGCTCGCGCGCCTCGCCGACGCGAACCCGTACCGGCTCTCGGGCGGCGAGCAGCGGCGCCTGTCCCTGGCGACAGCGACCGTCCTGGACCCGCCGGTCCTCCTCGCCGACGAGCCCACGTTCGGGCTGGACCGGGCCCAGGCCGCCGCGGTCGCCCGCGTCCTGCGGGAGCGCGCCGACGCGGGCGGTGCGGTGGTCGTCGTCTCGCACGACCTCTCGCTCGTCGCGGCGGTCGCCGACCGGGTCGCCGTGGTCGTCGGCGGCACCCTCGCGACGGTCGCCGAGCCGTCGACGGTCCTCGCCGACGACGCGCTGTGCGCGCTCGCGGGCCTGCGCCGGTCCCCGCTGCTCGACTGGTGGGCACGCGTGGGCCGCGGTCGCGGCCTCGACCCGGGCGCGCTCGTCCGTGCGCTCGACGCCGCGTGCGACACCCGGCACGACGTCGTGCGCGACGTCGTGCCGGGCGCCGATCCCGGGACCGCGAGACTCCCCGCGCCCACGGCCGCGGTCGCCGCGGAGGTCGCCCCGTGACCGGTCACCGCCCGACGGCCCTCGAACGGTGGAACCCGACGGTCAAGCTCGCGACGGTGCTCGTCGTCTCGACGGCCGCGCTGCTCGTCACCGACCCGGTCACGCCCGCGACCGGCTGGGTGCTCACGGTCGCCGCGCTGCTGACGCTCGGACGCGTTCCCGTCCGGACCCTCGCGCTCGCCCACGTCCCGTTCGTGGTGTTCGCGACGAGCCTCCTGGTGGTCAACGTCGTCACCCGGCCCGGGGGCGCCGCGGTCCCGCTGGGTCCGTTCACCGTCGGCGCGGACGGCCTGACCATCGGCGCGGCGCTCGCGCTGCGCACGCTGCTCGTCGGCGCGCTGTCCCTCGCGCTCGTCCTGACGACCGACCCCGTGCGCCTCATGACGAGCCTGCACCAGCACGCGCGCCTGCCCGCGACCTGGACGTTCGCGGTGCTCGCCGCGCACCGGCTCCTCGTCGAGCTCCCCGACGCGTGGCACACGATCCGCTGCGCCCAGGCGGTCCGCGACCCCCGGCGCCGGCCGGGCCGGCTCCCCCGGTCGCCACGGTCGCTCGGCGCGGCCGCCTTCGCGCTGCTCGTCGGGGCGGTGCGCCGGTCCGAGCGGCTGACGGTCGCGCTCGAGTCGCGCGGGCTGGGCTGCGGCCCCCGGACGTCCTCGCGGCCCGTCCCGCTCGGCGTGCCCGACGTCGTCGCGGCGGGCGCCGTCCTGGCCGTCGCCGGCGCGGTGGTCGCGGCGGGCGTCCTCGGGGGGTGGGTGACCGGGATCGGCGCGCTCACCGCGTGAGGCGACACCGCCGTCGACGCGCCCGGGCAAGCCCGCCGGGCCGACCTACCGGCCGAGCCGCCTCACACGGGCTCGACGACCGTTCCCTCGCCCGGGACCCCGAGCGCGACGCCGCGGACGCCCGCGTCGCGCCCGTGCTCGCGGTAGGCGCGGAACGCGAGCGGCACGCCCCGCGCGGCGTGCGCGTCGGGACCGTCCATGGCCTGCACGTGCACGTGCGGCTGCGTCGAGTTCCCCGAGTTCCCGCACCGACCCACCACGTCGCCCGTCGTCACCCGCTGCCCGGGGCGCACCTCGACCGACCCCCGACGCAGGTGGGCCAGGACCACGAACACGCCCGGGACGTCGAGCGCGACCACCACGTGGTTCCCCGCGAGCGCCGCGCGGCCGGCACGCGCCCGGGACGCCTGCGTGAGCGCGTACCCGAGCAGCGCGAACGGCGAGCGCCGGGCCTCGTGGTCGGGCTCGCCGTCGTGCGCCGCGACGACCGTGCCCGCGCCGGGCGCGAGGACGGGCAGGCCGAAGCCGAGGAACCGTTCGGGCGGCTCGGTGCCGAGCACGGTGCGCCAGTCGCGCACGTCCGCGGTGCGGCGCCCGCGGACCGCGACGAAGTCGATCGCGTAGGTGGTGGCGAACAGGTGCGTCCCGTGGCTCGGGACGCGCCGCGCCGGGCTGTTCTGCACGAGCCACGTGCCCGCGAACGGCAGGGCGAGCTCGACCGCGTCCGCCACGTCGTCTCCCCTCGCCCTGCACGCCGTCCGGTCGGTCCGTCAGGCGCCCGCCGGCACCACCCGCGGGTGCAGGTCCTCGGCGGGCGGCGCCCACGTCGCGGCATCGGCGTCCACCTGCTCGCCCGAGCGGATGTCCTTCACCTGGTCGGGCGAGCGCGTCCCGTCATCCTCGACGCGCCCCGGGAACCAGACGAACGGGATCCCGCGCCGGTCGGCGTAGCGGATCTGCTTGCCGAACTTGGCGGCGGCGGGCGCGACCTCGACTGGGACGCCCCGCGACCGCAGGGCGGTCGCGACCGCGTCGGACGCACCGCGCGTCTCCTCGCTCGTCACCGCGACGACGACGGCGCTCGGCACGGAGCGCGTCGCCCGGACCAGGCCCGCCGAGAGCAGGCGCGAGACGAGGCGGGACACGCCGATCGACAGGCCGACCCCGGGGTAGGTGTTCGCGCCGTCGGACGCGAGCGTGTCGTACCGGCCGCCCGAGCAGATCGACCCGAGCTGCTCGTGCCCGACGAGCACGGTCTCGTAGACCGAGCCCGTGTAGTAGTCGAGCCCGCGCGCGATCTTCAGGTCCGCGACGACGACGCCGGGTGCGCGCACGCTCGCCGCCTCGACCAGCGCGCCGAGCTCACCGAGACCCGTCTCGAGCAGGTCGCTCTCCACGCCGTGCTCGGCCGCGAGCGCCCGCACGCGGTCGACGACGCCCGTGTCGCTCCCGCTGATCGCCGCGAGCGCGAGGCACGCCTCGGCCTGCTCCGGGGTGGTGCCCGCCTCGGCGACGAGGAGCCCGGCGACCTTCTCCGGCCCGATCTTGTCGAGCTTGTCGATCTGGCGCAGGACCTCGTCCACGGCGTCGATCCCGAGACCGCGGTAGAAGCCCTCGGCGACCCGGCGGTTGTTGACCAGGACGCGGACCTCGGGCACCCCGATGTCGCGCAGCGCGCCGAGCGCCTCCGCCATGACGAGCGGCAGCTCGACCTCGTAGTGGTACGGCAGCTCGCCCGCGCCGACGACGTCGATGTCCGCCTGCGTGAACTCGCGGAACCGCCCGTCCTGGGGGCGCTCGCCGCGCCACACCTTCTGGATCTGGTAGCGCTTGAACGGGAAGGCGAGGTGCCCGGCGTTCTCCAGCACGTAGCGCGCGAAGGGGACCGTGAGGTCGAAGTGCAGGCCGAGCTGCTTGTCGCCCTTGTCCCGGCGGGTGTCGTCGGCGTCGCCGGCCTCCTCCTGCAGGCGCCGCAGGACGTAGACCTCCTTGGACGTCTCGCCCTTGCGCAGGAGCTGGTCGAGCGGCTCGACCGCGCGCGTCTCGATCCCGCCGAACCCGTGCAGCTCGAACACGCGGCGCAGGGTGTCGAGGACGTGCTGCTCGACGATCCGACCGTCGGGGAGCCATTCGGGGAAACCGGAGAGGGGTGTGGGCCTGGCCATGGGTCAGATCTTCCCAGACGCCGGCACGGTCGTCCGCATCGTCCCGGCCGACGGACGGGCCGGCCCGCGCACGTCAGGCCGCGAGGAACGGGTTGGTCGCGAGCTCGCGCGCGACCGTGGTCGCGGGCCCGTGGCCCGGCAGCACGTCCCACGCGGGGTCGAGGCGCCCGACGACGTCGCGCAGCGTGCGGGCCATCGTCGCGCCGTCCCCGCCGGGCAGGTCCGTGCGGCCGACCGAGCCCGCGAAGAGCACGTCGCCGCTGAGCACGATCCCCGCCGCGGGCTCGCCCCCGAGGTAGAGGGTCGACCCTTCGGTGTGCCCCGGGGCCCCGACGGCGCGCAGCACGAGGTCCCCCCAGCGCAGCACCCGCTCCTCGCCCGCCGCGACGTCGAACGTCTCCACGCGGGTCGGCTCGCGGTAGTCCTCCGGCCGGGCTCCGGCCGCGGCGAGGGCCGCGCCGAGCGGACCGGAGACGAGCGAGCGCGCGCCCCGGTCGCCGGTGGGCGAGCCGTGCTCGAGGCTGCCGAACGGGTCGGCGAGCCGGTAGGCGTCGGCCGCGTGCAGGACGACGGGCACGTCGAACCGGTCCGCGAGCGCCGCGGCGTCCCACGTGTGGTCCACGTGCCCGTGCGTCGCGAGCACGGCGCGCGGGACGAGCCCTGCGGACCCGACGAAGGCGACGACGGCGTCCGCCACTCCCGCGCCGGCGTCGACCACGACGCAGTCGCCGCCCGGGGCGCTCAGCACCGTGCAGTTCGTCCCGAAGACGGGCGCGACGACGACGCGCACCGTCACGGCGGGCTCGCCGGAGCCGTCGCCGGACACTGTCTTGGACGGAGTGTCGGACGGAGTGTCGGACGGAGTGTCGGACGGAGTGTCGGACGGGGGCGTCGGCGGGATGTCGCGGGGTCGGTCCACGGGGCCGAGGGTAGCCCGCGACGCCTCGTGAGGTCTCCGGTGACAGGGTCGCACCGAGGCGAGGGCCGGAGCGGTCGATACCGGACCGTGACCTGCACGCGGCAAATCCACCCGCCACCAGGGCGCTCGGTGCCTAGACTGTCCCCTACCGACCGCGGCCGCACCGGGGTCGACCGTGCGCGCCACGACGGCGCCGGACGAAGGAGCTGGGGTGTCGACGAAGAGTCGCGAGCGCGAGCAGGCGCGCCGTCGTGAGGAGAAGTGGGACCAGCACGTCGCCCAGCTCCGCGCGAAGCGCCAGCGGACCTGGTCGATCGTCGGCGTCGTCGCGGCGCTCGTCGTGATCGGCGTCGCGGTGTGGTGGGCGCTGTCCGCCGCCCAGACGCCCGGCACCGACGCCGGCGGCGACGGGACCGCTCCGTCCGCCTCCGGCGAGCACACGCTGCCCCCCGCCTCTGCCGCCGAGGGGCGCGACTGGACCTCGACGCTCACCACGAGCGCGGGCGACCTCACGCTCACGCTGGACGGCGCGGCCGCGCCGCAGGCGGTCGCGAGCTTCGTGTCCCTCGCCGAGTCCGGGTACTTCGACGGCACGTCGTGCCACCGCCTCACAACGTCGGGCATCTACGTCCTCCAGTGCGGCGACCCGACCGGCACGGGGACCGGCGACCCCGGCTACTCGTTCGGCCCCATCGAGAACGCCCCGTCCGACGACGTGTACCCCGCAGGGACCGTCGCCATGGCACGCCAGGGCGGGAACGCCGAGTCGATGGGCTCCCAGTTCTTCCTCGTCTACGAGGACTCGACCATCCCGTCCGACGCGGCGGGTGGTTACACGGTGTTCGGCACCATCACGTCCGGCCTGGACGTCGTCCAGGCAGTCGCTGACGCGGGGACGCAGGACGGATCCGGCGACGGGTCCCCCGCCACCCCGGTCACCATCGAAGGAGTTGAGACCCAGTGAGCGATCCCGCCCAGGACCAGGCGAGCGCACCGGCACCGGAGCCCGCGGAGGCGAGCGAGACCGGACGGGTCGACGCGACAGACGTGGAGACGACGGACGAGCCCGTTGCCGACGCCGAGCCCGCGGACGAGCCGGCCGACGAGCCCACCGCCGGGGACGAGCCCACCGACGCGTCGACCACCGACGCGCAGGATGCCGAAACCCCCGCAGCCGAGGACCCGGCGCCCGCCGGCAGCGACGCTGCTGGCGAGGCCGAGACGGCGCCAGCGGCGGCTGCCCCGGCTGCGGCGAAGCCCGCCGCTCCGCGACCGGGCCCGCGTCCCAAGCCCTCCGCCGTGCCCCGCCCTCCGCGCACGCCGTCCCCCGCTGCCGCCGGTGCCCCGGCCGCGCCGGTGGCAGCGCCCGAGGTGCCCGCGGTCCCGGCGCTCGCCGACGACTCCGCAGCGGCGAAGGCCGCGGCGGAGTTCGGCCGGGTCGACGAGGACGGCACCGTCTACGTCCGTGAGAGCGCCGGCGAGCGTTCGGTGGGTCAGTTCCCCGGCGTCGACACCGACGAGGCGCTCGCGCTGTACGTGCGGCGCTACCTCGACCTCCAGGCGAAGGTCGCGCTCTTCGAGGCGCGCCTGACGAGCACCGACCTGTCGGTCAAGGAGATCGACCAGACGATCGCCCGCCTGACGGAGGAGACCGCCGAGCCGTCCGCGGTCGGCGACCTCGACGGCCTGCGTGCCCAGGTCGAGGCGCTGCGCGGTGCGGCGGCCGAGCGTCGCGGCCAGCTCGAGGCGGAGCGCGCCGCGGCCAAGGCGGCCGCCCTCGAGGCCCGGACCGAGATCATCGAGGCCGCCGAGAAGATCGCGGCGACCGACCCGAGCCGCATGCAGTGGCGGCCCGCCGGCGAGGAGCTGCGCGGCCTGCTCGACCGCTGGAAGGAGGCGCAGCGCTCCGGCCCGCGCATCGACCGGGCGAGCGAGGAGGCGCTCTGGAAGCGGTTCAGCCACGCGCGGACCGCGTTCGACCGTGAGCGCCGGCACTACTTCGCCGAGCTCGAGCAGCGCAACGCCTCTGCCAAGGCGGCCAAGGAGAAGCTCGTCGCCGAGGCCGAGGCCCTGTCCTCCAGCACCGACTGGGGCCCCACGGCGGGTGCGTACCGCGACCTCATGGCGCGGTGGAAGGCCGCGGGTCGCGCGAGCCGCAAGGACGACGACGCGCTGTGGGCCCGGTTCCGTGCGGCGCAGGACACGTTCTTCCAGGCCCGCGACGCGGTGAACTCCGCGACCGACGCGGAGTACGCCGCCAACCTCGAGGTCAAGGAGGCGCTGCTGACCGAGGCGGAGAAGCTCGTCCCGGTCAAGGACCTCGGGGCGGCGAAGGCCGCGCTGCGCGACCTCCAGGAGCGGTGGGAGGAGGCCGGCCGCGTGCCCCGCGGCGACCTGCAGCGCGTCGAGGGTCGCCTGCGCGCCGTCGAGAACGCCGTCCGCGACGCCGAGCAGGCCCAGTGGACGCGGACCAACCCCGAGACGCGGGCGCGCGCCGAGGGCGCCGCGGCGCAGCTGGAGGCCGCGATCGAGGGGCTCGAGGCGGACCTCGCGGCGGCGCAGGGCCGCGGCGACGCGCGCGCGGTCAAGGACCTCGAGACCGCGCTGACCGCGCGCCGCGCCTGGCTCGAGCAGGTCGTACGGGCGGCGGAGGACTCGCGCGGCTGACGCACCGTCCTCCTGCTGCTCGGTCCGGAGGGGCCGGCACTCGTCCACAGGCGAGCGCCGGCCCCTTCCGCGTGCCCGGGCCGATGGTGCACGGTGTACGCATGCCTCCCGCCCCTCGCACCGCCGCACCCGCTGCGACCCTGGCGCGCCTCCTCGCGCCCCGCACCACGGACGTGGGGCTCCTGGTCGTGCCGGCCGACGTCGGGGGGCGCGCGGCCTTCCAGGACCTCGTGCGGTCCGGCGCGCTCCGCCGCCTCTGGGGCGACGTCGGCGCGCCTGCGCGGGTACCGGACACGCCGACCCTCCGCGCGCTCGCCGTCCGCGACCTCGTCCCGCAGGGGACGGTTCTCGCCGGGAGCGCCGCGGCCTGGGTGCTCTGCGGCTCTCCCGCGCCGCGCACGCTCGACGTCGTGTACCCGCCCGGTCGCCACCGTCCCGCGCCGCTCGCGGGACGCGCACCGCGCCAGTCCCACGTGCTGCGCGACGACCGCACCCTGGTCGCGGGCGTCCTGGTGACGTCCGTCGTGCGGACCGCCCTGGACGTCGCCACGCGCTGCGAGCCCGCCGAGGCGCTCACGACCCTGCGCCGGCTGCGCGACGTGTGCGGGCTGGAGCCCCGCGTCGCGACCCGGTCGCTCGAGCTGCGGCACCGGTGGTCCGGACGGCCGCAGGCACGACGCACCCTCGCTCTCCTGCTCGCCGGGGAGGACGACCCGGTCTAGGTTGGTCGGCATGGCCGCAGCCACGACCCCTCCCGTCGAGCTCGACGTCCGCGGCCGGACCGTGCGCGTCACGAGCCCGGACCGCGTCGTCTTCCCCGCCCGCGGGGTGACCAAGCTCGACGTCGTGCAGTACTTCCTCAGCGTCGGGGACGGGATCCTCGGCGCCCTGGTCGACCGCCCGACGACGCTCGAACGCTGGCCCAAGGGCGTGTTCGAGGGGGCGCGGATGAGCACCCGCACCGACAACACCGGCGACGCGTTCTACCAGAAGCGCGTCCCCAAGGGCGCGCCGGACTACGTGCGCACCGCCCGGATCGCCTTCCCGAGCGGGCGGACCGCCGACGAGGTGTGCCCGACCGAGCTCGCCGTCGTCGCCTGGGCCGCCAACCTCGGGACGCTGACCTTCCACCCGTGGCCCGTCCGCGGCGAGGACGTCGAGGCCGTGGACCAGCTGCGCATCGACCTCGACCCCCAGCCCGGGACCGACTTCGACGACGCCGTGCGCGTCGCGCCGCACCTGCGCGAGCTGCTCGACGAGCTGGGCCTGCCCGGGTACCCGAAGACGTCCGGCGGTCGCGGCATCCACGTCTTCGTGCCCGTCGCGCCCGAGTGGGACTTCGTCGCCGCGCGCCGCGCGACGATCGCGATCGGGCGCGAGCTCGAGCGCCGTCTCCCGGACCAGGTCACCACGAAGTGGTGGAAGGAGGAGCGCGGCGCCAAGATCTTCGTCGACTACAACCAGATGGCGCGCGACCGCACCATCGCCTCGGCGTACTCGATCCGGTCCAACCAGCGCGCGACCGTCTCCGCGCCGCTGCGCTGGGAGGAGCTCGGCGACGTCCACCCCGACGACTTCGACGTGCTGACCGTGCCCGCGCGGTTCGCCGAGGTCGGCGACCTGTTCGCGCCGCTGCGCGCCGACCGGGACGACCCCGGAGCCTCGCTCGAGGCCGCGCTCGAGCTGTCCCGTCGCGACGAGGCCGAGCACGGGCTCGGCGACCTCCCCTACCCCCCGGAGTACCCGAAGATGCCGGGCGAGCCCAAGCGGGTGCAGCCGAGCAAGGACCGCGACCGACCGCGCGAGTGACCCGTCGGCGCGGTCGACGCTAGGACACCCCGGGCGCGCCCGGGAGGATGCCCGTCAGGTCGTAGCGCACCGGCTCCTCGAGCTGGTCGTACGTGCACGACGCCGGGTCGCGGTCGTCGCGCCAGCGCCGGAACTGGGCCGTGTGCCGGAACCGCGTGCCCTCCATGTGGTCGTACGCGACCTCGAGGACGCGCTCGACCCGCAGCGGCGTGAACGACAGGTCCTTGCCGGAGCTCCACCGCGACACCGCGCCCGGCATCCGCTCGCCCGCGGGGTTCTCCCAGCCGGACCAGGGGTGCGCGTCCGCCTCCGGCGTGCCCGGCTCGACGACGAGCGGCGCGAGCTCGGCGACGAGCGCCGCCCGGCGCGCCGCCGGGAACGACGCGGCGACGCCGACGAACTGGAGCTGGCCGCCGTCGTCGTACAGCCCGAGCAGCAGCGACCCGAGCAGCGGCTTCGCGGGGGTCGAGGTCTTGTGCAGCCGGTACCCGGCGAGCACGACGTCCGCCTCGCGCCCGTGCTTGATCTTGAGCATCGCGCGCTTGTTCGGCTGGTACGTCCCGTCGAGCGGCTTCGCGACGACGCCGTCCAGCCCCGCCCCCTCGAACGTGTCGAACCAGTCGCGCGCGACCGCGACGTCGCGGGTCCGGGGGGTGGCGTGCACGTCCGGGCCGTCGAGGCCGAGCGAGTCCAGCACCTCGTGGCGGCGCGCGAGCGGCTCGCCCGTGAGGTCGTCGTCGCCGAGCGCGAGGACGTCGAACACGACGAGCGCGGCGGGCGTCTGCTCGGCGAGGAGGCGGACCCGCGAGGCCGCGGGGTGGATGCGCTGCTGCAGCACCTCGAACTCGAGGCGACCGCCGCGGGCGACGACGATCTCGCCGTCGACCACGCAGCGGGGCGGGAGCGCCGCGCGCACCGCCTCGACGACCTCCGGGAAGTAGCGCTCCATCGGTCGCGCGTTGCGGCTGTCGAGCCGCACCTCGTCGCCGTCGCGGTACACGATCGCGCGGAACCCGTCCCACTTCGGCTCGTACACGTACCCGCCCTCGACGGCGTCGGGCTCGGGCACCGCCGGCACGGACTTCGCGAGCATGGGCAGCACGGGAGGCATCACGGGCAGGTCCATGTGCCGATGCTGCCACCGGGCGCGGCGCGCGGCACGACGACGCGTCCGGGCGCTGCTCCGGGAGCCCGCCCCCGCGGGGACGGACCGCGCCGGTCAGGCCGGGAGCTGCGTCGCCTCGGCGGCCTTCGTCCCGGTGATGCGGTAGACGTCGAACACGCCGTCGACCTTGCGGACCGCGTTGAGCACCTGCGCGAGGTGCGCCGGCTCCGCCATCTCGAAGACGAAGCGCGACATCGCGACACGGTCGTTCGAGGTCGACACGGTGGCCGAGAGGATGTTCACGTGGTTGTCGGACAGCACGCGCGTGACGTCGGACAGCAGGCGCGCCCGGTCGAGGGCCTCGACCTGGATCTGCACGAGGAACATCGCGTTGCTGCCCGTGGTCCACGAGACGTCGACGATGCGCTCGGGCTGGTTGCGCAGCCCGACGACGTTGCCGCAGTCCGCGCGGTGGACGCTCACGCCCTGGCCGCGCGTGATGAAGCCGATGATCTCGTCGCCGGGGACGGGGGTGCAGCACTTGGCGAGCTTGACCCAGATGTCGTCGACGCCCTTGACCATGACGCCGGGGTCGCCCGTGCGCACGCGGCGCGCGGTGTGCCCGGGGCGCGCGGTCTCCGCGACGTCCTCGACCGTGCCCTCCTCGCCGCCCATCGCCTGGACCAGCTTGGAGACGACGTTCGCCGCCGACACCTGCCCCTCACCGATCGCGGCGTACAGCGCCGTGACGTCGGCGAAGCGGAGCTCGTTGGCGAGCGCGACGAGCGACTCGTGCGACAGCAGGCGCTGGATCGGCAGGTTCTGCTTGCGCATCGCCTTGGCGATCGCGTCCTTGCCGTGCTCGACGGCCTCCTCGCGACGCTCCTTGGAGAACCACTGCCGGATCTTGTTGCGCGCGCGGGGGCTCTTGACGAACGCGAGCCAGTCCCGGCTCGGGCCCGCGTTCTCGGACTTCGAGGTGAGGACGTCGACCGAGTCGCCGTTCTCGAGCGTCGAGTCGAGCGGCACGAGGCGGCCGTTCACGCGCGCACCCATGGTCCGGTGCCCGACCTCGGTGTGCACCGCGTACGCGAAGTCGACCGGGGTCGAGCCGGCGGGCAGCGCCATGACGTCGCCCTTGGGCGTGAAGACGTAGACCTCGGCGCCGCCGATCTCGAACCGCAGCGAGTCGAGGAACTCCGCGGGGTCCGCCGTCTCGCGCTGCCAGTCGACGAGCTGGCGCAGCCACCGCATGTCGTTCGCCGCGGTGTCGTCCTTCGCGGTCTTCCCGCCCGACTTCGCGGTCTCCTTGTACTTCCAGTGCGCCGCGACGCCGTACTCCGCGCGCCGGTGCATCTCGTGCGTGCGGATCTGGATCTCGACCGGCTTGCCGCCGGGGCCGATGACCGTCGTGTGCAGCGACTGGTACATGTTGAACTTCGGCATCGCGATGTAGTCCTTGAACCGCCCGGGCACGGGGTTCCACCGCGCGTGCAGCGCGCCGAGCGCCGCGTAGCAGTCCCGGACGCTGTCCACGAGGACGCGCGCACCGACGAGGTCGTAGATCTCCGCGAAGTCGTGCCCGCGCACGATCATCTTCTGGTAGATCGAGTAGTAGTGCTTGGGCCGGCCGGTGACGGTCGCCTTGATCTTCGCGCTGCGCAGGTCCGCCGTGACCTGCTCGCGCACGACCGCGAGGTACTCCTCGCGCGCCGGGGCCCGCTCCGCCACGAGGTGCACGATCTCGTCGTAGACCTTCGGGTACAGGGCCTGGAAGGACAGGTCCTCGAGCTCCCACTTGATCGTGTTCATGCCGAGGCGGTGCGCCAGCGGCGCGTAGATCTCGAGCGTCTCGCGCGCCTTGCGGCCCGCCGACGACGACGAGACGTACTTCCAGGTGCGCGCGTTGTGCAGACGGTCGGCGAGCTTGATGACGAGCACGCGGATGTCGCGCGCCATGGCGACGACCATCTTGCGCACCGTCTCCGCCTGCGCGGCGTCCCCGTACGTGACCTTGTCGAGCTTGGTCACGCCGTCGACGAGCATGGCGATCTCCTCGCCGTACTCCTCGGTGAGCTGCGCGAGGGAGTAGTCGGTGTCCTCCACCGTGTCGTGCAGCAGCGCGGCGGCGAGGGTCGACCCGTCGAAGCCGAGCTCGGCCAGGATCGTCGCGACGGCGACCGGGTGCGTGATGTACGGGTCGCCGCTCTTGCGCAGCTGCCCCCGGTGCGCGCGCTCCGCGGTCTCGTAGGCGCGCTCGATGACCGTGAGGTCGGTCCGCGGATGGTTGGTGCGGACGGCCTGGAGCACGGGCTCGAGCGCGGGGCTGCCCGCGTTGGGTCGGGCACCGAAGCGGACGAGGCGCGACCGCACCCCGCGCCCGCCGGAACCGCCCGCGCCGGGAGCGGGCTGGGCGCCCGCCTTCTCCGGGGCGCGCGACGTCCGGGTGTTCTCGCTCATGCGCGCCTCCTTCCGCAGGTCGGCGATCGCCGACACCGTGTCGACGACCAGCCGAGACGACCGGAGTGGCAATCCTACGACTCGACGTGGACGAGCGTGGTCACGTCGCGGCCCGCGAGCCGCTCCCGACCACCCAGTCCCTCGAGCTCCAGGAGGAACGCGAGGCCGACGACGACGCCTCCCCCGCGCTCGACGAGCTCGGCGCCCGCGGCCGCCGTGCCCCCGGTCGCGAGCACGTCGTCCACCACCAGAACACGCGCACCGGGCGGCAGTGTTCCCGACCGGAGCTCGATCGTCGCGGTGCCGTACTCGAGGTCGTAGGTCACGGCGTCCGTGGGCGGCGGCAGCTTGCCGGCCTTGCGCAGCGGCACGAAGCCGACGCCCAGGTGCGTCGCGAGCGGGGCTCCGACCAGGAAGCCCCGCGCCTCCATGCCCGCGACGAGGTCGATGCCGCCCGCCGCGCGGGCCACGTCCCCGAGCGCCTCGACGACGTGGCCGAAGGCCTCCCCGTCGGCGAGGAGCCCGGTGATGTCGCGGAACGTGATGCCGGGCCCGGGATAGTCGGGCACGGCGCGGACGAGCTCGAGCACGCGGGAGGCGCGCTGCGCGCCGAGACCGGCGAGGCCGACGGCCCGCAGGCCGTCGACCTCGCCGGTCGGCGTGTGGTGCAGGTCCGTCATCGGGGACGACGGCGACGCGGCTGCGCCTTGTTGCCCAGGTGCTCGCCCGGCTGGAGCTGACGGTGACCCGACACGCCCGCCGCGGCGAGCACGGCGTCGTCGTCCGACTCCTCGCCCGCGTCCGCGAGCCGCTCGGCACGCAGGGCCTCGACCTTGCGCGTGTGCGCGGCGATCGCCGGCTCCCGGGTGCGGAGCCAGACCTCGAGCGGCGTCGCGAGGAAGATCGACGACGCGGTGCCGACGGCGATACCGACGAAGAGCGAGAGCGAGATGTCCCGCAGCGTCCCCGCGCCGAGGGCGAAGGCACCGATGAAGAGGATGCCCGCGACCGGGAGCAGCGCGACGACTCCGGTGTTGATCGACCGGACGAGCGTCTGGTTCACACCGAGGTTGGCCCGCTCGGCGTAGGTGCTGCGGGTCTGGTCGAGGATGCCCGCCGTGTTCTCGCGGACCTTGTCGAACACCACGACCTTGTCGTACAGCGAGTAGCCCAGGATCGTGAGGAACCCGATGATCGTCGACGGCGTGACCTCCCACCCCACCGCGGCGTAGACGCCCGCGGAGATGAGCAGGTCGGCGAGCAGCGCGATGATCGCGGCGAGCGACATGCGCCAGGCGCGGAAGTAGATCGCCATGAAGACCGCGACCAGGCCGATGAACACGACGACGCCCCACAGCGCGCGCGACGACACGTCGGCGCCCCAGGTTGGGCCGACGAACGCGCTCGCGACCTCGTTCACGTCGACGCCGTACGCGTCCGCCAGCGCCTGGCGCACCGCGTTGACCTGGTCCTCGTCGGCGAGCTCGGCGGTCTGGACGCGCAGGGCGCTCTCGCCGACGCTCGACACACGAGGCTCGGCGTCGGGCGCGACCGAGTGCACGGCGTCGACGGCCGGCTCCTGCGACTTGTCCGTGATGCTCGTGACCGTGAACTCGGAGCCGCCGCGGAAGTCGAGACCCAGGTTGAGTCCCTGAACGGCGATCACGATGACGGAGAGCAGGCTGAGGACGCCCACGACGATGAACCAGCGCTTGCGCTGCTGGACGATCGGGTAGGACTTGCGCCCCGTGTAGAGGTCGTTGCCCCACTGCGCGAAGCTACGGGCGGCCATCAGCGGTTCTCCTCGTTCTCACCGTCGATGGCGGAGGGCGCGGCGTCCGCCGGCCCGTCCGTGCCACCGGGTGCCGGTTCCTGTGCGGCGGCGGCGCGACGCTCCGCCGCGCGGCGCTCGGCGATCGTCAGTCGTCGCCCGTCCTCGGTGCGCGCCGGCGTCCGCGGCGCGGACCCGGCGAGGACGAGCTCGTCCTCGCCCTTCGCACCGGCGGGCCCGGTCGCGGCCACGGGGGCGTCGCGGCGGTCGGCGGGCTGCCCCGGCCCGACCACCTTGCCGGCGCCGACGTAGCGCGGGCCGCGCGTCTGGAGCCGGTCCGGCGAGAGGCCCGACCACTTGTGCCCGTCCCGGAAGAACGGGACGCGTGCGACGAGCTCCATCACCGGGTGCGTGAACCAGAAGACCACGGCGACGTCGATGATCGTCGTGAGACCGAGCGTGACGGCGAAGCCCTGGACGCCACCCACCGCGAGGAAGTAGAGCACGACCGCGGAGATGAGGTTGACGGCCTTTGCGGCGAGGATCGTGCGGCGTGCACGCGCCCAGCCCTTGGACACCGCCTGCTGGAGGGTGCGCCCGTCGCGCAGCTCGTCGCGGATGCGTTCGAAGTACACGATGAACGAGTCCGCTGTGAAGCCGATCGCGACGATGAGGCCGGCGACGCCCGCCAGGGAGAGGCGGTAGCCGATCCCCCACGACATGAGCGCGATGGTCAGGTAGGTGACCACGCCCGCCACGATGAGCGACGCGATGGTGAGGAACCCGAGCATCCGGTACTGGAAGAGCGAGTAGATGAACACCAGCACCAGACCGATGACGCCGGCGATGAGGCCCTTCTGGAGCTGCTCGCTCCCGAGCGTCGCCGAGATCTGCTCCTGGCTCTGCACCTCGAACGTCAGCGGGAGAGCGCCGAAGTTGAGCTGGTTGGCGAGCGTCGCGGCCGAGTCGCGCGTGAAGCTGCCGGAGATCTCGGCCTTGCCGTCGGGGATGACGACCTGCGAGACCGGCGCGGAGATGACGAGCCCGTCGAGCACCATCGCGAACTGGTTCTGCGGGGCCGGCAGCGACGTGAGGCGCGTGGTGACGTCGCGGAACTCCTTGGTGCCCTCGGAGTCGAACTCGAGGTTGACGACCCACTCGTTCGTGACGACGCCGTTCTGCCCGACGCGCAGGCCGGAGCTCGCGTTCGAGATGTCGGTGCCCTCGATCTCGACCGGACCGAGGATGTACTTGGCCGAGCCTTCGTCGGCGCACGAGACGAACGCCGAGTCGGTCGGCCCGCTGTCGCCGCCGACCTGGTTCTCCGGCAGGGTGCAGTCGAGCGCGTCGAACTCCGCCTGCAGCTCCGGCGTGATCTGCGCCAGGTCGCTGGGGTTCTCCGGGCGCGTCGCCTCCGCGTCGGTCGCGTCGTCGGCGGGGGCGTCCGTCGCCGCGTCCGCCGCGGGGTCCGTGGCCTCGTCAGCAGCGGGGTCCGTCGCCTCGTCGGTCGCGGGGTCCGCGGACTCGGCCGCGGGATCCGCACTCTCCTCCGTCGCGGCCTCGTCACCCGTCGCGTCCTCGGCGGGCGTCGCCGTCGGCATGCCCACGGCGAGGACCGGTCGGAACCGCATCTGGGCCGAGGTGCTGACGAGGTCGATCGTCTCCTGGGACGGCTGGCCCGGGATGCCGACGACGATCTTGTCGCGCCCCTGGCTCGTGATCTCCGTCTCGGAGACGCCCTGCGCGTCGATGCGCTGGCGGATGACGTTGATCGCCTGGCTGATCGTCTCGGGCGTGACTGCGGACGCGTCCTCCGTCACGGGCTGCAGGACGATCTGCGTCCCGCCCTCGAGGTCGAGCGCGAGCGCAGGGGCGAAGGAGGCGCCGCCCGGGTTGTCCGCCGAACGGCCGTCCGTCTTGGTCCCTGCGAAGAGCACGCCGAAAAGGACGACGCTCAGGAGCAGGAACAGGACGATCGTCCGGACGGGCCGGGAACGGCGCGTGCTGGAGTTGGCCAACTGTCTGTCTCTTCTCGTGCGGTCGGCCGCGAGGCCGACCAGGTCAGGCGCCGGTCGCTCGGGGCGACCGGCGCACGGTCACTTGCTCTCGGTGCCTTCGTCGCGACGGTCACGGTCCTTGTCCGTGGTCCCGCCGGTCAGGCCGGACAGGTCGTCGGGGACGACGAGGTCGTCGACGTCCTCCTTGGACGCGGAGGGCGCGCTGCCGTAGAGCGCGTCGCCGTCGGTCGCCTCGTCGGGCTCCGGCTCCTCCTCGGGCTCGACCGGCGGGTCGACCAGCTTCGCGATGGCCGCCCGCAGCCACCGGGACTGGTTGCCCGGCGTGGACTCGATCGTGATGACGTCGGCGTCGTCGTCGACGTCGACGATCGTGCCGAACATGCCCGAGCCCGTCATCACCTCCTGCCCGGGGGCGAGGTTCGCCCGGAAGTTCTGGGCCTCGCGCTGCTGCTTGCGGGTGCGGCTGGTCATGAGGAACATCGCGCCCGCCGCGAGGGCGAGGATGAGGATGAAGCTGATATCCATGACGGAGTCTCGTGTCCTGTTCTGTGCGGGATCTGCGCGCAGTCTAGGCGTGCGCGCACGGTTCACCAACGAGCCGTCTCGCCGCGGAGTTCCGCCCGCTCGGGTCCCGACCATTCTAGGACCACGTTCGACGCGCCTGTGACCGTCGTCACGGGACCCGTACCCGGACCCGCGAGCGGGCTCGCCTCCGGGCGCCTGGCGGGACCGCCGTCAGGCGTCGAACAGCGTGCCGCCCTCGCGCGGCGGGGTGAGCCCGAGGTGCGCCCACGCGGCCGGCGTCGCGACGCGCCCCCGGGGCGTCCGCCCGATCAGCCCTTCGCGGACCAGGTACGGCTCGGCGACCGTCTCGACCGTCTCCGCCTCCTCGCCGACCGTCACGGCGAGCGTCGTCAGCCCGACCGGGCCGCCGTTGAAGCGCGTGCACAGGGCCGTCAGGACCGCCCGGTCGAGGCGGTCCAGGCCGATGGGGTCCACCTCGTAGACCTCGAGCGCCGCGCGCGCGGCCGCGAGGTCCATGCTCCCGTCACCGCGGACCTGCGCCCAGTCGCGCACGCGCCGCAGCAGGCGGTTGGCGATGCGGGGCGTGCCCCGCGAGCGACCGGCGATCTCGCGCGCGGCGTCCGGGTCGAGCGCGACGCCGAGCAGCCCGGCCGACCGGGAGAGCACGCGCTCGAGCTCCTCGCTCGAGTAGAAGTCGAGGTGCCCGGTGAACCCGAACCGGTCGCGCAGCGGCGCGGGCAGCAGCCCGGCGCGCGTCGTGGCGCCGACGGCGGTGAAGGGCGGCAGCGAGAGCGGGATCGCGCTCGCGCCCGCGCCCTTGCCCACGACGACGTCGACCCGGAAGTCCTCCATCGCCATGTAGAGGAGCTCCTCCGCGGGCCGCGCGAGGCGGTGGATCTCGTCGATGAAGAGCACCTCGCCCTCCTCGAGCGAGGACAGGACGGCCGCGAGGTCCCCGGCGTGCTGGATCGCCGGTCCCGACGTGACGCGCAGGGACGTGCCGAGCTCTGCGGCGATGATCATGGCGAGCGTCGTCTTGCCGAGCCCGGGGGGCCCGGACAGGAGCACGTGGTCCGGCGAGCTCCCGCGGGCGAGCGCGGCCTGGAGCACGAGCGAGAGCTGGTCGCGCACGACGGCCTGCCCGACGAACTCCTCGAGCCTGCGGGGTCGCAGCGCCGCCTCGGCGGCGCGCTCGAGGTCGTCCGCTCCCGCCGCGACGATCCGCTCGGACGAGAACGTGCCGTCCCCGCCGAAGCCGTCCACGCCCACCTGGTCGAAGCTCGCCACCGTCAGCTCCTCGGTCCGCCGAGGACGCGCAGCGCGGCGCGCAGCGCGCCCGCCACGTCGGGCGCCTCGACGACGTCGACGCCGGCCTCGGCGAGGACGGTGGAGACGGCGTCGTCCGCGGCCTTGAGGTTCCAGCCGAGCCCGACGAGCGCCTCGACCACCTGGTCCCGACGGTCGTCGACCCGACGCGGTCCGGTCCCGGCGGCGGGTGCGCCCGCCTCGGGGGCGTCGGCACCCGTGGGCGGTCCGAGCTTGTCGCCCAGCTCGAGCGCGATCCGCTGCGCGCCCTTGTTGCCGATGCCGGGGACGCGCACGAGGGCGGCGATGTCGCCACCGCCCACGGCGCGCCGCAGCGCGTCGGGCGTGTGCACCGCGAGCATCGCGAGCGCGAGCCGCGGCCCGACGCCGCTGACGGTCTGGACGGTCTCGAAGACGGTCCGCTCGTCGTCGTCGGCGAACCCGTAGAGGGTGAAGGAGTCCTCGCGGACCACGAGGCTCGTCGCGAGCCGCGCGTCCGCACCGACGCGCAGGCCCGCGAGGGTGGCCGGCGTGGCGTGCACGAGGTAGCCCACTCCCCCGACCTCGAGCACGGCGCGGTCGAGCTGGACGCTCGCCACGACTCCGCTCAGCGACGCGATCACCCAGGCTCCTCTCCCGGTCGGCAGCGCCGACCTGGTCCGATGGTCCCCCGGCCCGACGACCGTGGACGGCGCCGAGGAGTGCGTCGAACACCCGTACGACCGCGGTCACTCTAGCAAGGTGCGCCCACGCCCCGGCCGACCGACACGAGCCGCGTCAGCAGCCGTCAGCGCGGTGCCCGCCGGCCCTTCGCCGCGTGCTCCGCCGCGACCCAGGCGCGCTGCGCCGGCGTCAGCTCGTGCCGCTCGCCGCCCTGGAGCGCACCTGACGGTCGCCACAGGTGGCAGATCGCGAGCGCGAGCGCGTCGGCCGCGTCCGCGGGCCTCGGCGGCTCCGCGAGCCCCAGGATGCTCGCGACCATGCGCTGGACCTGCTCCTTGCCCGCGCGCCCGCTCCCCGTCACCGCGGCCTTGACCTCCGACGGGGTGTGCAGCGCCACGGGGACGCCGCGCCTCGCCGCACCGACCATCGCGAGACCCGCGGCCTGGGCCGTGCCCATCACGGTCCCGACGTTGTGCTGGGCGAACACGCGCTCGACCGCGACGACGTCCGGCACGTGCTCGTCGAACCACGCGTCGAGCCGCTCGGCGATCCGCAGGAGCCGCAGGTCCACGCTGAGGTCCGGGTCCGTCCGGATCACGCCGACGGCCACGAGCTCGGCCCGCCGCCCCCGCGCGGAGTCCACCACCCCGACGCCGCACCGGGTCAGCCCAGGATCCACACCGAGAACGCGCACCCCCTGACCCTTTCACGTGAACAGCACGGACCGGCCGTGCCACGCGGGCCGGCGACGGACCAGCCAGCGGTGGGGCCGGGAGGTCGGTGCGCGGTCGTGGCGGGCCTGGCGGGAGCGGCGCGAGGCACGAGCGACGCGGATGGTAGACCGCGCACCGACCTCCCGGCCCCACCGCGACCCGACCACCCGGACGCGAGCTGCGCCGGATCAGTCGTCGTTCTCGAGCTCCGCCATGACGTCGTCCGACGCGTCGAAGTTCGCGTAGACGTTCTGCACGTCGTCGCTGTCCTCGAGCGCGTCGATGAGGCGCAGGATCTTGCGCGCACCGTCCGCGTCGACCTCGACCTCCATGGACGGGTGCCAGATCGAGTCGGCGGAGTCGTACTCGAGCCCCGCCTCCTGGATCGCCGTGCGCACGGCGACGAGGTCGCTCGCCTCGCACAGGACCTCGATCACCTCGCCCTGGTCGGTGACCTCCTCGGCGCCCGCCTCGAGCGCGGCGAGCATGACGTCGTCCTCGGTCACGCCGTCCGCCTTCGGCACGACGACGAGGCCCTTGCGCGAGAACAGGTACGACACCGAGCCGGGGTCGGCGAGGTTGCCGCCGTTGCGGCTGAAGGCGAGGCGCACCTCGGAGGCCGCACGGTTCTTGTTGTCCGTGAGGCACTCCACCAGCACGGCGATGCCGTTGGCGCCGTAGCCCTCGTACATGATCGTCTGGTAGTCGACGGCGTCGGCGCCCGTGCCGGAGCCGCGCTTGACGGCGCGGTCGATGTTGTCGTTGGGGACCGACGACTTCTTCGCCTTCTGGATGGCGTCGAACAGCGTCGGGTTGCCCGCGGGGTCACCGCCGCCGGTGCGCGCCGCGACCTCGATGTTCTTGATGAGCTTCGCGAAGAGCTTGCCGCGCTTGGCGTCGATGGCCGCCTTCTTGTGCTTGGTAGTGGCCCACTTGGAGTGCCCTGACATGCGTTCCTACCCCTTCGCGATTCTGACGAACAGCTCGTGCACGCGCGCGTCCCCGGAGATCTCCGGGTGGAACGAGGTGGCGAGCAGCGATCCCTGCTGGACTGCGACGATCCTACCGGCGGCGGCTGCGGGGATGCCGGGCGCCTCGTGGTCGGGGATGCGGGCGAGCACCTCGACGCCGGGGCCGACCTCCTCGACCCACGGCGCGCGGATGAACACCGCGTGCACCGGGCCCGGCCTCGTGACCTCACCACGCCCGCCGTCCCGCGGGGCGAGGCCCGCGAGCTCGAGGTCGGTCTCGAACGAGTCGACCTGCCGGCCGAACGCGTTGCGCCGGACCGTCACGTCGAGCCCGCCGAGGGTCCGCTGGCCGGCCGTGCCGCCGAGGATGCGGTCCGCGAGCAGGATCATGCCCGCGCACGAGCCGTAGACAGGCAGACCCTCGGCGATGCGCGCGCGCAGCGGCTCGTCGAGCTCGAAGGTCCGCAGGAGCTTCTCGATGGTCGTCGACTCGCCCCCGGGGAGGACGAGCCCGTCGACGGCGGCGAGCTCCTCGGGGCGCCGCACGCCGACCGTGCGCGCGCCCGCGGCCTCGAGCGCGGCGCGGTGCTCGCGCACGTCGCCCTGCAGTGCCAGGACTCCGATCGTGATCGTCACGAACGGGAATGATACGTCCGTCGTCGCCCGCACCCCGCCACGGCTGTTGCTAGCCTCGCCGTCGTGACCACTCCGCACGGCCCCGGACCGACACCGCCGTACCCCGCCCGGCCGCCGTCCGGGTACCCGGGTCCCTCCGCCCCGTACCCCGGCCTCCCGCCCCGTCCGCCGCGGAGCACGCGCGGCGCGACGGTCCTGATCGTGGTCGGCGCGGTCCTGCTCGTGGTCGCGCTCGTCGCCGGCGTCCTCGGCGCCACGACCTTCCTGCGGGCGCTGCCGACGGGCGTCGTCGACAGCACGGGCGCCCCCGGCTCGGCGGCGCTCGCCTCCGGCGACGTCCCGGGCGAGGCGGACGTCGCGCTGTCGGGCGGCCAGCCCTACAGCGTGTGGGCGGTCGTGCCGATCGGCGCCGAGGGCTTCGACGCCGACGACGTCACCGTGACCTGCCCCGACGGCGACCTCGACGTGCGGCACCCGTCCGTCTCGGGGAGCTCGGGCTTCGGCTCGCACGAGGCGACGACCGTCGCCGAAGTGACCTCGCCGTCGGCCCAGACGTGCACCGTGGCCGTCGCCCAGGGCGACGCCTCCCCCGGGGCGACCTTCGTCGTCACCGAGGGCTGGCAGTTCGGCGAGTTCTTCGCGACGGTCGGCGGCACGATCCTGCTGTGGTTCGTCGCGATCGGCGGGGCGATCCTCGGTCTGGGGCTCCTCGTCGGCGGGATCGTGTGGCGGGTCGTCGCACGGCGGCCGTAGCCGCCGGGCGAGCCCTCGCGCGCCGCGGCGGGACTGCCGCCGTCGGCCCGGACCTCACTCCTCGCGAGCGGTCCCGAGGTGGCGCGTGACGCCGTCCCACCCGCCCAGCAGCGGCGCGACGAGGTCGGCCAGGCCCTCGGGGAACACCTCGATCCGGACGCCGCGCAGGTCGTCGAGCGACCACCAGCGCATCTCGTCGACGACGTCGTGCTCGACGTCGGTCCACCCGTCCCGGCTCAGCTCACCGCGGGCGGTGGTGCCGTCCGTGCGCGCGAGGTAGAGCACCTCGTCCTGGCGGCAGTGCTGGCGGTAGAAGTCGAAGATCGCGCTGCGCGTGTAGACCGGACCCACGAGCGCACCCGGGTCGAGCCGGATCCCGGTCTCCTCGTGGACCTCGCGCAGCGCCGCGTCGCGGTCGCTCTCACCGGGGTCGACGCCCCCGCCGATGGTGAACCACCACGAGCGCTCGGGCTGGTCGACGTCGTGCCCGCGGGCCAGGAGGATCCTGTCGGCGTCGTCGAGGAGCAGGACGCGCGCACCCCGGCGGAAGTAGAGCCCGTCGTCCCCGAGGACCCAGTCGGGCCCCAGGGACGACGGCGCTCCGGCGGCCTCGGCCATGCTCGCGCGTCAGCCGTCCGTCGCCGGCACGGCGACGGACGGCCCGCCCGTGGCGCGCTCCGTCACCAGCCGCGCTCGGCGAACTGGATCGACCGCGCCGGCTCGTCGACGTTGATGCCGACCATCGCCTCGCCCAGGCCGCGCGAGACCTTGGCGATCACGTCGGGGTCGTCGTAGAACGTCGTCGCCTTGACGATCGCGGCGGCGCGCTGCTCCGGGTTGCCGGACTTGAAGATGCCGGAGCCGACGAAGACACCCTCGGCGCCGAGCTGCATCATCATCGCGGCGTCGGCCGGCGTCGCGATGCCGCCCGCGGTGAACACGACGACGGGCAGCTTGCCCGTGGCGGCGACCTCCTTGACGAGCTCGTACGGCGCCTGGAGCTCCTTGGCCGCGACGAACAGCTCGTCCTCCGGGAGCGAGGCGAGGCGGCGGATCTCGGCGCGGATGGTGCGCATGTGGGTCGTCGCGTTGGAGACGTCGCCCGTGCCGGCCTCACCCTTCGAGCGGATCATCGCCGCGCCCTCGGTGATGCGGCGCAGCGCCTCGCCGAGGTTCGTCGCCCCGCACACGAACGGGACCGTGAACTGCCACTTGTCGATGTGGTGGGCGTAGTCGGCGGGCGTGAGCACCTCCGACTCGTCGACGTAGTCCACGCCGAGCGACTGGAGGACCTGCGCCTCGACGAAGTGGCCGATCCGGGCCTTCGCCATGACCGGGATCGAGACGGCCTCGATGATGCCGTCGATCATGTCGGGGTCGGACATGCGCGAGATCCCGCCCTGCGCACGGATGTCCGCGGGGACGCGCTCGAGCGCCATGACCGCGACCGCGCCGGCGTCCTCGGCGATCTTCGCCTGCTCGGGCGTGACGACGTCCATGATGACGCCGCCCTTGAGCATCTCGGCCATCCCGCGCTTGACCTTGGCGGTGCCGACGACGCCGGCTCCCTCTGCGGTCACTGCGCCCGGGGCGCTCTCGGCAGGGACGTTCTGGTCGGCCACGTTGGTCACCGGTACCTCACACCTTCAGGTCAGGGGAACGTCGCGCGCACACGCACGGACGCCGTCGAACAGGCTCGACGGCACATGCTCCCACGCGCTCCCATCCTATCGCCGGGGCGTCCACCCGACCGGGCCCGCGGGCACGCACGGAGCGCGCGGGCACCCGCCGGGAGGGGGTCAGTCCGGCGTCGCCGCCGACGCGGCCGGGCGCACGACGACCTCGGGTGCGGCGTCGTCGAGCTCGACGGTCGCCGGCATCGGCGCGTGCCCCGCGAGGTGGAACAGGCGCACCCACCACTTGCGCCGCACCCGCTGCGCCTGCGCGACGGCCTCGTTGTGGAACCGGCGCGCGAGCTGGGCGCGGTACCAGGCCGCGGAGAGCGTGCCGAGCAGCTCGTCGCCGACGGGACCGGACCGGAGCTCGGCGACGTCGTCGGCGTCCTCGAGGGCCGAGCGCAGCGTGGCCGTGAGGTCGCTCTCGGCGAGCGCGCGGGACTCGGCCATGCCGCCGAGGAGGCGCCGGGGCGGTGTCCCCTCGTCGGCCCCCTCGCCGCCCGCCAGGCCGGGCACCTGGTCCGCGAGCCGGCGCGTGTCGTCGTCGTCGTCCAGGACGGCGTGCGCCGCCTCGGCGACGAGCACCGAGCTCGCCGGGTCGAGCTCGCCGGAGGCCGCCAGGTCGACGGCGGCCGACGCGCGGCGCACGAGCTGCGCGTCGAGCGCCAGCCGCGAGGCCATCACCTTGCGGTGCAGCCGGTCGAGCCGCGACGCGGCGACCCACAGGACCCACGCCACCAGCGCGGCGACCACGAGGACGAGGACGGTGATCTCGGACCAGGTCACGGGCGGGCCCCCTCGTCGTCGCGCGCCCGGCCCAGGAGGCGACCGCCCCGGCGCGAGCGCGGGTCCTCGTGGACCGGGATGACCGCCTCGGACGCCGCGAGCACCGTCTCGTAGACGGCGAGCACCTGCGCGGTCACGGCGGACCAGTCGAAGCGCCGGACGAACTCGCCGGCCCGGGCGCGGTAGGCGTCGCGCCGCGGCGGGTCCGCGAGCACGTCGAGCACCGCGGCGGCGAGCGCGTCCGGGTCGCCCACCGCGAACAGCGCCCCCGCGGCGCCGTCGTCGAGCACGCGGCGGAACGCGCCGAGGTCGCTCGCGACGACGCACGCGCCGGCGCTCATCGCCTCGACGAGCACGATGCCGAAGCTCTCGCCCCCGGTCTGCGGCGCGATGTACAGGTCGACGGACGCGAGCATGCTCGCCTTGTCCTCGTCGCTCACGCCGCCGAGGAACTCGACGGACGCGGCGTGCTCCCCCAGCGCCTCGATCGCGGCCGCGCGGCCGTCGTCGCCGCGGCCCGCGACGAGGAACCGCGCGCCGGGGACCTTCGCGAGGATCGCCGGGATCGCCGCGGCGAGCACGGGCAGGCCCTTGCGGGGCTCGTCGAGGCGACCGAGGAAGCCGATGGTGGGCGCCTCCGGCGTCCCCTGCCACGCGGGGTTCGCGGGCGCGGACCCGAACGTGTCGACGTACACCCCGTTGGGGATGACGACGGCGTCCCCGCCGAGGTGGTCGACGAGCGTGCGGCGCGCGTCCTCCGAGACGGCGATGCGGGCGTCGATCTTCTCCAGGCTCTGCCGGACGAGCGGGTAGGCGACCTGGAGCGCGCGGGAGCGCACGATGGAGGTGTGGAACGTCCCCACGATCGGGCCCTGGGCGATCCACAGCGCGACCATGCTCAGCGAGGGGTTCACGGGCTCGTGGATGTGGAGCACGTCGAACCGGCCCGCCTCCAGCCAGCGCCGGACCCGGCTCGCGCTCCGCGGGCCGAACGTCACGCGCGCGACCGACCCGTTGTACCGGACCGGGACCGCGCCCCCGGCGGGCGTCACGTACTCCGGGACGGGTGTGTCGTCGTCGGCGGGGGCGAGGACGGAGACGTCGTGGCCCTGGGCGATGAGCGCCTCGGCGAGGTCGCGGACGTGGAACTGGACCCCGCCGGGTGCGTCGAAGGAGTAGGGGCACACGATCCCCACGCGCAGGCTCATGCGACCCGCTCCGCGTCCTGCTCACCCGCGGCGGCCCGGGTCCGGGCGTACCGCGCGGGGTCGAGGTCGTCGACGAACACCTTCTGGAGCATGTGCCAGTCCTCGGGGTGCTCGCGGATCGCGACGCTCAGCGCGTCCACCCAGCCCTGGGTCGCCGCGGCCACCCGCTCGGCGCGGCGGACGTCCGGCGCGACCTCGACCCGCGGGAAGAAGTGGATGACGAGGCCCCAGGGCGAACGGGCGGCGCGTCGGCGCGCACCGTGCAGGCGCTCGTAGTAGATGCCCGCGGGGACGAGCGGCGTGCCGGTGGTCACGGCGAGCGCCGCGGGGCCGGCGGCGACGCGCGCGCGGTGGCCGAACAGGTCGACCTCCACACCACGGTGCGTGAGGTCGCGGTCGGCGAGCAGCGGGATGATCCGCCCCGGCCTGCTCGCGCCGCGGACGAGGTCGCGGAAGACGTCGCCGTCGCCGAGGGCGAGGATCTCGAGGCCGATCGAGTTCCGGAACGCGAGGAACTCCTCGAACAGCTCCTCCGGCTCGAGCCGCTCCGCGACGGTGAGCACGGGCGCGATGTTCGGCGTCGCGTACGCGCCCGCCAGGTCCCAGTTGCCCTGGTGGGACAGCGCCAGCACCGGGCTCCGGTCGCCGTCGAGGTGCCGTGCGAGGTTGTCGAGCCCGACGACCCGGACGCGTGCCCGGACGAGCTCGGGGCCCCAGGCGGGCAGGGTGAACGCCTCGCGGTAGTAGCGCATGTACGAGCGCATCCCGGCGCGCGAGAGCCGGCGCAGGGCCCGCGGCGCGAGCTCGGGGCGGACGCGCGCGAGGTTGCGCTCGAGCTGGCGCACTCCCCCGCCGCGCAGGAGCCACGTCACGTCGGCGATCGCGGTGAACAGCCCGCGCAGGACCGGCTCGGGGACCTTGCGCGCGTTGCGCCAGGCGAACGTGAACGCCTTGCCGGCGTCGAGGGCCATCAGCGACCGTCCTCCTTCTCCGCGGGGCGCGCGGCCGCCAGCGCGAGGGCCTGGCGGCGCACGGTGGCGACGCGCTGCACGACCGTGACCGCGCTCGCGAGCGCGAGCAGGCCCAGGACGACGACGAGCACGACGGGCGGGACGCCCAGGCCGACGATCCCCGCCGCGACGAGCGCGGCGACGAGCCGGTCGGCGCGCTCCGCGATCCCGACCTGCGCCGTCATCCCGACGCTCTCGGCCCGGGCGCGCGCATAGGGCACGACCGCGCCGAGCGCGAGGCACGCGAGCGCGGCGCCGGTCCCCCAGGCGGCGAGGTCGGGGGTGAGGCGCGGGTCGTCCGCCCGGACGAACCACAGCGTGAGGCCGACGAACACGGCCGCGTCCGCGAGCCGGTCGAGCGTCGAGTCGAGGAACGCGCCCCACGGGCCGGACCGGCCCGCGCGGCGCGCCATGACGCCGTCGAGCACGTCGGCGAAGGCGCAGACCATGACGACCATCACCCCGGCGAACAGGTGTCCCGTCGGGAAGAGCCACAGGGCGCCGACGACGACTCCCAGCGTCCCGGCGACGGTCACCGCGTCCGGGCTCACGCCCAGGCGGAGCAGGAGCGCCGCGAGCGGCGTGAACAGGCGCGTCGTGAGCGCGCGCAGGCGGCCGAACATCAGGCGTCCTCCCCGTCCGCGGGCCGACCCGCGACGCCCGGCCCCGGGACGTCCGGCCAGGCGGCGGCGAGGCGTGCCCGGGTGTCACCGAGGAGCTCGGGCACGGCCTTGGTCTGCGCGACGATCGGCAGGAAGTTGGCGTCGCCCGCCCAGCGCGGCACCACGTGCTGGTGCAGGTGCGCGGCGATGCCGGCCCCGGCGACGGCGCCCTGGTTCATGCCGAGGTTGAACCCGTCGGGTGCCGACACCCCGCGCACGACGCGCATCGCGGTCTGCGTGAGGTGCGCGACCTCGAGCGTCTCCGCCTCGGTGAGGTCCGTGTAGTCCGACACGTGGCGGTAGGGCACGACCATGAGGTGGCCCGGGTTGTACGGGTAGAGGTTGAGCACGACGTACGCGGTCTCGCCGCGCGCGACGACCAGCCCGTCCTCGTCGGAGCCGTCCGGGACGCGGCAGAACGGGCACTGCCCGCGCGAGTCGTCCGCCGGCTTGTCCTGCCCGCCGATGTACACCATGCGGTGCGGCGTCCACAGCCGGTCCAGGCCGTCGTCGAACCGCGGGTGGGAGCCCGGGAGCTCGACCGTCGCCCCGGACCCGGGGTCGGGGGCGCCGCCCGCCCCCGGCGGGGCCGCCGCGGGCGGCGGCCCCCGGGGCGCGGCCCGCACGCCCCCGCCCCGCCGGGGCCCGGACCGGGGGTGGGGGGCGCCGCCCGCGGCGGCGGGGCGGGCCGCGGCGGGCGACCCCGTGCGCTCGTCGCTCACGCGCCGTCAGACCTGGACACGGTCGCGGACGGCGGAGACGATGCGCTCGACCGCCTCGGCGACGGGCACGCCGTTGTCCTGGCGGCCGTCGCGGTACCGGAACGACACGGCGCCCGCCTCGGCGTCCTCGCCGCCCGCGATGAGGACGAACGGGACCTTGCGCGTGCTCGCGTTGCGGATCTTCTTGCCGAAGCGGTCGTCGGAGTAGTCGACCTCCGCGCGGATCCCCTGGGCCCTGAGCTGCGCGACGACGTCGGCCACGTAGTCGTTGAACGGCTCCGCGACCGGGACGGCGACGACCTGGACGGGCGCGAGCCACGCCGGGAACGCGCCCGCGTAGTGCTCGACGAGGATGCCGAAGAACCGCTCGATCGAGCCGAACAGCGCGCGGTGGATCATGACCGGGCGCTGGCGCGTGCCGTCGGACGCCGTGTACTCGAGCTCGAACAGCTCCGGCTCGAAGAAGTCGAGCTGGATCGTCGAGAGCTGCCACGTGCGGCCGATCGCGTCCTTCGCCTGGACCGAGATCTTGGGGCCGTAGAACGCCGCGCCGCCCGGGTCGGCGACGAGCTCGAGGCCCGACTCCGTCGCGACCTGGCGCAGGACCTCGGTCGCCTCCTCCCACGTGGCGTCGTCGCCCACCGACTTCTCGGGGTCGCGCGTCGACAGCTCGAGGTAGAAGTCGTCGAGCCCGTAGTCGCGCAGCAGGTCGAGCACGAACGAGAGCAGCGAGCTCAGCTCGTCGCGCATCTGCTCGCGCGTCGTGTAGATGTGCGCGTCGTCCTGCGTGAAGCCGCGGGCGCGCGTGAGCCCGTGCACGACGCCCGACTTCTCGTACCGGTAGACCGTGCCGAACTCGAACAGCCGCAGCGGCAGCTCGCGGTACGACCGCCCGCGCGAGCGGTACACGAGGTTGTGCATCGGGCAGTTCATCGGCTTGAGGTAGTAGTCCTGGCCGGCGCGCTTGACGTTGCCCTCGTCGTCGAGCTCCTCGTCGAGGTGCATGGGCGGGTACATCCCGTCCGCGTACCAGTCGAGGTGGCGCGACGTCTGGAAGAGGTTCGCCTTGGTGATGTGCGGCGTGCTGACGAACGAGTAGCCCGCCTCCACGTGCCGCTTGCGCGAGTACTCCTCCATCTCCATGCGGATCGTCGCGCCGTTCGGGTGGAACACCGGCAGGCCCGAGCCGATCTCCTCCGGGAAGGAGAACAGGTCGAGCTCGTTGCCCAGGCGGCGGTGGTCGCGCCGCTCGGCCTCGGCAAGACGCTCGAGGTACGCCTTGAGCTCGTCCTTGGTCGGCCACGCCGTGCCGTAGACACGCTGGAGCTGCGGGTTCTTCTCGCTGCCGCGCCAGTAGGCGGCGGCGGAGCGCATGAGCTGGTAGCCGTTGCCGATCAGGCGCGTGCTCGGCAGGTGCGGGCCGCGGCACAGGTCCTTCCAGACCACGGTCTCGCTCTCCCGGCCCGCGCCGCGCACGTTGTCGTAGATCGTCAGCTCGCCGCCGCCGACCTCGACGCTCGCGCCCTCGGTGTCGTCGGCCGTGCCGCCCTTGAGCCCGATGAGCTCCAGCTTGTACGGCTCGTGCGCGAGCTCCGCCCGCGCCTCGTCCTCGGTCACGACCCGGCGACGGAAGGTCTGGCCCTCCTTGATGATCCGGGACATCGCCTTGTCGAGCGCCTTGAGGTCCTCCGGCGTGAACGGCGTCTCGACGTCGAAGTCGTAGTAGAAGCCGTCCGTGATCGGCGGGCCGATGCCCAGCTTCGCGTCCGGGTTCACCTGCTGGACCGCCTGGGCCAGCACGTGCGCGGCCGAGTGCCGCAGCACCGCGAGCCCGTCCGGCGAGTCGACGGTCACGCCCTCGACCACGTCGCCGTCCGCGACCGGCGTGTCGAGGTCCTTGAGGACGCCGTTGACGCGGATCACGACGACGTCGCGACGAGCGGCGAACAGGTCCGTCCCCGTCGTGCCCGTCGTCACCGTGGTCTCCTCGGCGTCGAGGGTGATGGTGAGGGGTGACGAGACGACGTCAGACACGTCCGTGCTCCGATCTGCTGGCGGGAGGCGCGCGGCGCGCGCCCGGTCGAGGTCCTGCGGCCGGCGGGCCCTGCCCGACAGCACGAAGGGCGCCGTCGTGGACGGCGCCCCTCGATCGTACCGACCCGCAGGTCAGTCGTTCGCCTCCTTGGCCTTCTCGGCCAGGGTGTCGACGTGCTGGTCGACCGAGTCCGGAGCGACGGACTTGATCTTCTCCGCCACGTCGTCGATCCGGTCGTCGGTGAGGAACTCCTTCGCCTTGCCGAGAAGGTCGCCGAGGCCCCCCTCGTCCTTCGGTGTCTGCTCGCTCATGTCGGCTCCCTCGGGGGTGGTGGTGCGCGCGTCCCGCGCCGGGCGTCGGACCGTCCCGCGCCCGTGCGGAACGCTACCCGTGCCCGCGACGCCCCGCGACGGGAGCCACGGCGTCGTGCACGCGCGCCATCGCGTGCCGCCCGCGGCCGAGGCCTGTCACAATCGTCGCCATGGACGACGACGTGGCACCCGGTGAGCGGACGGCGCGGGTCTTCCGCCGCCGGCTCAACGAGCTCTTCGCACGCGGGCGGGGCGGGCGACCCGTGACCAACCGCGAGGCCGCCCACTGGATGACGGAACGCGGGTACTCGATCAACGAGGCGTACCTCAGCGCGCTGCGCGGCGGGCACCGCACCTCCCCCAGCCTGCGCGTCGTCGAGGGCATCGCCGCGTTCTTCCACGTGAGCACGGGCAGCCTCGTCGACCCCGAGGAGAACCCCGACGACCGCCTCCGGGCCGCGCTCGCCGACGAGGGCGTCGAGCAGTTCGCGCTGCGCGCCCAGGGCCTGTCGCCCGAGAACGTCCGGGCGATCATCGAGATCGTCGACCGCGTGCGACGCCTGGAGCAGCTGCCTCCCGTGACTCCGCCCGCGCCGGACGACGGCCGTGGATGACCTCCTGCGCGCCGCGGGCCTGGACCGCGCACGCAGCCTCGAGGAGGCCTGCCGTCTGGTCGCGGCGGTGCGCGGCCGGCCCCTCGAGGTCGTCGAGGGCGACCTCGGCCCGGGCGTGAGCGGGCTCTGGCTCGCCTTCCCCGAGCGCGACCTCGTGCTCGTCGACGCGCGCCAGACCCTGCCCGGCCCGCACCGCGACCACGTCGTCGCGCACGAGCTCGTCCACGTCCTCGACGCGGCCGCCACCGCGGGCGCCCCCCGCGTCGGCGCGTGCCGCGACGGGTACGAGGACCCCGACGAGCTGCGCGTCGAGCGTCTCGCGAGCGAGCTCATGATCTCGATCGCGTCCCACGGCAGCTCGGCGACCCGGCTCACGGCCCTGGAGCTGTACCGGTGAACCACGCCCTCGACGTCCTCGCCGTGGCGCTCTTCGCCACCGCGGCCGTGTGGACCGGCCTGCGCGCCCGCACGCGCGCCGACGCGGCGCTCCCCCTCGGCCTGGGCTTCGTCGCGGTCGCGAACGCGCTGCGGGCACCGGTCGTGGCCGACCTCCTCAAGGAGCACGCCCCCGCCGGGACGCACGAGGTCGCCAAGCACGTCGCGCTCGTCACCGGCTGCCTCTTCGTCGGCGTCTGGGCGTACAGCGCGACCACCGGCCGGGCTCCGCGCACCCGGCACGTGGCGCTCGCGGCCACCGGCGTGGGGGCCGCCATGGTCGCCCTCGCCGTGGCGAGCGGACCGTGGGCCACCCACGACCTCGACGCGCAGGTCCACGACCGTCCCCTCATGTGGGGCTACTGGGCGCTCTACTACGGAACGTTCCTGACGGCGACCGCGACCTTCGCCGTCTCCTGCCTGCGCACGCGCTCGCACCGGCCGCTCCGGCTGCGCTGGGGCATGGACGTGGCTGGGGCGGGCGCGGTCGTCGCCGTCGCGTGGGCCCTCGTGAGCTTCGTGGCGATGGTGCAGCACGAGCCGGGCAGCACCGAGCCGTACCTGGTCCTCGGCCTGCGGACCCGGTACCTCGTGCTCACCGCGACGGTCCTGCTCACCGCCGGCATCGTGGGCCAGCTCGCGTCGTCCGCCGCGTTCGCGCGCGAGCGCCGCCGCGACCTCGGCTACCTGCACACGTTCCTCCGGGCCGTCGTGGGCGACGGCGGTCTGCGCGGGTCGAGCGCCGCGGTGGACGAGTACCACCGGACCATCGAGATCTTCGACGGGCTCGCCACGCTCGCCCTCCACTCGCGCCGCGACGACGTGGACCACGTGCGGATCGCCGTGCCGGGGAGCCCGCGCGAGGTGATCCTCGCCTACCAGCTCCAGGTCGCCGCGATCCGCAAGACCCGGGGGGACGCGCCGAGCGACGACCCGGACGACTGGTCCGGGCTCCTCGCCGACGACGACGCGCTCCGTCGGCTGGGGCGCGCGCTGCGCGACCGGACGAACCTGGAGGGGACGACCCGCGTCCTCGTGGGCGTCTGAGACGGGCCGCCGTGGCTCGACGCCAAGCTCCCCCTGCGCGCTTGGCCCCGCGCCGAGCCTCGGCCGGCGGGCCTCAACCTACAGACAGACCACCTACGGCGCAACATGCCTCTCAGTTGAAATCTCAACGTTCCCGGGCCCAGGGACGGGCTCGGCCACGGCGCCCGGGAGCGGACCGGTGAGGTAGCCCTGGATCGTCGGGCCGACCGCCCCGACCACGGTCTCCGCCGGAGCCCCCGCGAGCGGCTCGACCCGGAGCACGTACCGCGCCACGACGAGCCCGGCGAGCTGGCTCGCCATGAGCGCGCCGCGCCACGCGGCCCGGTGCGGGTCCGCCTCGCTCCGCGCGACGGTCGGCCGCACGACCCGGGCCAGCACGAACTCGCGCAGCATCCGCGCCGCCCGCTCGGAGCTCGTGGCCGAGCGCAGGAGCGCGAGGGCGACCCGCCCGCGCGGGGAGTCCCAGGCGCGCAGCAGCGTGCGCACGACGTGCTCGCCCAGTCGCGCCGCGTCGTCGGGCGCACCGTCGAGGAGGAGCTCCTGCGGGTCGAAGGGCACGTCGACGGCTGCCTGGAAGAGCTTCTCCTTCGTCCCGAACCAGTGGTGCACCATCGCGGCGTCGACGCCCGCCCGGGCCGCGATGTCGCGGACGGTCGCACGGTCGTAGCCGTGCTCCGCGAACGCGTCCCGCGCGGCGGACAGGATGTCGGACCGCGTGTCGGACCTGCCCGGGCGCCGCCCCCGCCGCCCGGTCACGCCGCTCCCGCCCGGGTCGCGGCCGCGCGGTCCACGAGCACCATGGTCTCCTCGAGCGTCGCGGGCACGACGTCGCACGTCGCGGCGACGCCCGCCGCGGCGAGCGCGTGCCGGACCGTCGCGGGCGGCGTCCCCGCCACGCGCGCCGCGCGGCCGTCGAGCATGACGGGCAGGCCTGCGGCGTCGAGCGCCGCGAACGCCGCCTGCCAGGCCCGGGACCGCACGACGACCGCCTCCCGGCCGCCCACGACGTCGGCGACCGTGCCCGACGCCACGGAGCGCCCGCGCGACAGGACGTGCAGGCGGTCGCACTGCTCGGCCTCCTGGAGGTGGTGCGTCGTCACGAGGACGCCGACGCCCGCGTCGGCCTGCGCGTGGATCGCGTCCCACGCGCGCGCCCGCGCGAGCGGGTCGACGCCGGACGTCGGCTCGTCGAGGACGAGGAGACGCGGCGCGTGCAGCAGGGCGCAGTGGAACGCGAGCTGGCGCCGACGCCCCAGCCCGATCTCCGCGACGGGCCGACGGCGGACGGCCGCGAGCGCCGACGGCAGCGCGGGCACGTCCCGCACCCCGTACACCGCCGCCACGAACTCGACGTTCTCCTCGACGCTCAGCTCGCCGGAGAGCCCGAGGCCCTGCGGGACGTAGCCGACCGCCCGGCGGCCCGCGCGGTCCGGCGGTGCGCCGAGGACCTCGACGCGCCCGCCGTCGAGCCGGTCGAGGCCGAGGACCATGCGCAGGAGCGTCGTCTTGCCCGCGCCGTTCGCGCCGAGCAGGCCCACCACCTCGCCGGGGCGCACGACGAGCGAGACGTCGTCGACGGCCCTGACGTCCCCGAACCGCCGCTCGGCGCCGTCGACCCGCACGAGAGGAGCGTCCGCCCCGGCGGCGGCCGCCGCAGGCCGGCCCGTGCGGGGTGACGCCGGGCTCGCGGTGTCGTCAGCGGCGTCCTCCGTGCCGTGCGCGTCGTCTGCGCCGTGCGTGCCGCGACCGAGCGTCAGGGCCACGACGGCGTCCTCCAGGTCGGGGTCCACGGGGTCCCGGGACGGCGAGGGCGAGCCGTCGGGCCACCACGTGCGGACGGTCCGGCCGCGTCGCCACGAGCGGCCTGCCGCGTCCGCGGGCGGGACGGCCGCGACCGTGACCCGGCCGGGGGCGGCGGCACGCACGTCGTCGGGCGTCCCCGCGGCGAGGACCCTGCCCGCGTCGAGGACGACGACGTCGGCCGCGCGCTCGGCCTCGTCGAGATACGTCGTCGTGACGAGGACGGCTGCGCCGGACGCCGCCGACTCGGCGACGAGCCGCCACAGCTCGACGCGGCTCACGGGGTCGACCCCGGTGCTCGGCTCGTCGAGGAGCAGGACGTCCGGCTCGTGCAGCATCGCGAGGCACACGCCGAGCTTCTGCCGCATGCCCCCGGAGAGCTGCGACCCGAGCCGGTCGCGCGCCTCGGCGAGCCCCGCGCGCCCGAGCAGCTCGTCCGCGCGTCGTCCCCGGCGGGCGGCCGGCACGCGGTACGCGTCGCCGACGAGCTCGACGTTCTCCGCCACGGTCAGCCCGGGCCACACCCCGCTCGACGACGGCTGGTAGCCGACCCGGTCGCGGGCCGGGGCGTCCACGGTGCCGCCGTCGACCGGCACCTGCCCGAGCAGCGCGCGCACCAGCGTGGTCTTGCCCGCCCCGTCGCCTCCCACGACCGAGGTGACCTGGCCGCGCGGGAGGTCGAGGTCCACGCCCGCGAGGGCGCGGACCACGTGCCCGTGCCCGGGGCGGAAGGTGACGTCGAGACCGCGCGTGCCCCAGGTCACCGGGCCGCTCCGCTCGGGGCGGGCGTCGCGGGCGCCGGTGCGGCCGGTCGGCGTCGGCGGTGCTCCCGCGCGGGCGAGAGCTCGCGCGAGAGCCGCAGGACGGCGAGCCCGAACACGACCACGGCCATCACCGCGAGCACGACGAGCGGCAGCCACAGCGCGGACCACGACGCCCCGCGGACCATCACCCCCTGCGACACCTCGGTGAACCACGTGAGGGGCAGGAGGTACCCGATCCAGCGCACCCCGGCCGCCATGGCGTCGAGCGGGAAGATCATGCCCGAGAGCAGCACCTGCGGGAGCATCGTCATGAGCGCGACCTGCACCGCCTGCCCGGTGGTCTGCGACACGGTGGAGATGAGCGCGCCGATGCCCAGCACGACGAAGAGGAACAGCGCGGCTCCCACCACGAACGGGGCCACCGGTCCCGCGAACGGCACGTCGAAGATCCACGTGCCGAGCAACGTCACCGCGACCATGTCGAGGCACGCGAGCAGGAAGTAGGGCGTGATCTTGCCGAGGATCACCGCGGCGGGACCGAGCGGCATCACCGCGAGCTGCTCGAACGTCCCCGCCTCGCGCTCCTTGACGAGACCGATCGACGTGATGATCGTCCCGATGAACGTGAGGATGAGGCCGATCAGCGCGGGCACCATCACCCACGAGGTGTCGAGGTCGGGGTTGAAGAGGATCTCCGAGTCCACGGCGTCGCCGAGGGACGCGACGAGCACCTTCGCCGACTGCGCCGCGAACAGGTTGGACCCGTCGACGTAGACGGTCGGGCGCTCGTCCCCGGGTGCCGGCGCGACGACCGCGACGTCGCTGCGGTCGTCGCGCAGCGCGGCGCGGGCGTCGGCGTCCGTCCCCGCGGGGTCCACGCTCACGACGTCGAGCGCGTCGGCGGCGGCCGGGTTCGCCTCGATCGCCGCGACCGCCTGCTCGGCACCGGGGCCGACGGCCGTGACAGTCAGCGTCTCGACCGTGAAGTTCGCCGCGAACCCGAAGACGACGAGCAGGAGCAGCGGCATCCCGACGAGCATCGCGACCGTGCGCCGGTCCCGGCGCAGCTCGCGGAACTCCTTGACGACCATCGCGCGCACGATGCCTCCCCGGCCCTGGCCGCGCCTCGGCACGGGGTCGAATTCATCACCTGTTGAAAACAGACGATAGGACGCGGCGGTCGAGGGGTCAAGGGCGTGCGGAGCGGGGTCGGGTCGCGGGTCAGCCGAGGAACACCTGGGCGCAGACGAGACCGCCGGCGTCCTCGGTGGCGTCCGCGACGCACGCGATCCCGACGGACGTCAGCGTCGGGTCCAGGACGTTCGCACGGTGCCCGGGGGACCCCATCCACGCGTCGACGACCGCGGCCGGCGCGGCGGAGGCCCGGCTGAGGTTCTCCGCCGCGGTGCCGCTCGCGGGAGCGCAGTCCGTCACGACCTCGTCGAGGGGGGCGTGCTCGAGCGGGGCGCCGACGAGCGCCGTGGCGCGGGACAGCGCCTGCTCGGTCGCGCAGCCGCTCTCCTCCAGCCGGGGGACCCCAGCCCCGTCGCGTTCCTCCTGCGTCTCCGCCAGCAGCCGGGCGGCGTACTCCGTCGGCTCCCAGGGCCGGGTCGCCGCGGGGTCGTCGGCGCTCGGAGCCCCGCGCCCACCGTCGTGGCCCGGCGCGCAGGCCCCGAGGGACAGGCACGCGAGGGTCGTCACCAGCACCGCGAGCCGGCATGCTCCGGCACGGGGCCCCGAGCCCGAGTTGGAGCGTGCCGCCGGGCCGCCGTTCACCGCCGGCCGAGCGCGCGGTACGTCCACCCCGCCTCGCGCCACACGGTCGCGTCGAGCGCGTTGCGGCCGTCGACCACGCGGGGGGCCGCCACGAGGCCGTACAGCTTGCCCGGGTCCAGGTCCTTGTACTCCTGCCACTCGGTGAGGACCAGCACGGCGTCCACACCGTCCACCGCCTCCTCGACGGTCTCGGCGAAGCCCAGCGAGGGGGCCTTGGCGCGCGCGTTGGCCAGCGCGCGCGGGTCGGTCACCACCACGCGCGCGCTCCGGTGGTGCAGCCGCTCGGCGACGTCGAGCGCCGGCGAGTCGCGGACGTCGTCGCTGTCCGGCTTGAACGCCGCACCGAGGACGGCGACGCGCGCGCCGGCCAGCGGACGCCCGTCCAGCACGCCGACCGTGAGGTCGACCATGCGCTCGCGCCGGCGCAGGTTGATCGAGTCGACCTCGCGCAGGAAGCTGACGGCGGGGTCGGCGTGCAGCTCCTCGGCCCGTGCCATGAACGCGCGGATGTCCTTCGGCAGGCAGCCGCCGCCGAACCCGAGCCCGGCGTTGAGGAAGCGCCGCCCGATCCGCTCGTCGAGGCCGATAGCGTCGGCGAGGAGCGTCACGTCTCCCCCGGCGACCTCGCACAGCTCCGCCATCGCGTTGATGAAGGAGATCTTCGTGGCGAGGAACGAGTTCGCCGCGACCTTGACGAGCTCGGCCGTCGCCCGGTCGACCACGAGCCGCGGCGTGCCGTCGCCGAGGGCCGCGGCGTAGACCGCGTCGAGCGCCTCGACCGCACGAGCGCCCGCCGCGTCGTCCGGGACGCCGTAGACGAGCCGGTCGGGTCGCAGCGTGTCCTGGACGGCGAACCCCTCGCGCAGGAACTCGGGGTTCCAGACGAGCGTCGCGGTGGGACGGGCCACGGCGAGCTCGTCCGCGAGCCGCGCGGCCGTCCCCACGGGGACCGTCGACTTGCCCACCACGACCGCGTCCGCGGCGAGGTGCGGCACGAGCGACCGGAAGGCCGCGTCGACGGACGACAGGTCGGCGGCGTACGAGTCGGCGCGCTGGGGCGTCCCGACGCACACGAAGTGGACCTCGGCGTCGGCCGCAGCGGCGAGGTCGGTCGTGAAGGTGAGCCGTCCGGAGGCCCTCGCCTCCGCGAGCATCCCGTCGAGCCCCGGCTCGTAGAACGGTGCCCGCCCGTCACGCAACGACCCCACCTTCCGGGCGTCGACGTCCACCCCGACCACGTCGTGCCCCAGGGTCGCCATGCACGCCGCGTGCACCGCACCCAGGTAGCCGCAGCCGATCACCGAGATCCTCATGCCGTTCCCCCTGCTCGTCGCCGCCGGCCACCCGGCGTCCCGTCCGCGGCGCTGCGTGCGACCGGCGAACCGGGGCAGCGCCGCCCTCCTCACTGCCGCTCGCTCGGCAGCACCACCTCGTCGAAGGTCCCCGCACGGACGCGACGGCCGACCGAGACCGCCGGCTCGTCCGCGGCGTCCCGGTCCCCTCGTGCGGCGTCCGGTGCCGCACTGTCTGCCGCACCGCCTGCCGCACCGTCGGACGGGGCGACCCGTCCCGACTCCTCGGCGCCGACGCGCGCCCACGCACCCGGGACGGCCGACGCGGTGGCGCCCTGCGGCGACGGCCGACGCGCGTGCCGACGCGCCCCGCCCGCGCGACCCCGGGCCCCGCGGCGCGTCGTGCCCGCGGACGCGCCAGGCTCGTCCGCGGTGTACTCCTGGTAGGCGTACTCGTACGCGCCCGCACCGGGGCCCCGCACCGGCACGCGGTTGACGACGATCCCCAGCCGGGGGACACCCACGGTGCCCAGGGCGGAGAGCGCGGTCTCCAGCTGGTTCCGGTGCACGGTGCCGGCGCCGACCACGACGATCGCGCCGCCGACCCCCTTCGCGAGGATCGCCGCGTCGGTGACCGGGAGGAGCGGGGGCGTGTCGATCACGATCACGTCGTAGTCGGCCCGCAGCCGGTCCAGGAGCTGCGTCATCGGGGCCGCCCCGAGGAGCTCGCTCGGGTTCGGCGGGATCTGCCCGGAGGCGATGACGTCGAGGTTGGCGTTGCCCCACGGCTGCACGGCGTCCTCGATGCCCACCTTCCCGATGAGGACCGTCGTCAGCCCGACCGAGCCCTCGACCCCCAGGTACCGGGCGACCGACGGCCGCCGGAGGTCCGCGTCGACGAGGACGACGCGCTGGCCCGCGTCCGCGAGCGTGATGGCCAGGTTGATGCTGGTGGTGGTCTTGCCCTCGCCCGGGAGCGCCGACGTCATGAGGTACGTGCGCGCGGCCGGGCCGAGCTCGAGGAACTGCAGGTTTGTGCGCAGCCTGCGGAAGGCCTCCGCCCGGACGGCCTGGGGCGACTCCTGGACGATGAGCGGGTGCTCCGGCGCCTCCTCGTCGTACCCGACGACGCCCAGCACCGGGGCGTCCGTCACGTCCTCGACGTCCGACGTGGACCGGACGCGCGTGTCCAGGAGCTCGCGCACGACCGCCACCGAGACGCCGAGCACGAGGCCGACGACGAGCCCCAGCGCCAGGTTCAGCCGGACGTTCGGCGACGCGGCGGAGGTCGGCACCGATGCCGCGCGGACCGTGCTGATCTGCACGGGCGAGTCGCCGCCCCCGACCGGGGTCTCGAGCTCCCCCACGACCGCTGCGAGCGACCGGGCCGTCGCGTTCGCGATCTCGGCGGCGAGCTGCGGCGACTCGTCGGTCGCGGTGACGTTGATGAGCGCCGTGTCGAGCGGCGAGTCCGCGTGGACGCGCTGCGCGAGGGACCCGGCGTCGTCCGCGAGCCCCAGCTCCTCGATCACGGGGTCCAGGACGCGCGGGCTCGTCACGAGCTCGATGTACGACTTGACCTGGCGCACGGTGAAGTTCGACCCCTGCAGCAGGTCCGTCGTGGAGTCGGAGCCCTGCACGGACACGTACACCTGCGACCGGGCGGAGTACGTCGGCGTCGTCAGGAGCGAGTACGCGCCCGCGAGCGCCAGCCCGAGCACCCCGGCGACCACGATCGTGACCCACCTCTTGCGCAGCAGGACGAGGTAGTCCCTGAGCTCCATCGTCGTCCCCCTCACCGGGCCGCTCCCCCTGAGCGTCCACCCACGACCGCCTCAATCTCGCACAGGGCACCGCACGTCGCGAGCCTGGGCGCCTCCGCCCGCACCGGGGTCACGCGCGGACCCGCCCGGCCTGCTCGCGGTACCACGCCACGGTCCGCTCGATCCCCTCGCGCAGCCCCGTCCTCGCCTCCCAGCCGCTCGCGCGCAGCCGGGACACGTCGAGCAGCTTCTGCGGCGTGCCGTCCGGCCGCGACGTGTCCCAGCGCGTCGCGCCGTCGTACCCGACGACGTCGGCGACCGTCTCGGCGAGCTCGCGGACGGTGACGTCCTGCCCGGTGCCGACGTTGACCTGGACGGGGCCGTCGTAGTGCTCCAGGAGGTGCAGGCACGCGTCGGCCATGTCGTCGCTGTGCAGGAGCTCTCGCCGTGGCGACCCCGTCCCCCAGTTCGTCACCTCCCGGGCGCCGGTCCGCACGGCCTCGTCGTAGCGCCGGATCAGCGCGGGCAGCACGTGCGACCCGGTCGGCGAGAAGTTGTCGCCGGGTCCGTAGAGGTTCGTCGGCATGGCCGAGATCCACGGCAGCCCGTCCTGGCGGCGGACCGCCTGGACCTGCAGGATGCCGGTGATCTTCGCGATCGCGTAGGCGTCGTTGGTCGGTTCGAGGGGCCCCGTCAGCAGCGCGTCCTCGACGATGGGCTGCGGCGCGAGCCGCGGGTAGATGCACGACGAGCCCAGGAACAGCAGCCGCTCGACCTCGGACGTCCGCGCGGCGTCGAGGACGTTCACCTGGATGCGGACGTTCTCGCTGAGGAAGTCGACCGGGTACGCCGCGTTCGCCATGATCCCACCGACCTTCGCGGCCGCGAGGACGACGTAGCGCGGGCGGTGGGCACGGAAGAAGTCGTGCACCGCATCGCGGTCGGTGAGGTCGAGCTCCGCGGAGGTCCGTCCCACGAGCCGGGAGAACCCCGCCCGTTCCAGCCGGCGCCAGATCGCCGAGCCGACCAGGCCGCGGTGGCCGGCGACGTAGAAGACGGCGTCCCGGTCGAGCGGCGCGGGTTCGTGGCGGACGAGGTCGCGCTCGTCGGGCGTCGTCATGCCGCGTCCCACGTCGCGAGCGCGACCCGGTCGATCCACGGCGACCCGGCGTGGCTCAGGGCCTCGACGTCCGCGTCGACCATGATGCGCGCGAGCTCGCGCCCGTCGACGGTCGGCTTCCACCCGAGGTCGGCGTGCGCCCGGCTGGGGTCGCCGACGAGGGCGTCGACCTCCGTCGGACGCAGGTAGCGCTCGTCGAACCGCACGTGCCGCTCCCAGTCGAGCCCCGCGTGGGCGAACGCCTCCTGGAGGAAGTCGCGCACCGACAGCCCGATCCCCGTGGCGAGGACGTAGTCGTCCGGCCGCTCGGCCTGCAGCATCCGCCACATGCCCTCGACGTACTCGGCCGCGTACCCCCAGTCACGAACCGCGTCGAGGTTGCCCAGGTACAGGTGCTCCTGACGACCGGCCTGGATGGCCGCCACGGCGCGCGTGATCTTGCGGGTCACGAACGTCTCGCCGCGGCGCGGGCTCTCGTGGTTGAAGAGGATCCCGTTGACCGCGAACATGTCGTAGGCCTCGCGGTAGTTCTTCGTGATCCAGTACGCGTAGAGCTTGGCCGCCGCGTAGGGCGACCGCGGGTGGAACGGCGTCGTCTCGTTCTGCGGCGGCGGGGTGGCGCCGTAGAGCTCGGACGACGACGCCTGGTAGTAGCGCGTCTCCACGCCCGCCAGGCGCACCGCCTCGAGCAGGCGGATCGCCCCCGTCCCGGTGGTGTCCGCCGTGTGCTCGGGCTCGTCGAACGAGACCCGCACGTGAGACTGCGCCGCGAGGTTGTAGACCTCGTCCGGGCAGATCTGCGCGATGAGCGACACGAGGCGCGCGCCGTCGGACAGGTCCGCGTAGTGCAGGAAGAGCCGCGCGTCCTCCTCGTGCGGGTCCTGGTAGAGGTGGTCGATCCGCGCCGTGTTGAACGTCGAGGCGCGGCGGATCAGCCCGTGCACCTCGTACCCCTTGCGGAGCAGGAGCTCCGCGAGGTACGAGCCGTCCTGCCCCGTGATCCCCGAGATCAGTGCCTTCTTCATGCTTCCCCCTGAGTCGTGCAGCGGCGCTGCCGTCGGTGGTTAGGTACGTGCGACGCCCGGGACGCGCGCCGCGCCGTCGGGCGGCACGACACCCGCGGTCGCGGTCGCTCCTGGTGTCGTGGTGGTGCCTGCGGTGGTGGCCCTGGCCCGGGTCCCCCGCGGGCCGCGTGCGTGCTGCCGGAGGACCGTCGCGAACGCGTCGACCGCGGCGTCCTCCGTGAGCGTCTCGTCGCGGTAGCGGCGGCCCGCCGATCCCAGACGGTCGCGACGACCCGGGTCGGCCGCGAGCGCCCGCACCGCGTCGACGAGCGCCTGCGGGTCCTGCGGGTCGACGCGGACGCCGCCGCCGGACGCGCGCAGCTCGGCCGCCGTCGTCGAGCCCTCGGACGACGCCGCGAGCACGGGCCGGGCCGCGTCGAAATAGGACGTGAGCTTGCTCGGCACGGACATCTCGGCGAGTCCCGCGAGCTCGTTGACGAGCAGCACGTCGGAGGCCGCGAGCGCGGCGCGGAACTCCGCGTCGGGCAGGGGGTCGACGAACTGCAGGCGGAGCACCCCGCGCCCGGCCGACTCGAGCGCGGCTCGACGGCTCCCGTCGCCCAGGAGCACGAACCGCACCCGCGCACCCTGCGCGTCTGCCAGACGCGCCGCCTCGACGACGTTCTCGAGACCTTGCTTCACCCCCTGGTTGCCGGCGTGGAGCACGACCGTCTCGTCGTCTCCCCACCCGTGGGCGGCGCGTACGGTCGCGCGGTCCGGGAGCACCGCGTCGGGCGCGAGGTGCGTCCAGTTGCGTACGACGCGCAGCGCGGCGGCATCGACCCGGAGGGACTCGCCCAGATGACGCGCGAAGCGCTCGTGGATCGCCACCACCGCGTCCGCACCGCGCGCGACGCAGCGCTCGACGGCACCCACGAGGCGGGCCACGCGGCCCGAGGCCGCCCCGGTCTCCTCGACACCGAGCGAGTAGAGGTCCTGGGTCCAGAGCACGACGCCCGGCGCGTCGGCGCGCGCCGCCCTGCGCGCACACCCGGTGCGGAGCCGCAGCATCGCGACGGCCGCCGCGAAGAGCGACGGTGAGACGAGCAGGACGACGTCGGTGTCGGGCCAGCGCGTCGTCGCAGACCGCACCCCAAAGCTCAGCTCGGCGAGGAGGCGGCGCACGGAGCTGGGCGACCGGGGTACGTAGTGGCGCAGACGGAGCACCTCGACGCCGTCGACCCGTTCCCGGCGGGACCACCCGCGGTAGCCCGCACGGACACGCCACTCCGGGTAGTGCGGAAAGGTCGTGAGTACGCTCACCCGCGCCCCGCGAGCAGCCAGGGCGCGGCTCAGCGCCGACGTGTAGGGCGCATTTCCGGTAGGTTCAGGTGCGTAGTTGGCGCCGATCACCAGGACGCGCATTCCCGAGATGCTCACGCACGTACGATAACGACGTTCGGGCCGATTCGCTGGGGGGCAGATGACATCGCAGAGAATGCGCCAGGAAATCCGCGTGATCCCGCTCGCCGAGGCGCCCGGGGAAAGGACGTCCTGGGGGCGTCCGAGTGCGCTCGTCTACCTGTGGGGCGCCGCCGAGATCCTGTTCGTGTCGAACCCCTGGCAGTTCAGCTCGCGCCTGCGCGTCGCGGTGCTGCGCGCCTTCGGCGCCGACATCGGAGCCGGGGTCGTCTTCCGCCCGCGCACGCGTGTCCGCTTCCCATGGAACCTTCACGTGGAGGCAAACTGCTGGATCGGTGAAGGGGTGTGGATCCATAACCAGGACCATGTCTGGATCGGGCACGACGCCGTGCTCTCGCAGGACACGTTCCTCACCACGGGGAGCCACCGGCACCGCACCGACATGGGGCTCGTGACGGCCCCCGTGCACGTCGGCCCCGGGGCGTGGGTCACCGCACGGTGCGTCGTCCTCGGCGGTACGCGGATCGGGCGCTCGGCGCTCGTCACACCTGGGTCGGTCGTGCGCGGCGACGTGCCCGACGGCCGTGTCTGGGACGGCCGGTCGCTCTCGGACCGGACGCGGTTCTGAGATGGCCGGCCGACGCCTGCGGGTCCTGCACGTGGCCACGCTCCTCACCCCCGACGGCGCGTACGGGGGTCCCGTCCGCGTCGCGACCAACCAGATCCGGGCGCTGCGTGCACGAGGTCACGACGCGATCCTCGTCGCCGCTGCGGCAGGTTTCGACGAGCTCCCGACGACGTGGGACGGCGTGCCGGTCGTGACGTTCCCCGCCGTCCGGGCCGCGCCGGGCGCGGGGTTCGCGGGGCTCGCCGCACCCTCGATGGTGCGGTGGATCCGGGCCTGCGGGGCTCGTGCCGACGTCGCGCACGTCCATCTGGCGCGCGACCTCGTCACCCTGCCGGCGGCGGTCGCCTGGGCCCGGTCGGGCAAGCCCTACGTCACGCAGACGCACGGCATGGTGATGCCGTCCCCGCACCCGCTCGCGGCGCCCCTCGACGCGGTCCTCACGCGCCGCGTCATGGCTCGCGCGTCGACGAGCTTCGCCCTCACCCCCGTCGAGGAGGGCGGCCTCCGCACGCTGTTCGGCCCGGGAGTCAGCATCCAGCGGCTCGTCAACGGCGTGCCGGCGGGCGGGACGAGCGACCCGCAGCCCCCCGACCACCATCCCGAGGTGCTGTTCCTCGCCCGCCTGCACCCCCGTAAGCGGCCCGTCGCCTTCGTCGACGCCGCGGCCCGTCTCGCGCCGCGGTTCCCCGAGGCCCGGTTCCGGATCGTCGGTCCGGACGAGGGCGAGGGCGCCGCGGTGCGCGACCGGATCGCGGCACTCCCGGCGGGCGTCCGCGGGCGGGTCGTCTGGGAGGGGGCGCTGCCTCCCGAGCGCACGACGGCCCGGCTCGCGCGCGCGTCGCTCTACGTCCTGCCGTCCGTCGACGAGCCGTTCCCCATGAGCGTCCTCGAGGCGATGTCGTGCGGGGTCCCCGTCGTCGTGACGCGCACGTGCGGGCTCGCGGAACCGGTCGCGCGCGCCGCGGCGGGCGAGGTCGTGGGCGAGGGCGTCGACGATCTCGCCGCCGCGGTGGCACGATTCCTCGACGACCCCCGTCTCGCCCAGGACGCGGGCCGCCGCGCGCGCGACCTCGTCCGGAGGGACTACTCGATGGGCGCGGTCGCGGACGCGCTGGAGCGCGCCTACGCCCGCTGAGCCACGGCACCCCGGACACCTCGGCCTGCACCGACGCCCGGCCCCAGCGCGACCGCGGCGGCGACGAGAGCGACCGGCACCCAGAGGTAGCGGTTGTACATGCTCGGCGCGGTCGCGCTGAACGCGAGCGCCGTGACGCCGACCGCGTACACGCGGGCCTGGAGCGCCGTCCGGGGCACGGCCCGCGCGGCGCGCAGCGCCGCCACCACGAGACAGCCGAGCAGGCCCGCCGCGAACAGGACGCCCCCCTGGTAGAGCGCCGCGACGGGCAGGCTGTGCACCCCCAGCGTGTCGACGACGAGAGAGGACCGGGCGTCGAGACCGGCCCCGCTGACCGGGTCCTGCAGGAAGCCCCGCCACCCGAGGACGATCGTGTCCCACCGGGACGCCGAGGTGTTGAGCGACGCGTCGCCGCCCGACAGCCCGAGGACCTGCGCGACCCGTTCCGCCGGCCGCAGCGCGCCTTGCGTCTCGCCGAGCACGCCGCCCGCGAACCAGAGCGCCGCACCGGCGATGACGGCCGCGACGGCGACTCGCCCGACAGGGATGCCGCGCAGGAGAAGGAGGGCGGTGCTGCCGAGGACGGCCGCCAGCATGCCGCTCACGCTGCCGCTGAGCACGAGACCCACGACTCCCGAGAGAGCGGTGCCCACGAGCAGGAGACGCTGGAGCCCTCCCAGGCCGCGCGTCAGCCCGGACAGGCCGATGACGACCGCGAGCGACGCGATGGCACCGGTGTCGCTGACGTGGCCGGTGAACCCCGTGTAGCGGCCTGCGGTCGTGACGACCCCTCCGGGGATCGCGCCCGGGCCGAGCGCGAACTGCACGAGCGTCCCCAGCGAGCACGCAGCCGCCCCGACGCCGAACGCGACGAGGCCCCGCCGCAGCCGCCGCTCGTCGTCGAGGAGGACCGCGAGCTGCCACGGGAGAACGAGCGCGACGTACAGCACGCGGACGAGGCTGACGAGGCTCTCGGTCGGCGCGGGAGAGCCCGCCGTCGCGAGGCAGCCCCCGACCACCAGCAGCACCGCGGCGGGCAACGCCCAGGCGCCGTACGGATGCGGCGTGGGCTGTCGGCCTATGGCCGCGAGGCACAGCGCGAGACTGGCCAGGAGGACGACGTCTCCCACCGTGATGCCGCCGCCCACCCGCAGCACCATGAGCGACACGAGGACGAGACCGCCGTACAGGAGCACCCGCGCGAGAGCCAGCACGGGGTCGCGCGACCCGTCGCGACCCTCGTGGACGACCTCGACGTCGCGGGGAGCTCTCGCCGCCCTGCGGGCGCGCCCGCCCGGAGGGCGGCCGGCGACTCGTCCCACTCCTGGCGGGACGACCCCCACCGATTCCTCGGTCACCGAGAACTGGTCATGCATCAGTCATCCCCTGCCCATCTCTCCGCCGCCACCCGGACCACCCGCGGGGCCGCCGACGACGCCGCCCCGCCGAGCCGCGACGGCACGCCGGGAGTGCGCGACGCACCGCTCACCTCGATCTCGAACTGCGCGAGGTGCCGGCGCCGGGAGACGACGCGCGCCCTGCCCTCTCGACGCGCTCCGTGCCCTCTCCGTCCCGGACAGAAATATGGACCGCGCAATGACCACGAGGCCGCACCGTATTCACGCTTCACAGGGCCGCCGCGTGATAGGTCCGCGCCGCCGCGGGAAGGAAGAAGACGACATATCCGATCCCTCCGAGGACGAATCCCAGGACGAGGCTCACGAATGGCCCTCCGACCAGATATCCGATCACGAACCCGCACCAGGTCACCGCGACCATGCCGACCCGCGCGCGCGTCACGACGGACTGCGCCTTGAAGATCCGCATGACGACGAGGTGCGGTCCCACGAGCCCGCCGCAGGCTGCGAAGCAGCCGACCGCCGCGAGCGCGACGACGAGCTCCCCGCGCTCGATGCCGGACGGCTGGACCGCCCCCGCCGCGGCGACGAGCACGAGCACCGCGCCGAGCGCGGTCGCCCCGCCCGCGGACAGCAGGCCGAGGCGCCGTCCGCGCCGGACGAGCGTGGCGTCGTCGGGCCGGCCGGTCTCGCTGACCGCGTCCGAGAGCAGGTTCAGCGCGACGGCCGCGAAGAGCACGTTCACCGGACCGTAGAGCGTCTGGCTCAGCCGGAACGCGCCGACGCTCGCGCTCACGGAGAGCGCGCCGAGCACGAGGAGCGGGACCGTCGTGGCGAGCTGGGCGACGAGGAACTCCCACGCCTGGGAGCGAGCCCGCGTCCCGTACACCGAGTACCGCGAGAAGCGGGGCACGCGGTGTGCCGCCAGCGCGAGCGGGACCGCCGCCACGGCGTAGCCTGCGCACCACACCGCGTAGAAGGCGACGAGCGGCTGCGCCGTACCGGCGACGACGAGGACGGCGGGCACGAGCAGGAGACGGATACCGTCCGAGACCGCAACCGCCCCGTTGCGTCCCTGGCCGATGCAACGAAACCGCAGCCAGTCCTGGACGACCGGCGCGACGCTGAGGACTCCCAGCAGCGTCGCGCCGCCCACGCCGAGCACGGTCACGGCGAGGTCCGCCGCCGCGACGAGCACGACGACCGTCCCCGCGGCGGCGGCGACGTAGCGAAGGGGGACGACGGCGTGGGGGTCCGTCCGCCGCTCGATGAGCGCGGGCTGGAAGAGCCCGCTCCGCACCAGCCCCGTCCCGACGTTCAGCACGAGGAGAGCCAGGCTGAAGCTCGCGAACTCGTCCGGCTCCATGTGCCAGGCACCCAGGAGGACGACCGCTGCACCCGCCGCGCTGGCCGCGGCCTGCGAGAGGACGAGCGGCCGGGTCAGGGCCGCCGGGACCGCGAGGGACCGCCGTAGCACGTCGGGAGGCGTCATGCGTCGAGCCTCACGACCCGGCTTCCTGCGAGCAGCGCGCCCAACCGGGGCGCCAGCGGGGCACCCCGCCTCCAGTACACGACCCCGATGCCGGCGTTGAGGATGGTCCGGCGCCAGCGCCAGGGCATGACGAACCGCCCGAGGCGAGCCGCTGCGTCGGATCGGCGGTCCGTGACGCTGAACCGCAGGTGCGTGGCCACGGGGTCCAGGCCGGCACGGGCTGCCTCGTGCCACGCCCGCTCGTCGGTGACGAGCACGAAGTCGGCCACAGGGTCGCAGTCCGCGACGGTCCGCCCCGGCCCGTCGAGCACGGCCGTCGCCTCCGGTCGTCCGCGCGTCATCGCTCGATCCCCCAGCGGCGGCGCCAGGAGTCGACGGCGTCCCGCGGGACGTCGATGCGGACCACCTCGCCCGAGCGCAGGTCCTCCTGGTAGCGCCGTGCCGCGTGGCGCGAGGGCGCTCGCAGGCCGACCGACCGCGCGATCTCCCGCGCGCGGTTGTCGATCGACAGCACGAGGGTGGGCACGCCCCGCTGCATCGCTCGGATGCCGCCGTGGAGCCGGAGCCCCACGTACGCCGTCCCCGGCGCGTCGAGCACCGCGTCGAAGTCCTCGAGGCGCGGGCCGAGCATCGTGCCCGTGCCGGCCCGGAGACCGTCGACGTACTCGCGGTCGCCGGGGCCCTGGGGCCAGAAGAGCACCTCGTCGAAGCGTTCGGCGAGCGCCCGCACGAGCCTCCGGTCGGCCAGCGGGTCCTGGCTGTAGTCGGTGAACGTCACCACGACGCGCCGTTCGTCGGACGGGAGCGTCTGCTTCTCCACGCCCCACAGCGTCGGGCAGCTCGTGTGCACCGCGGGCACGCGCGCTCGCCGCAGCTTCGCGAGCGAGTACTCGTCGCGCACGGCCCAGGGCACGTCCCCGGCCAGGGACCGCAGCCACGCCCCCGAGGCCGGGTCGATCCCCGCACGCTGGTACTGCCACCAGCCGACGCCGAGGAACGTCAGCCGCCCCCGGCACAGGTCGACGTCGGCGGCGGGCCAGTGCCACGCGCGACGGAAGCGCATGTGGTCGGAGAGCAGGTTCGTCCCGCACACGACCACCGACCGGGCGCCGCGCAGGGCCGCGCGATGGGTCGCGTCGAGCCTCCCGTGCATCGGCACGAGCTCGACCTCGGTGCCCCGCTCGCGCAGCGGCGCGACGAGCTCCGCGTCGACGGCCTCCGAGATGATCCGGTCGCCGACGTTCGTCGACGCCGCTCCCGGGTCCACCACCACGATCATCGGACCGCTCCTTCCTCGAGGCTGCTCAGCCAGCCGCGGTAATCCGCGCCCACCCGCTCCCACGTGGCGGAGCCCTCCGTCCACTCCCGGGCGCGGCGGCCGAGGTCGCGGTTCCCGTCGACCTCGTCGAGCGGCCCCAGCAGACCGGTGGGGCGGGCGAAGTCGGCGACGACGGCCGCGCCCGCAGACCGCAGCGGTCCCGCCGCGTGGATCGTCGACGAGACGACGGTCGGGACCCCGGCGGCGAGCATCTCGAGCAGCGTGATGCTGCACGACTCCCAGCGAGAGGGGTGCAGGTAGGCGCGGCAGCCCGTGATGAGCAGCCACTTCTCCTCCCCGCGCGCGTTGCCGCGCAGATCGACGGTCCCGTCGAGGCCGAGCTCGTGGACCAGTCGGGCGGTCCGCTCGCGACCACCCCGGAAGTCGGGTCCCGCGAGCACGAGGCGCGGACGCGGCGCCGGGAGCTCGGCCCAGCGGCGCAGCAGGTTGTCGATCCCCTTGTGGTCGGGGTCGTAGCGACCCATCCAGAGGAAGTAGTCACCCGCTCCGACCCAGCGAGGGACCTCCTCGGGCGCCGGTGCGCCGTTGGGCAGCACGAGCGCCGGCGCGGTCCGGCCGCGCGCGACGTCGTCCGCGAGGCGGCGCTCGGACGGGTAGAACACGTGCAGCCAGTCGACGCGGCGCACGACGGACGCCTCGGCGGCCCGCCGGGCGCCGGCCACGTCACGCAGGCGCGACGTGATGCCCGGCTCGTACACGCCGTGCGGCATGAGCACCACGACCGCGCCGCGCGCCCGGGCGCTCCGCGCCGCGACGACGTTGCTCACGACCCAGCCCTCGTGCAGGTAGACGACGTCCCCGGGCCGCACCTCGCTCGCCAGGCCCGTCGGTACCCAGCTCGTGCGTCCCCGCCCGAGGTGCGTGACGGTGCGCACGCTCCCCCGCAGGTCCTCCGGCACCTCTCGCGGTGCCGGCACGCTCGCGCACAGCACCACCGCCTCGTATCCCGCGCGGCGCGCCTGGCGCACCCAGTTCTCGACGGAGTCGGTCACGCCGGACGGGTGGGCCAGGAACCGCGCGTAGTAGTGGACGACCCTCATGCCGCCTCCTTCACGACCTCGTGCACCGACCGCACGATCCGTTCGGCGGCTGCCTCCGTCGACGGCACCTCGCCCGTGGCCCCCGCCGGACGGTCCGTCGCGGCGAGGCGCAGCCACGCGGCGGCGAGGTCCGACGGCGTCCCGGGCACGGTGAAGAGGTCGGACCCCTCGGTGAGGTACTCGATCTCCGGGGCGTGGCGACCGACGTCGCTGGTCAGGACGGGCAGCCCGAGCGCGAGGGCGTCGACCGCGACGAGCCCCACCCGACCAGGGTTCAGCAGCAGCCGCGACACCGCGGCGGCACGCGCGGTCCCCCGTGCGTCGACCTGCCCCAGTACCACGACGCGGCCCGTCTCGGCGGCCAGGTCCTCGAAGACCCGCCGAGCGGGTCCGTCGCCCGCCACGAGGAGCCAGACGTCGGGGTCCCGACGCAGGGCCTCGCGCACGGTCCCGACGACGAGGTCCGGCAGCTTGTGCGCGTTGAGCGCCCCCAGCAGGAGCGCGGCGCGGGCATCCCCCGGCAGCCCGACGGCGTCGCGGTAGGCGACCAGGTCCCGATCGTCGAGGGCGGCCCGCTCGCGCCGCAGCGTGCGCGTGTCGGTGCTGTTGCCGAACGACGTGACGCGGTCCGCCGGGACCCGTGCCGTCTCCAGGACGTGACGACGTCCTGCCTCGGTGTACGTCAGGACGTGCCGCGCGCGACGGTTCAGCCAGGCCTCCCAGCGCCCTGCGAGCTTCACCTCGTCGGCGGTGTAGGAGGCGCCGTGGCCCCAGGTCACGTACGGCCTCCCGCGCAGGGCGGCCGCCAGTGCGTCGAGGTTGCCCGCCTGCATCTCCGTGACGAGCACCGCGTCACGCCACTCCGTCGGGACCACGCGACGGACCAGGTGCCGCCCTCCGGGGCCCACGCGCACCACGCGCACGGGCACCTCGGTGGCCCAGGCCGCCTCGACCATGTCGCCCCGTCGGCGACGGCGCCGCATCTGCTCGAGGTCGCCCCCGTAGAAGACGTGCGCGTCGACCCCGCGCTCGTCGAGCCCCTCCACGACCAGAGCGAACAGGTGCTCCCGGTACGCCGGGACGTAGGGCTGGGTGATCGCCACCCTCGGCCTAGTACGCACCGTCACGCCCCACCACCGCCCGCAGCGTCCGCAGCAGGATGAGGAGGTCCCCGGTCACGGTCCAGTTCTCGACGTAGTACAGGTCCAGCCGCACGCTCTCCTCGAGCGTGAGGTTGTTGCGGCCCGAGACCTGCCACAGACCGGTGAGCCCGGGCTTGACCAGCAGCCGCCGGCCGATCTCGTCGTCGTACTGGTCGACCTCGAGCGAGACCTGCGGACGAGGTCCGACGAGGCTCATCGAGCCCCCGAGCACGTTGAAGAGCTGCGGGAGCTCGTCGATCGAGTAGCGGCGGATGAAAGCACCCACCCGGGTGACCCGGGGATCCTGCTTGGGCTTGTAGAACACGCCGACGTTGCCCGCGCCGAGGACGTCCTCGAGCCGGGACTCCGCGTCGACGACCATCGAGCGGAACTTGAGGACGGTGAACGGCTCGCCGCGCAGCCCGACGCGCTCCTGCGCGAACAGGACCGGACCGCGGCTCGTGAGCCGCACCGCGAGCGCCGTCACGAGGAGCGGGACGCAGAAGAGCACGAGGAGGCCGAGCGCGCCGACCACGTCGAACGCGCGCTTGAGCACGTGCTGGGGGCCGGAGTACCCGGGCGCCTCGACGTGCAGGAGCGGCAGCCCCGCCACCGGCCGGGTCCGGATGCGTGGTCCCGCCACGTCGGTCAGCGCGGGCGCGAGGACGAGGTCCGCCCCCCACGGCTCGAGGTCCCACGCGAGCCGCTTGACGGTCCGGGGCGTCACGAGGTCGGACCCCGTGACCATCACGGTGTCGGCCCGCAGCGGCTCGACGAGGCGCGCGGTGTCACCGACCCCGCCGACCACCGGCACGCCCGCCACCGTCTCGTGCGGCTCGACCGCGCCTCCCGGGACGCACGCGCCGACGACCTGGTAGCCGCTGTCCGCCGCCTCTTGCAGCCTCTCCACGAGGTGGGCGGCTCCGTCCCGACCGCCGACGACGAGCGTCCGCGACCGGCAGCGGCCGCGCCGGCGCAGGCGGACCAGTCGGCGCCGCACCGCCCACCGCCCCAGCAGGAGGAGCACGAGCCCGACGGGCAGCGCGACGGCGACGTACCCCCGGGCCAGGTCGTACCGGACGAGGTACGCCGCGATCGCGACCACCCCGAACACCGCGATCGTCGTGTTGACGACGCGCGCGTACTCGGGCGCACCGGAGCCCAGGCTCCGGCTGTCGCGCGAGAACGCCGCCCGCAGCGCGCACCACCAGACCGCGAGCAGGCCGGCCGAGATGGCGACGTACCGGGCGTCCAGGACGGTCCCGCCGATCCCGTCGAACCGGACGAGGTACGCCGTCGCGATGGCGGCGCCCACCGCGAGCGCGTCGACGGCGGCGACGCGCCGCGCGAGCCGCGGCTTCCAGCCCGGGCGCCGATAGGCGCCGAGGGCGATCCGGACGAGCTGTCCGGTGTCGAAGGACGGCGTCGTGACCGGCCGTCCCGTCCGTTCGAGATCGACGGTGTCGACCTCGTGATCCTTCTCCAACGTCATGGTGCCCCCTGCGACGTCCGTGGACGCAGCCCCGACGGTCCGCCGGCGCGCGACCGCCCCTCAGGGCGTGCCGGACGCCGCCGTCACCGACGGTCTGCCGAGCTCTCCGCCGCAGGTCCGGACGTCGTCGTCACGGCGGCGGCCGGTCGCCGGGCGACCGGTGTGCGTGCGCTGCACCCGTCGTCGAGGACGGGTGCCCGGCTCAGGCCTTGGTCCCCGCCGAGCGGCGTCGGCTGCGCGCGACCAGGACGGCCGTCGCGCCACCCGCGACGAGCAGGACGGCGCCGCCGAGCAGCAGCACGTCGTCGGACCCGGTCTCGGCGAGGCCGCCCGAGGTCCCGTCGCCCGCGCCGTCGGCCGAGTCGCCGCCCGAGCCCGTGCCACCGGCCCCGTCGGAGGCGGGGACGGAGACGATCTGCTGGCTCGACAGCACGGTCCCGTCCGCGTCGGTCGCCACCAGGGAGAAGGTCCCCGGCTCGGAGAGCGTCACCGCGAACGACGCGAAGCCGTCGACGGTGTCCTTGGTCAGCGCCTTCGTCCCGGCGATCGAGATGGCGCCGTCCGGGACGTCGGGCGACGAGATCGTCAGCGTGATCGTCGGGTTCCCGGCCGGTCCGCCCACCGTGACGGTGAACGTCTCGCCGACCTCGGGCGTCGCGGTGGAGACGCCGACCTCGTACTCGTCCGCCTCGTAGGCGGACGCGACGGCCGGTGCCGCGGCGAGCGCCGCGGCGAGGAGCAGCGTGGTCGCTGCGCGTCGAAGCTTCATGTCAAAGGCCCCCTGCCTTCGTCGTCGGGCGCGGGGACCTCCGGTCCGCCGACGTCACGGACGTCGGTCGTCGCACGTGCCCCCGCCGTGCTCCCTCAGGAGAACACACCCGTGCCGCACCCGACAGCCGGGAGGGCCGTCGTCTCGTTCCTGGCACCTGGAGTTTTCCTCACCGAAACACTGCCTCGCTGGTTCTTGCCGCTGACGACCTCGTACTCGTACGTCGCGGACTCCCCCGGCGCGAGCGCGACCGACCGCGCTCCGACGACGAGCCCGTCGTGCACCTGGGCGAAGAGCCCGGGCTCGCCCTCGCCCGACGACGCCCCGCGGATCCCTCCGCCCTGCGGCGCGTAGACGAGCAGGTTGGTCCGTATCGTGCCGTCCCCTCCGGCTCCGAGGACGTACTCGGGCAGCTCTGCCGCCTCCGCGCGGGTGAGCGTGGAGGCGAGCGTCACGTGCACCGTGAAGGCCTGCGAGCCGTCGGGACGGCACGTCACGTCGTCGACCGCCACGGTGGAGTCGAGGTAGTAGCCGGTCTTGGACGCGGTCGTCGCGTTGAGGTAGACCCCGACGACGGGAGACGTCGGGCCGCCCGCGGGATCGGTGCGGCGGCCCTCGAGCTCGCCAGAGAGGACCGTGCCGGCCAGGAGGTCCTGCTCCGCGGCCCGGGCGGACCACACGAGCAGACGACCGTCCCGGGCCGACCCGGCGAGCGCGTCGACGAGCGCCGCGGCGTCCCCCTCCCCCGTGGTCAGCGAGCCGAGCACCTCGCGGGCGACCACGGCCAGCACGGCGTCCTGCTCCGCCGGGTCCGCGTGGTCGACGTAGACGCCGTGGAGCAGGTAGGCGGCCGCGTCCTGCGTCGTGAGCCGGAGCGTCCCGCCGCCCGGCGTCGCGACCTCGACCGGCCCGACGCCGCCGAGCACCCCCGCGAGGGCCACGGGGTCGACGGCGACCACGCCGTCGACCTCCGCACCCGTCTGCCGCAGCCAGGCTTCGCGCGCCACGCGTGCGGCGCGCGGGAAGTCGGGGGTGGACGTGACGTTGAGCATGTACCTGCCGAGGTCGTCGCCGAACAGCGCGGCCTCGGAGCCGCTCAGGTCGACCACGCTCTCCGGGAACGCACCGAGCGCGCTGCCCGGACGGACCTCCACGAGCTCGACGGCGCCCGACTCCGCCCGGAGGTGGAGCACCGAGCCAGCGATCCCGCCCGTCGCGCGCGGCTCGGCGTTGTTCTGGACGAGCACGAGGTAGTCCCGCACGCCGTCGGCGCCGAGCATCGGCGGGACGAGCTGGACCGCGCGTGCGGCGGTCGCCGTCTGGGAGGCGACGCCGCCGAGCTGCTCGCGCAGGTCGTCCACCGCGGCGGCCAGCGGGCTCACGAGGGTGGAGGTGTCGATGCCCGCGACGGTCTCGTACGACGCCACGACCGCGCGGTCCGCGGCGACGACGTCGTCGCGCGCCGCGCGGAGAGGCCCCAGGTCGACGGCGCCGGCGGTCGGCGCGAGGGCCGACGGGGACGCGACGGCGACGGCGTCCGCGAGGCGCGGGAGGGCGTCCTGAGCGACCCGGTCGACGGCGCCGGTGGCCTCCCCGAGGGCTCGCGCGTCGTCGCCGACGAACGGCAGCGCGCGGGCGACCGTCCAGTGCGGGCCGTGCGTCGCGGACGCCGCGACGCGTGCGGACCGACGGACGTCGTCGATCGCCGCGCCGGCGTCCCGCCCCGTCCGCACCTGCTCCTGCAGGGCGGGCAGGGTGGCGGCCACGTCCTCGAGCGCGGCACGCGCGCGCAGGACGTCCGTGACCAGCCACACGGACCACGCCAGCGCTACCACGAGGGCGATCCCGCCGGCCACGGCGACGCGCCTGCGCCGCCCCGGAGAAGGCGCTCGGCGGGACGGTCGCCGTGCCGCAGGACGACCTCGTCCTGGCTCCGGTCGTGCGGAGGGCGCGACCAGCGTCGCGGCGCCTGCCCACCGTGGGCCCCACCCGTCGTGCACCATGCCGCCCCCCGCGACTCGCCCCCGACGCGACGGCTCCGGTGCGGGCCGCCGCTCGCGCTACATTACCCAGACCCACGGTCGCCAGGAGGTCTGAAGCGTGCTCTCCGTCCTCGTCGTCTGCACCGGCAACATCTGCCGGTCGCCTGCGGCACAGCTCGTGCTCGGTGCCGCGCTGGACGACTCCGTGGTCGTGGCCAGCGCCGGGACGGGCGCCGTGGTCGGCGCACCCGTCGCGCCCGTCATGGCCCGTCTCCTGTCGGACCGCGGCCTCGACCCGTCGGGCTTCGTCGCCCGCTCGCTCACCGAGGACCTGGTCCGCTCCGGGGACCTCGTGCTCACGATGACGCGCCGGCACCGGGCCGCGGTGCTCGAGCTGGCGCCGTCGGCGCTCCGGCGGACCTTCCTCGTCACGGAGCTCGTATCGATCGCGGAACGGCTGGGAACGGGCGCACCCGGGGCGGACGACGCAGCCCGGCTCGCCGACGTCGCCGCCGCCGCGCCCCGGGCGCGCGCGAGCCTCGACCTGGAGCGCGACGCCCCGGACGTCGAGGACCCCTACGGACGGTCGGAGGACGTCTACCGCCGCGTGCTCGACCGCATCGAGGCCGACGCGCGGCGGCTCGTCGCCGCCCTGCGCGGGTGACCGGTCCACCTCCCTGCCCCCTGCACAAGGAGGGGGACCGGCTGCCGTCAGGGTCGTTGGAGCACCGTGACGACCACCACCACGACCGCTCCCCACAGCGCGAGGCCTCCGCCGCACCCGATGGCGAGGCCCTCGGCGCCCGTCGCGCCACGGCGACGGGCACGTCCCGCGGGGACGATCGCGGTCGCTGCGCCGAGGACGACCAGTACCCAACCGACCGTCACCCAGAGCATGCGGGCAGCCTGCCCGGCACCCCGGCGGCTCGCAGGCTGGACATCTGTCCAGAACTGGCCGCTTCGTCCGGTATCGACGCTATCTCCGGCATGCACGAGCGATTTGTCGCGAACATTCACCCGCTCCCGCCGACGCTACCGCTCAGATGGCGAGACGACCTCGGCTCCTCAGGCGTCGGTCGAGCGTCCCGGACGCCGCGCCGAACCCTCCGCCGGACCCGGTCCCGGGTCTACGGGGAGGGCCCGCACGGCGGGTCCGATCCGGTAACGGCGGTCCGTGCCCTGGACGAGCCAGCGGTGCGCGACGAGGGTCTGCGCGATGCGGAAGGCCCCCGGGCGGCTCACGCCGAGACACGACGCCAGCTCGGCCAGGCGCATCGCCCCCGACTCGGCGACCAGCTCGACGGTGCGCACCGCGCGTGACACGGACGCCAGGACGTACGACCCCCTGCTCGACATGCTCGGAACCCTAGGAGCCCTCCCCGCCGCTCGCACCGCACGCCCGGGCTCTCACGCCAGGCCCGCCAGGCGGTACAGCACCAGGCTGCCCGCGACCGCGACGTTGAGGCTCGCGCCCCAGCCCGCCATCGGGATCTCGACGCACTCGTCGACGCGCGCGAGGACGTCGTCCGGCACGCCGTGCCGCTCGTGCCCGAGCAGCAGCACCGTCGGCTCCCGCGCCGGACCGAGCCGCGGCAGCGGCGTCGCGCCCTCGGCGAGCTCGACGGCGACGAGCCGCTTCCCGGCGGCCTGCTCGGCGTCGAGCCACCCCTCCTTCGACGGCGCGACCCAGTGGAGGCACAGACGTCGTCCCTTGAGCGTGTCGCCCACGGCGAGCGCCGCCCGCCGGTAGTGCGGCGTGCGCGGCACGGCGAGACACGCCCCCACGGCGTCGCACGTGCGCAGGAGGGTTCCGAGGTTGGCGTCGTACGCGACCCACAACGGCGCGACGACCAGGTATCCCCAGCAACCGTGCCGGGACGACCGGCGGGCGCGGCGCAACTCGCGCGGCGTGGACTTGGCGCCGCTCATCGGCGCGGTACGGGAGCTCCCCAGGTGTGGTCGTTCATCGTGAGGCGCCTTTCAGCGGCGGCGCCGGGCCCTCGTCGGACGACGACGGTGCGTCGTCGTGCGGGTCCCAGGCTAGCGCGTCGGCACGGCCACCAAGCCAGCACGACGCGCGGTCCGCGGACGACGAAAGCCCGGGACCATGCGGCTCCGGGCCTCGAGCTCGGTGGGCGGTACTGGGTTCGAAGAAGCCCTCGAACCTGCCATGAACAGTGCCGACACGACACGACGAGCACCGTTGCGACTTCAGTGGGCCCTGAGGTCCTGTGCCTCGAACGGTCGCACTGAACTGTCAACACACGATACCCGCACTCCCGGTCGGCCGCTCCGCGACGAGCGCCTCCGCCTGCAGCAGCCGCAGCGCCTCGCGCACGGGGTGCGCGAGACCCCGAGCTCCGCGGAGTGCACCTGTTCGATGAGCCGGGCGTCGGGTGCAAGCAAAAGCATCGACGATGCAGCCCCGCAGCACGTCGTACACCGCACGGGCACCGACTGACGGCGGGCCAGGCCCGCGTCGCCGGGGCCGTCGTGGCCTGCCCGACGGCGGGGCGCAGGTCCGGCGTCGTCGTCACCTTGCCATCGGGCCACACCCGCTGGACACTTGTATACAGATAGCTGGAGACGAATCGGTTACGATCCGGACGGCTCCTCGGCGGTGCCCGTCTCCAGCGCTCGAACCAGTGCGGCTTCCCGGTCCGCGGTCCGCCCGCATCTCGCGCTCGTGGCGCGGATCGACGCCACGCCGTCCACGCGGTGGTCGTCCGCCGCGTACCCGTGGCTGGCCGCCGTCAGCTCGGTTGCGACGACCTCGGCCTTCATCAGCTCGGCGCCCGGTGCGCCGTAGAAGTGCAAAGACTCCGAACGGGGCGCCAGGAGAAGTCCGGCGAGCGCGCCGTGGAAGAGATCGCCCCCCTGCCCCTCCGCCAGGTGACGGCGCAGCACGTCGTGCTGATGGCCGTCCTCAGCAACGTCGCGCACGGCGACAGGGCGCGTCAGGCATCTGGGCATGATGGCGATCGGCCCCTTCATGCCCGTGAGAAGCTGCCCGGCAAACTCGTGAAACTGCCCCGCTCGGGCGATGGTCCATGGGACCGGTCCGGAAGCGACCACTCGCTCCTGCGCGAGCTTGCCGGCGTAGTACGAGACGTCGATGTCGTCGATGTCGTCGATGCCGACGATGCCGACGATGCCGACGATGCCGACGATGCCGACGATGCCGACGATGCCGACGATGCCGACGATGCCGACGATGCCGACGATGGACAGCGCCACATTATGCCCCACACCCGCGAAGTTCGGCGGCGAGCAGACGACGAGTCACCGTCTCGAAGAACCGGCGGGCGGCGGATGCCGAGAGCGTCGTCTTGTTGGTCACGTCGATCACCGTCTCTACGCCGGACAGAACTTCCTCGATTCCACGTCCCGCGAAGAGGTCCACTCGTGTCCTCGGACTCAGTGGCACAACGTGGTGACCGCGGTCCCGTACTGACCTCGCGACGTACTCGCCGACAGTCCCTGTCGCTCCAGCTACGGCGATCTTCATGGCTCCTCGGGTAGCTCGATTCCTTGGCCGCCACCGCGCCGCTCCAGCCACTCGTCGAAGGTGGTCGTGAGGCTCGCTGTGAGGTGCAGCCGTCTCGATCACCGACCGCAGGGGCACCGAGATCGTGACAGCCTCCTCGTCGTCGCGGCCGGCTCGGTCACATCGTCCGACCGTCCCCGGTCGTGAGTGCAGTGGCGTTCGACCCACGACACTTGGCCCCGCCCAGAAGGACGACACGATGATTGGCTCCGCGTACACGCTTCGGCACCTCGCCGCCGGCGAGCTCGACGTCGCCTACCACGACCTCGGCTCATCGGACGCTCCGCCAGTGGTGCTCCTGCACGGCTTCCCGTACGACGTGCACAGCTTCATCGACGTCGCCCCGAGTCTGGTCGACGGAGGCTTCCGGGTGATCGTCCCGTACCTGCGCGGACACGGGCCCACGAGGTTCCTCCGCGATGACACACCCCGCAGTGGTCAGCAGGCTGCACTCGGAGCCGACCTGCTCGCACTCCTCGACGCCCTCAAGCTGCAGACCCCGATCCTCGCCGGCTACGACTGGGGCGGCCGAGCCGCATGCGTGGTCGCGGCGCTTCATCCTGACCGCGTCGGCGGGCTCGTCAGTGTGAACGGCTACCTCATCAACGACATCGCCTCCGCCCACGTACCGATCACGCCCGAGCGCGAGGCGGGCTTCTGGTACTTCTGGTACTTCTCCACCGAACGGGGCCGTAGGGGACTGGAGAGGAACAGGCAGGAGATCGCCCGCGTCATCTGGTGCCGGAACTCACCCGAGTGGGTCTTCACCGACGACGACCTCGCTCGAGCGGCCCGCGCGTTCGAGAATCCCGACTACGTCGACGTCGTCATCCACTCCTACCGACAGCGACTCGGACTGGCGCCCGGCGCCGTCGCCCATTCTGCCGACGAGTCGCGCCTCGCCTCGCTACCAGCGATCAGCGCTCCGACGATCACGCTCGACGGCACGGCGGACGGGAACTTCCCCGCGACCGACGGCTCTCACGATGCCGCCAGGTTCACCGGATGGCGCGAGCATCGTCATGTCCCGCATGCGGGTCACCATCTTCCGGCCGAGGCGCCGCAAGCTTTCGTCGACGCGATCCTGGACGTCGCTACGCACCTCGACACGAGGTCGCGACGGCACGTCTAGTTCGGGCCTGGCAGGACCTTCCACAGCTCGTTCCGCGACCTGACGTCGAGTTTGGCGAAGACCTTGCGCAGGTGCCACTCGGCGGTGTGTGAACTGATGAAGAGGCGTGCTCCGATCTCGCGGTTGGTGAGGCCGTCACGGGCCAGCCGGGCGACGTTGCGTTCCTGATCAGTGAGGTCGTCCACGGACGCCGTGCCGCGAGTGCGCACCTTCTCCCCTGTGACAGCCAGCTCGCCGCGCGCTCGGTCGGCGAACCCCTGCATGCCGCATTCGGCAAAGATGGACACTGCTGAGCGCAGCTGTGCGCGGGCGTCGATACGACGCCCGTGCCGGCGCAGCATCTCGCCGTACAGAAGCTGGCTGCGTGCCTTGAGGATCGGCACGCGGATCCGCTCGAACCCGTCGATGGCATGGAGGTAGTGAGCCTCACCGTCATCGTCGTCGTCCTGCATCGCGTGGACCAGCGCCATGAACGCGGCAGCCCAAGGGCTTTTGTCGATCACCGGGTTCGTCACCTGATGAAGTCGTTCGACAGCCTCGCCTGCGAGTTCTCGTTCGCCGAGGTGCGAGGCGGCCTCGACCACCTCGAGCATCGTGCGCATCGCGTGGCCGAGCTCATTGACGTACGGAAGCTCTCGACGCGCAGACGCCAAGGCCTTCTCGTAGTGGCCTGCCCCGTTGTAGACCACGGCCTCTGCCATGTTGGCCACTGTCAGTGCGTACCCCTCGCCTCGTGCGTGAGCGTCGGCGCGGAGCTGCGGCGCCATGGTCTCGACCTCATCGAGATGACCTCGATAGGCAGCCAGGAAGATCCGCCCGTACAGAGGGAGGGGGTGTCCGGTGATGGAAAGAATCGTGTCGAGGTCGTCGCAGATGGCCTCCGCGCCGTCCAGCCGACCGTCGAAGGTGCGGGCGACCATCAACAGGTTGAGCGCCATGGGAAGCACGGTGAGCACCCCTCCGGCACGCGCGAGCCGGACTTGCCGCTCCGCGAGAGTTCTCAGCCCCTCGGCATCCCAGATGTCCTGGGCGGCGCGACCCCCGAACCACATCCACGCGAGAGCTCGGTGGTCCGTGGCTGGCTCCTCGGCAAAGGCCGCGATGGCGCGCCGCACGATAGGCAGCGCGAGAGATGGTCCACCCAGCGCGAGCTGCGCCTGCCCCCGAAGGATGAGGTCCGGTGCACTGTCCAATGTCCCGGTGGCCGTCGACGACATGATCGCCTGCGCGATCTCGTCGATGGCGCCCGGCTCGCCGAGCCTCCCGGCGTAGGTGGCGGCGGATAGGGCCTGCATGTACGTGTCTCTGGCCAGCACCGGGTCGTGGGGCTCGAGCGCCTGTGCTGCGGTGAGGAGCCTTCGCGGCGCACTGCGATCGCGACGGAGCGCGTACTCGCAGCGTGCCTGCAGCCGTGCGACAAGGGCTATCTGGAGGGAGTTCAGCTCGTGGTCGCGTGTTTCGTCGAGCAGCTGCAGCGCGTCGTCAGGTGCGCCAGCGTCGAGCTTGGACTCGGCAGCCGCGATCGATCGATCTGCCCGCGCTCGAGGTTCGGGCGTCAGCTGCGCGGCCCGTTCGAGGAAGGCTGCAGTGGCTGCGACCCCTCCACGAGCGCGTGCTCGGTCGGCCGACTGCACGAGGGCTGCCGCCACGTTCTCGCTGGGCTCTACTGTCGCGTTGGCCAGGTGCCAGGCGCGACGGTCCGGGTCTCGCTCGGCATACGTCGCCTCAGCCAGGGCCTCGTGGACACTTCGACGGTCAGCCGGGTCGGCCGCCCGATAGATCGCCGACCGGATGAGCGGATGTCGAAACTGGATGCGTCCGGAGACGACGAGCGCGTCGGCCTGCTGGGCGAGATCCAGGTTCTCAGGGCCAAGTCCCAGGCGTGCGGCGGCCCGCCACAACAAGCCCATGTCACCGGTGGGATCAGCTGAGGCGAGGAGGAGAAGTGTGCGGGTCGAGGGGGGAAGGCTGTCGAGCCGGGCGAGCAGGCTCCGCTCGATCCTGCTCTGCAGCGACAGGGATCCGGCGAGCGCATAGCCGCCGGCCATGTCGGCGGCGGACGTGCGAGGCAGCTCGCGGAGTGCGAGCGGGTTGCCGCGACACTCGACGAGGAGCTGGTCGAACACTCGCTCGTCGATCGCACCCGGCAGAGCCTTTCGGAGGAGTTCACGAGAGTCGTGGTCGCTCAGCCCCGGGACGGACAGCTGGGGCAGGTCCGCGAACAGATCATCCTGGCGTCGCATGGCCAGGACCATCGCGATGTGTTCGTTGGAGAGACGACGGGCTACGGACGCGATGGCTCGTGCCGAGGTCTCGTCCAACCATTGCGCGTCATCGACGATGCACAGCAGAGCGCCCTCGCCGGCGGCCCGCGTCAGCAGATCGCGCACACCGAGTCCGAGATGAAGCGGGTTGGGCGGTCCTGCCGCACGAATACCGAAGGCACATTCGAGCGCTTCCCGGCGAGGTTCCGGAAGGTGGACCGCCGACGTGGTCAACAGATGTCCGCAGAGCAACTGCAAACCTGCGAACGTGAGCTCGACCTCGCTCTCGGAGGCGACCATCCGCTCGACGCGGACATCAGTACCCGCATCGGCGATGAGCGCGTCCACCAGGGCGGTCTTGCCGATCCCGGCTTCGCCGCTCAGAACGACAGCACCACTGTGCCCGTCGCGCGCACGAGCGACCAGCTCCTGCAATCGGGCCAGCTCCTGGGTCCGGCCCAGAAGGCCTCTGGACGGCGGCACCACTCAAGCGTATCTCCGAGGCTTCAAGGCCTCTGAAAGGTCGGACCGGTCCCGTCGGAACCGGCATCCGCTGCCCAAGGCCCGATGGCGGACGGGGCGAGGCAAAGCGGGCACTACGCACCTCCCTACGCACCTGACTACGCACTCGCAGGGCGCGCTCCGCTGCCTCGTCGGTCGACGGTGGATGAGTCGCCGAAGGGCGGCTCCCACCCTCAAGGAGGCCGACATGAACCTCGTCCACGCCCCGTCTCCCGACGGTCGCCCGGCCACCCTCGCGGACCAGCTGTACCGGGCCGCTCTGCGACTCCACGCCGGCGGAGAGGTCACCAGCCGCGCCGTCGACGCGATGATCGAGGCCGCAGAGATCCTCAGGTCGCTCACCACGATCGTCCCGATCACGGCCTCCGGCCTCGCCGACGGCGCCGTCAGAACCATGGAGCCGGCACCATGACCGGCCAGATCGTCCTGACCGCTGCCCTCTATCTCGTGGCCGCGCTCCTGGCCTGGTACGAATTCCGCCTGGTGTGGCGGGAATGCCATTCGCCCCGAACGCCGCGAAGACGAACAAGAGAGTCCGGAGCACCTCGGGGCGCAGCATCCACCGCGGCTTCCGACCGAGAGCGGACTGCGCCTCCGGGATGATCAGTCCCGCGCGGCGGCGACCCAGCCATCGGCGGCACGCGCAGCACATCGGTCGTCCGATCGAGTCACACCAAGCCTCGGCGTCCGGTCAGTCATGTCGAGTTCTCATCCACATCGTGACGTACGACCACGGAGAGTGAGGCGGCAGACGTGATCATTGCAGCCAGCGACAACCCGCTACGCCTGGATGCCAACTTCATCGACTTCGGGCTGGTGGCTGTCTACTTCATCTTCGTTCTGGGCATCGGCTGGCTGGCGAGACGCCAGGTCTCATCCAGCCTGGACTTCTTCCTCTCGGGTCGGTCCCTTCCCGCGTGGGTCACAGGGCTCGCGTTCATCTCCGCGAACCTCGGCGCCGTCGAGATCATGGGAATGTCCGCCAACGGTGCGCAGATCGGCGTGGCCACCATGCACTACTACTGGATCGGTGCCGTGCCGGCGATGCTGTTCCTCGGCGTGGTGATGATGCCGTTCTACTACGGGTCGAAGGTCAGGTCCGTCCCCGAGTTCATGCGACGACGGTTCGGGACCGGAGCGCACCTGGTGAACGCCATCAGCTTCGCGGTCGCGCAGCTGCTCATCGCGGGCGTGAACCTGTTCCTTCTGGCGACCATCGTGAACGCCCTCCTGGGTTGGCCGTTGTGGGTCTCCCTGGTCGCGGCGGCGGCGGCGGTGGTGCTCACGTACACGGCGCTCGGCGGGTTGTCCGCCGCGATCTACAACGAGGTCCTGCAGTTCTTCGTCATCGTCGCGGCCCTGCTCCCCCTGACGATCGTCGGCCTGAACCGCGTGGGCGGCGTCGGCGGCCTGGTCGACAACGTCGAAGAGTCGTTCGGGACGGAGATGCTCTCCTCGTGGCCCGGTGAGTCCCTGACAGGCTTCGACTCACCCGTGTGGTCGGTGATCGGCATCGTGTTCGGCCTCGGCTTCGTGCTGTCCTTCGGCTACTGGACGACGAACTTCGTCGAGGTACAGCGCGCCATGGCGTCGGACTCCATCACGTCGGCTCGCACGGCCCCGGTCATCGGTTCGTTCCCGAAGATGCTGATCCCCTTCGTCGTCGTCCCGGGCATCATCGCGAGCGTCCTCGTCCCGGAGATCACGGCCCTGAAGGAGGGCCAGGGCGACGGGACCGTGCAGTACAACGACGCGAACCTGCTCATGATCCGCGATCTGCTCCCCACCGGGATGCTCGGCGTCGCGCTCGCCGGGCTTCTCGCTTCGTTCATGGCGGGCATGGCGGCCAACATCTCCGCGTCCAACACCGTCTTCAGCTACGACATCTGGCAGCAGTACGTCAAGAAGGACAAGCCCGACGGCTACTACACACGCGTCGGACGCATCGCGACGATCGTCGCCGTGCTGCAAGAGATGGGGGTCCCGTCGACCGACGATCTCGCCCCTACCCCGGCACACGCCGCCCGAGCCTTCGACATCCGCACGATCATCGGAGCCGTCCTCGGCATCTACGGCGTCGTCCTGCTCGTCATGGGGATCCCCGGCGCCGGGGAGACCGCCGGGCACCACACCGATTCCGAGGTCAACCTGTGGACCGGAGCCGCGCTCACCGCGGCCGCCCTGTCCTTCCTTCTGTGGGTCCGATACCGGCCCCTGCTCGTCTCCACCGGGGGCGAGGCACGCATCGATCCGACGGACTGGCGGCGGCGATCGACAGCCCTGCTCTGCCCGCCGCAACGGGTGCCAATGTGAACCCCGGGACCGGGGAACGGCACCCGCCACACAACCTGCTCCACGCTCACGACAGGAGTACTCCCATGAGCACCACACCCACAGCCGTCCTCGTGCACGGCGCCTTCGCCGACTCCTCGAGCTGGCACGGCGTCGTCGAACGGCTCCACCGCGACGGCATCCCGGTCGTCGCGAACGCCGTCCCGCTGCGCTCGCTGTCCGGCGACGCCGCATACCTGCGGGACGTCATCGCCGGCGTCGAGGGTCCCGTCCTGGTCGTCGCACACTCGTACGGCGGCATGGTCGCCACCGAGGCGGTCTCACAGGCGCCGAACGTCGTCGGCCTCGTGTACGTCGGCGCGTTTGCTCCCGAGACCGGAGAGAGCGCGTTCGACCTCGCCGGCCGATTCCCCGGCAGCACCCTCGGGGAGACGCTCGCGTCGACTCCGCTGTCCAACGGTCAGACGGACCTGACCATCCGCCCGGAGAGGTTCCACGAACAGTTCGTCGCGGACGTCGCCCCCGGTCACGCCACGTGCATGTCCGCGTCCCAGCGCCCGGTCACGCAGGAGGCCCTGACCGAACCCCTGGCAACGACGGAGCCGGCCTGGCGTCACGTACCGTCCTGGTTCGTGCACGGGGGCGAGGACCGGAACATCCCTCCCGCCGCGCTTCGGTTCATGGCAGAACGTGCCGGCTCCCGCGGCACGACCGAGGTGGAAGGCGCGTCCCACGCAGTCGCCGTCTCGCGGCCCGACGAGGTCGCACGGATCGTGACCGCCGCCGCGCTCGAGCTCGAGCTCGGGGACACCGCGATCGCTCGGTAGCGAGAGCTCGGTAGCTGCGGCCCTGCTGAGGCACCTCGCCGGCAGGGCCGCGGCGCGACGCCGAGAACGCGCGACCAACATCACGTCACGAACCGAGCAGCCGCACGGTCGCCAGTGGGAGAGCGCCGCGGCGGTGCTTGGGGAGGAACTGATGGAACGCATCGTCATCGTCGGCGGCGGCTACGCAGGGTTCACCGCAGCCCGGGAGCTCGAGAAGCACCTGCGGCGCGAGCTGCGCCGCGGCGACATCGAGCTGGCCCTCGTGGATCCGCGGCCCTACATGACCTATCAGCCGTTCCTTCCAGAGGTCGTGGCGGGATCCGTGGAGGCCCGGCGGCTACCACGTGCTCGCTATCCCCACCTGGGAGCGAAAGGTACGCGTGCTCGCCGTGTGGCTGACGGCCTCGCTCTTCGGGCGCGACATCGTCTCGCTGGCGTCGGTGCAGAGACCGCGCGCAGCGTCCGTCGCTGCGACACCCGCGGATCCGAGGCCGGCGACGACGGACGGCTCGACGGGCCCGACGCGCCGGGTCGCCTGACACGAGCACGCCGCCCGCGACGCCACTGCCGGCGTCACGGGCGGCCTTCGCCCATCAGAGCACCTGCTCCGTCGGCCGAATGAGGAGCTCGCTGATCGACACGTGCGGCGGGCGGGTCACCGCGAAGAGGACCGCCTCGGCAACGTCCTGCGGATCCAGGATCCGGATCTCCCCGGCCATCCGTGCGGCGAGCTCGCGCATGGCCGGGTCGCTGAGGTGGCTCGCCAGCTCGGTGTCGACCATGCCTGGCTCGACGAGCACCACGCGAACCCCCTGCTGCGCAACCTCCTGGCGCAGGGCCTCCGAGAAGGCGTTCACACCGTGCTTGGTGGCGGCGTAGACACCGGCGCCGGCCGATGCCGTTCGACCTGACGTCGACGACGTCTGCACCAGGGTCCCCCGGCTGGCGATGAGGTGCGGAAGCGCGGCGTGCGACACGTGCATGGTGCCCAGCAGGTTCGTGCGCATCATGCGCTCCCACTCCCCCGGGTCGGCGTGCTGTACGGGTCCGGTGAGCATGACGCCCGCGTTGTTGACCACGACGTCGATCCCCCCGAGCATCTCGGCAGCGGTCGCCACGCCCGCCCGCGCGGAATCTTCGTCGGCGACGTCGAGAGCCAGCGGCATGATCGTCCCTGACAGCCCGTCGGCCTGAGCGGCGACCTCCTTGAGTCGCTCCACCCGCCGCCCCGCAGCGACGACACCGGCCCCGGCGTCGGCAAACGTGCGAGCGACTGCCGCGCCGATGCCCGACGAGGCCCCCACGACCAGCACCTTGCGATCCGTCATGTCCATTGCCTACTCCTCTTCCAATCCCCAAGATGACCAAGCGGTCATGTTAGATGCTACCTCTAGAACATGACCGACGGGTCATGTTCTGCTAGCGTGACCGGCGAAGGAGGTGGTCGCGATGCGCGCTGATGCTGCACGTAACCGCGAGGCGGTCATCTCAGCGGCCGCCAGCGTCCTGGCAAGTTCGGGCCTGAGCGCCTCGGTGTCCGACATCGCCGATCGAGCGGGAGTCGCGAAGGGCACGGTCTTCCGGCATTTCGCCTCGAAGGAGGACCTGGTCTCTGCCGTCGTCGCCGGCCTGGTCAACGAGCTCGTCGATCAGGCCGAGGGCCTTCTCGACGCGACCGACCCCCTGCAGGCACTGCGGGAGTTCGTTGCCGCCGGGATCAGGCTGCAGGCACGAGATCAGGCCTTCTGCCAGCTCGCGTCGACGGCAGAGCTCGCGATCCCGGGCCTGACGGAACGGCGGACGCGCCTCGAGAACGTCGCCGACCTCCTGGCCCGCCGCGCGGTGGAGGCCGGCGCAGTACGTGCCGACGTCACCGGCCGCGAGGTGGTCGGGATGATGACCGCCTCGTATCAGGGCGCGTGCGCGACCGGCGACCCGGGACGCTGGCCGTACTTTCTCTCGCTCCTCGTCACCGGACTTCGTCACGCGGACGACTCGTCCCCCTCGCCACCGAGGCAAGCCGTCGTCACGGCCAGGGCGTGAACCATCTCCGCTTGAACGCCGCCCAGCGCTTCCTGAAGGACAGCCGGCGGAGCTCGCTGCGGGTTGGCGCACCGATCACCCGCTCGAGCGCGCGGTCGAGGCGGAGCTCGTATCCGATGTCCGCCAGTCGGCGCTCTTCCCACTTGCTCAGCATGTGAACTTCCGCCTCCCCTGCAATGAGCCCGCCCACGGAGGGCAGAGCGTGCGACTGAACGTTCGACCAGGCTGGCGGACGATCCGTGACGGCGGGTCGACCTGATGCGGGAGCCGGGCTACCGCCTTGCCGCCGAAGGATCGGTCCAGACGGAGTTCAGCGCGGCGAGTGTCGAGTCGTCGAGCACGATGTCGCCCACCGCAAGGTTGTCCCGCAGGTGCTCGATCGAGGCAGTGCCAGGGATGAGCAGGACATTCGGCGCGCGATGAAGGAGCCAGGCCAGTCCCACCTGGGCCGGTGTGAGCTCGAGACGCTCCGCCGCGGATCGCACCACCGGCTCGTCAGTCACCCTCGGCGCGCCCTGCATCGTGCCCCCGAGCGGGTAGAACGGGACCCACGCGATCTTCTCGTCGATCGTCAGCTCCAGGAGGTCTTCACGGTCACGAGCCACGACGCTGTAGTTGTTCTGCACGCTCGCGACCCCGGCGGGCAACGCGCGCTGCACGATGTCCAGGCTGACGTTGCTCAGACCGATCGCGCCGACGAGGCCCTCGTCGCGCATCTGGACAAGCTCGGCGAGCTGGTCGTCGACGTCGACCCTCTGATCGTCAGGGATCGGCAACCCGTCCATGCGCCGCAGGTGGACGACCGAGACCTGGTCGACCCCCAGGCCGCGCAAGTTCTCCTCGACGCCCGCGCGCAGCTGCTCCGGTCGCTGGGCGGCTCGCATGCCGGCCTCGCTCGGCTCGACACCGACCTTCGTCGCGACGACGACGCCGTCGTGGGACCGGAGCGCCTCGCGCAGAAGCCCGTTGACCCAGCCACCGGCGTAGAACTGTGCCGTGTCGACGTGGTCGACACCGAGCTCGAACGCCCGGCGAACCAGCATGAGGGCCGCAGCGCGATCCTGGCGGAGTCGACCGAGCTGCATCGCGCCGTAGCCGACGGCCGAGACGGTCCGGCCTCCGATCTCGGCTCGCCGAGTGCCGGACGGGCCGGCGGAAGCAGCGGGGATGAGAGCTGTCATGGTCACGACCTCGGTTCCCGTGGGAGTATGGCGCTAAGCGGAGGGTCTTCCGCTTAGACACGCTACCCCACACCGGAAGGGCTTCCGATTGAAGTTGCCACGGACACACGATGTCGACCCTCCCACCGGGCCGGCGGACGGGACGCCACGGCCGCTGCGCGCAGACGCACAGCGCAACCGCGACCGGCTCGTCGACGCAGCGCGGGCCGCTCTGGCGAAGGACGAGGGCGCCTTGACGTGCGAGGATGTCGCCCGCGATGCCGGGGTGGGGGTCGGGACGCTCTATCGCCACTTTCCGAACCTCGGAGCGCTCGTCGAGGCTGTCTACAGCGCCGAGCTGGACCAGCTGGCGGCAACGGCGCCGGGGCTGCTCGATCACTTCCCGCCCGATGAGGCACTCCGCACGTGGGCCGAGCGCTACGTGCGCTTCACGACGACTCAGCCCGGCCTGAGGCCAGCCCTCCGTTCCGGCATGGCGAGCGGCACCGTCCCGGCCCCGCACACCCGCCAGGTGCTCACGAGGGTCGTCGCCGACTTCCTCGCGTCCGGTGCCCGCAGCGGTTCGCTCCGCGCGGACGTCAGCCCGCAGGGCGCCACATCGCTTCTCCTGGGCGTGATGCTCTCCATCGCGACCGAACCGGCGCACGACGCCGGGTCCGACCGCATCCCGGCGATGGTCGGCCTGTTCGTCGACGCGTTGCGGGCACCGACTGCCAGTTGACCGCGAACCCGTTCGTCTGACGTCTGCCGACTGTCAGGCCTGTAGATCCGCGAGCCGTGCGCCGATGTCCTTGCGCGAGCTGATGCCCAGCTTCGAGAAGACCTTGCGCAGGTGCCACTCGACGGTGTGTGCGCTCAGGAAGAGTTGGGCGCCGATCTCGGGGTTCGTCAGACCGTCAGCCGCGAGCTGCGCGATGCGCGCCTCCTGCTGCGTCAGATCGACGCCGGTGCTCGCGTCCTGCGACGGCTTCGGCATCTGCACCCCGACAGCGGCGAGTTCCTGCCGGGCGCGCTCGGCGAACGCGGCCGCCCCGAACGTGCTCAGCATCCGGTGGGCGAGATCGAGGTTCCGCCTTGCCTCGGATCGCCGTCCCGAACGGCGGAGCCACTCGCCGTACGACAGGTGCGCCCTGGCGAGGAACATTCGCGTACCGCCCCGCTCCAGCCGGTCGATCGCTTCCCGATACCGCCCGTCGGTGTCACGCTCGTTGCCGACCATGGCGGTGACGAGCGCTGCGGTCCCGAGTGCCCAGTCGGTACCGCTCGCCGCCGCCATCTCGACGACGCGCCTCGCCTCGGTGATCGCATCCCCCGGGCGGCCCAGGTGTGCCGCCCCCCAGACGAGCTCGACCATCGCGGAGGACGACAGACCCATCTCGGTGGGATAGGACGCACCGCGCCGGGCCGCGTCGAACGCCTCGTCGTAGCGGCCCAGACCGTTGTAGAGGACGGCCGCTGCCCAACCGGTCGCTGTCGAGACCTTCCCCTCACCATGCAGGAGGAAGTCGTCGGTGACCGTCTGGATGGTCCGTAGCGCCTGCGACTCCCGGCCCTTCCACGGGTCGACGACCAACGCCGCGTAGTGGGCCAGGACGTTGCTGCCGGTGACGTCGCCCACGTTCGCCGCCTCTGCCACGAGCGAGTCCGCCACGGAGAGCTCCCCGGCGAACACCCGGTTGGACAGGCGGAGCAGCAGCGCCGACGGGAGCACTGACAGGGCGCCGGTGCCACGCGCCAGTTCGACCAGGGAGCCGGAGAGGGACGACCAGGTGTCGAAGTCCCAGGCGTTATGGGCCACGCGGCACACGAGCGGCAGCCAGCCGAGCGCCTCGTCCGGTGGCAGCGCGGCCGTCCGGTAGCTCATGAGAGTTCGCTGAATCTGCGGAAGGCCCGCGGCGTACCCGTCGGCTATCACGCGGGACAATCCCACGAGGAGCAGGTCGGATCGGGTGGGCTCGCTCGAGGTCGTCATCTTCAGCACCGACGAGGCGACCTGCTCGATGGACCCGCCGGCGAGCCTGCCGGCCGTCAGCGCCGCGTACATGGCATCGCGGTACGTCTTCTTGGCCAGCTTCGGGTCGAAGTTCTCCAGGCGTTCTGCGGCGGAAAGCAACAGGGGAAGACCTTTGGCCGCGCTTCGAGAGAAGAACTGCAGCCGACCACGCACCAGGTCCGTCCGGGCCTCGTCATAGGCGCTGAGCGGGCTGAGGCTCGCGATGTCGAGCAGTTCCAGCGCCTCGTCGTAGGCGCCGGCCTGACTCTTCGCCTGAGCAGCAGCGAGCGCACGCCGTCCTCGTGCCGTGGGATCGGGGGTGAGTCGTGACGCGCGGTCCAGGAACGCCGCCGCGGCCGCGACACCACCGCGTTCCATCGAGCGCGACGCCGCCTGCTCCATCTGGGTCGCGACACTCTCGGCAGGCTCCGGTGCCGCGCTGGCCAGGTGCCACAACCGACGATCCGGGTCTGACGCCGGGTCGATGGCGTCCGCGAGCGCCTGGTGCACGCGTCGGCGCTCCTGGGGCGTCGCTCCGCGATAGGCCGCCGACCGGACCAGCGGGTGGCGAAAGCGAACCATGCCGCGCCTGGTGACCAGCCCGGCGTTCTCCGCCTCCCGTGCCGCCTCGTCGACGTCGATGCCCATTCTCTCGCCCGCGCGTTGCAGCAGCGCCGCGTCTCCCACGGGTTCGGCCGCCGCGACGAGCAGCAGCTTCCGTGTGGCGGGCGCGAGGTTCTCGATCCTGTGCAGGAACCCCGTTTCGATGCGGCTCGCCAACGGTTGTCCATCGGCCCCCACCGGGTCGGCAGTGCTCAGAGGCGTCCGGTCGCGGGGTAGCTCCAGGATGGCGAGCGGATTGCCTCGCGCCTCGGCAAGGATCTGCTCGCGGATCCGGACGTCGAGCTGGCCGGGCGCGACAGTCTGCAGAAGCGCACGGGCGTCGTGATCCGCAAGTCCCACGATCTGCAGCGCGGGCAGCCGCTCGAAGAATGCGCGTGGGGCCGGCACGCGCTCGGCGAACAGCAGAACCACCCGCTCGGCCACCAGTCGGCGTGCGACGAAAGCGAGCGTCTGCGCAGAGATCTGGTCGAGCCACTGGGCGTCGTCGACGAGACAGATCACGGGCTCGTCCTGGGCGGCGTCACCCAGCAGGCTGAGGACGGCCAGCCCGACGAGGAATCGATCGGGAGGACTGCCCGCACTCATCCCGAACGCGGTCTCCAGCGCCGCCCGCTGCGGCGCACGAAGCTGAGCGAATCGGTCGAGCAACGGCGCGCACAGCTGGTGCAGCCCGCCGAAGGCTAGTTCCGTCTCCGCCTCTACGCCGGCAACGCTGATGACCCTGAATCCCTGCGCGCTGGCACGCGCGTACTCGATCAGCGCGGACTTGCCGATGCCGGGTTCACCACGAAGGACCATGGATGCGCCCTGGCCGTCCCTGGCGGCCTGCAAAAGGTCGTCCACGACGGCGCACTCGCGACGCCGGCCCAGGAGCCTTCCCGACGCCTCGCCAGATCGCTGCATGGTCACCGAGATTATCCTGCCGCGCCCGACGCCCAGCGCGTCGCGCCAGCGACCCGCGCGGCGCGGCGGCCGTGGTATCGGCGTGCCGGTTCCCGTGGTGAGTACGCTCATGCGGCCAGCGCGGGCGTCGCCCCGCGGCGCATGTCGGCGGGCTTCCTCGAGGGTGCCGACGCGAGGCTCAGCGCCGGGCGCACGTGGTGGGCGAGGCATCGCTCCAGGCTCTCGAACTCACCCGTACGGCTGGCCGTCAGGAAGGCCGTGACGAGGCGGCGGTGGGACCGAGGCTCCACCGCGGAGCGCTCCGTGCCCCGTTCGATGCGCCACCGGGCTCGGCTCACCAGCTGTCGCGCGTTGACGGCGCTCGTGCGCAGCAGCCGCGAGACGTCCGCGTAGGAGTAGTCGAACATGCTCCGCAGCAGGTAGGCGGCAAGCTCCGCCCGGGTCAGCCGCGCCATCAGCACGGCGAGGGCCTGCTCGACGGCCGCCGACTGGTCGGCCTGTCCGGACGGGTCGGACACCGTGTCACCCGATTCGGCCGCGATGGTCTCGCTCGGTGCCTCGTAGCGGTGGTGGGCCGACTGAATGACGTTGATCGCCAGCCGGGTGGTCGTCGTGGTCAGGAACGCCTCGGGGTTCTTGATAGCGCCCCTGTCGGTGCGCTGCCATCGCAGCCACGCCTCCTGCACCACGTCCTCGGCGCTCGAGACGTCGCCGCCGGTGACCCGGTAGGCGATGCGGAACAGCCGGGGACGCTGCGAGACGAAGAACGCGATCGCCTGCTGCAGCTCGATGTCGGGTGCGTCAGTCCGCTCGGACGGTTCCTCGGCGATCACGATCGTCGGCGTGGTGTCGGTGCTCGGTGCGTACATCTCGGACTCCTTCGGAGAATGACCGTCGCCCTCCAAGGGCGGTGCATTCACCTTTCGTCCGCGGCACCGATTACCGCGCCACGGGAGTCCGTGGTCGAGTGCGTGGGCGAGTCCGTGGGGGTAGCCGTGGTGCGCCACCACGGACCATGGGGAAATCAGTATCTTCGCAGGTCATCGCCGATGACGCGTGCGTGAGCCTGTCGCCGACAGACGGGTCACGCGGGCGTGCGCATACCGCGGGCCACACCGTCGGGCTCGATCGCAGCGAGCGCGCCGCGCAGCTCGCGGCGGGAGGAGATCCCGAGCTTCACGTACACCTTGCGAAGGTGCCATTCGACCGTGTGCGGGCTGAGGAAAAGCTCCGCGCCGATCTTCGGGTTCGTCATGCCGTCTGCTGCCAACGCGGCGATCTGCGCCTCCTGAGCAGTCAGGCGCGCCGCTGGTTCTACGCTGCGCGCCCGAACCTGGTCGCCCGTGGCGAGGAGCTCACGGCGTGCTCGCTCGGCGAAGGCGCTCGCCGACATCTCCTCGAACATGTCGTGCGCCGCCCGGAGCTGTACCCTGGCGTCCGAACGTCGGCCCTCCCGGCGCAACCATTCGCCGTACAGGAGGTGGGTCCGTCCGACCTCGACGACGACCCGGTCTCGCCTAAGGTGTTCGAGGGCGCTCCGATAGAGCGCGTCGGGCTCGCCGCCGGCGCCGACGAGAGCTGCACACCGTGCCCGGATCCCCTGCGCCCACCCGGTGTCGGCCGCCAGTGTCAGCGCATCGAGGCGAGCGAAGGACTGCTCCGCCTGCTCCGGCGCGCCGCAGCGCACTGCGGCCTCGATGTGTTCGACCAACGACAGGCCCGTGAAGTTGAACCCGTCGTGGTCGATTCCGGTCTGCGAGGCTGCCAGAGCCTCGTCGTACCGCGCCAGCCCGTTGAACAGCACGCCCTGGACGTATCCCGTCACGCCGAGGAGGGACACCTCACCGCGTTCCGTGGCTCGGTGGCGTGCCTCGTCGATGAGGACTGTGGCGGGGCCCTCGACGCCCCGCCACGCCGAATGGACGAGCGCGGCGTAGGCGTGCGGGGCGTTGCCGGTCGCTGCGGCGATCGCGTCGGCCTCGTCGATCAGGCCGGCGGCCCGTGTCAGGTCGCCATGGTGGATGTCCACGCCGCTCGCGTAGATGAGCGCGGGCGGCAGCACCCCGAGGGCTCCGATGTCTCGGGCCAGGCGCACGGCGCGTGCGGACAGGACATCCCACGCGTTCAGGTCCCATGCGTGGTGGATGAACGCCTCCAACGCGACCGGCGCCAACAGGAGCCACCTCATCGTGGCGTCGCGGCCGTCGAGCTCCTCGTGCGCGAACGGCTCGAGCGCGGCCCTCAGGGCCGGAACGCCCTTGCCCGGGCCGTCGGAGAGCAGCATCGCCACAGCGTCCAGCAGGACGTCGGACGGGGCAGAGCCCGGCGTCGCCGCGCCGAGCTCGCGCGCCGCCCACGCAGCGGCGACGGCACCGGACGGCCCGTGGACCCGGCCGGAGAAGACCGTCGCGCTGATCGCCTCGAGGTAGGTCTCGCGCGCCAGCGCGGATTTCTCCTTCGCGAACGTCGACGCGGCGTCCAGGAGGAGCGGGGCGGCCTCGTCGCTCCGACTTCGCGCGAACAGGACGCGTGCACGCAGGCGGGTGAGCCGAGCACGGTCGAGCGGGCTCAACGGGCAAAGATCTGCGACGGACGCCATCTCCGTGGCTCGGTCGGGAGACGCGGCGGAGAAGTGCGCCTCCGCCGCGGCAAGGGCCCGGCGTCCCCGCAGTCCCTGGTCGGGCGTCAGGTCGGCAGCCCGCTCGAGGAGCACGGCCTCGGCCGCCATACCGCCGCGTTGCCGGGCCCGGTCGGCCGCCTGCTCCAACGCCTCGGCGACCCCCTCGTCGAGACCTTCGCACGACTGCGCGGCGTGCCACGCTCGCCGGTCGGGCTCCAGCTTGGGATCCGTGGCGGACGCGAGCGCCCGATGGACGCTGCGGCGCTCCTGCGGTGTCGCCGCGCGGTAGACGGCGGAGCGAGCGAGGGGATGACGGAACCGGATCGACTCGCCGAACTCGATGAGCCCGGCGGCCTTGGCCGGCGCGGCATCTGGCGTGATGCCCAGGTGACCGGCCGCCCGCTGAAGCAACCGGCTGTCACCCACGGGCTCGGCGGCGGCCAGGAGCAACAGAGTCCGCGTCGACGCCGGGAGCGACTCCAGCCGGCGTGCGAAGTCCTCCTCCACACGGCTCGAGACCGACGATGTGTCGGCAGCGTCAAGGCCGTAGACCAGTTCCGCCCCACTGCGACCGCGTGAGAGCTCGAGCAGCGCGAGCGGATTTCCGTGGGTCTCCGCAACCAGCCGCTCACGGACCGGCCCCTCCAATCCACCACCGACCGCGATGTCGAGCAGCTCGCCGGCGGAGACAGGGTCGAGTCCCTCGACCCTGAGCTCGGCGAGCCCGGTCAGCGCTGCCGTCCCTTCCGGCTCGCGAACGGCGAAGACCATCGCGACGGACTCGGCAAGCAGCCGTCGGGCCACGAACTCGAGCGTCTGACGCGAGACCTGGTCCAACCATTGCGCGTCGTCGACCACGACGAGCACCGGCCTGGGCTCCGATGCCCGGGTGAGCAGGGTCAGCACGGCCAGCCCGACCAGGAACCGGTCAGGCGGGTCACCGGCCGCGATGCCGAAGGCGACCTGAAGGGCGTCACGCTGCGGTCCGGGCAGGGCGGGGATCTCGCTGAGGAACGGGGTGCACAACTGGTGCAGGCTGGCGTATGGCAGTTCCATGTCGGCCTCGACGCCTTGCGCCCGAGTCACCGTGATCCCCGATGCCTGCGCGGTCACGTAGTCGAGCAGTGCCGTCTTTCCCTCTCCGGCCGCACCTCGCAGAACACGAACGGCCGAGTCCCCGCTGCGAAGGCGAACGAGCAGATCGTCCAGGACCGCACGCTCGGGTACCCGTCCGACCAGCTTCGGCAGCGACTTGGTGCTCATCGGACTCCTGGGCTCGCGGCGAGCGTCACGTCTGTGGCCGCCCTCGGAGGCAGATTACCCGGGTTGTCACATGCGGCGACGTCGCACGGTCGACCAGGACGACCACACGTCTGCCTCAGGAGGAATCGTGTCTCCACGCGTCCATCAGCTCGCCACCTCGGTCGTCGTGATCGGGACCGGAGGTTCAGGACTTCGCGCAGCCATCGAGCTCGCAGAGTCGGGGGTCGCCGTGCTCGCGGTGGGCAAACGGCCGGCGTCCGACGCCCATACGTCGCTCGCGGCAGGCGGCATCAATGCCGCACTGGCGACGACGGACCCTGCTGACACCTGGGAGCAGCACGCGGCGGACACACTCCAGGAGAGCTACCTGCTGGCCGACCCCCGGACGGTTCAGGTCGTGGCCCAGAACGCGCCGCGGGGCATCGACGACCTGGAGCGGTACGGCATGCGCTTCGACCGGCAGCCCGACGGACGGATCGCGCAGCGGTACTTCGGCGCGCACACCTACCGGCGTACCGCCTTCGTGGGCGACTACACGGGACTGGAGGTCCAGCGGACCCTCGTCAACCGCGCCTCCCAGTTGGACATCCCGGTGCTGTCGACCGTCTACATCACGCAGCTGCTGGTGAACGACGGGGTCGTCTTCGGCGCGTACGGCTTCGACCTCACCGACGGATCGCGATACCTGATCCACGCGGATGCCGTGATCCTCGCCGCGGGCGGGCATACCCGCATCTGGCGGCGCACGTCGTCCCGCCGCGACGAGAACACCGGCGACGCGTTCCGCCTCGCTGCCGACGCGGGGGCCAGGCTGCGCGACGCCGAGCTGGTGCAGTTCCACCCGTCGGGGCTGGTCGAGCCGGAGAACGCCGCGGGAACGCTCGTCAGCGAGGCCGCACGTGGCGAGGGCGGAGTCCTGCTCAACAACCTCGGCGAACGATTCATGGCCCGGTACGACCCCGAGCGCATGGAACTGTCGACACGCGATCGGGTCGCGCTCGCGTCGTACACGGAGATCAAGGAGGGTAGGGGAAGCCGTTCCGGCGGCGTCTGGCTGGACCTCTCCCACCTGCCGCGCGAGACGATCCTCACGCGGCTGCCGCGCGTCTACCAGACGCTGCTGGAGCTGCAGATGCTGGACGTCACGCGCGACCCGATCGAGGTCGCCCCGACGGCCCACTACTCGATGGGCGGCGTCTGGGTGCGCCCGGAGGATCACAGCACAGACGTCGACGGGCTCTTCGCCATCGGGGAGGCCTCGAGTGGGCTGCACGGCGCGAACCGGCTCGGCGGGAACTCTCTCATCGAGCTCCTGGTCTACGGCCGGATCACCGGTCGCGCGGCCGCCGATTACTCGGCAGGGCTCGCGACGCAGAGGCGGTCGCTCGGGGCGATCCGGGACGCCGACTCGTCGATCGACATGCTGCTAGACGCCGACGGCGACCAGAACGTCCGGGCGATGCAGCGCAGCGTCCGGGACCTGATGACCGAGCACGCGGGAGTCGTCCGCGACGAGGTCGGCCTGCGCGCCGGGCTCGCCGCCCTGGACGAGGTCGAGGACCGGATGTCGCACGCCGGCGTGCACATCGACATCGCCGGATACCAGGACCTCGCGCACGCATTCGACCTTCGCTCTGCCGTCCTCTCGGCCCGGGCCACGCTGGAGTCCGCGCTGGAGCGGCGGGAGTCGCGCGGCTGTCACAACCGGTCCGACTATCCCGACCTCGATCCGGAGCTGCAGGTCAACCTGGTGTGGTCCCCCGCCCACGGCGTGCAGCGGGAGGCCATCTCGCCGATCCCGACCGACATCGCCGAACGGATGCACGACGTCTCGGCCGACGGGAAGCTGGTCGAGTAGAGGCCTCCCGGGATCCGCCCGAGACGGCTCCCGCGGACGGCGGGTGTCACGCAGGTGCTCGACGCCCGGTCGATCAGTGCGACGGCATCCGCCGTCCCGCGAGGGCCATCGCCCAGCGGTTCCGCCCTCCGAACGGGAGACTTCTCATGACCGTGACAACTCGCTCCGCACTGCGCAGGGCGCGGCGCAGGGCACGCCGCCGAGCCGGCCTCGCGATGCTGGTCAGTCTGTTCACCATCGGCTCGGTGGTCGCGCTCCCCGGGGCCGCGGACGCCCACACCAGCGAGCGCCACGGCTCGAAGCCCACGATCGTCCTGGTCCACGGCGCGTGGGCCGATGCGTCGAGCTGGACCGGCGTCGTCCGACAGCTGCAGGCCGACGGATACCGCGTGGTCGCGCCGGCGAACCCGCTGCGGTCCCTCGAGTCGGACTCCGACTACCTCGAGACGCTCCTCGCCACCATCGACGGGCCGATCGTCCTCGTCGGGCACTCCTACGGGGCCGCGGTCATCACCAACGCCGCCGCCGGGGACCCGGCCGTCCAGGCCCTGGTGTTCGTCAACGGCTCGGTGCCCGCCGAGGGTGAGACGGTCGCGGAGCTCGCGGGTCCCGACTCGGCGCTGTCGGTGTCCGACCCGACGACGATCTTCGACTTCGTCCCCGCCGCGCTACCGCCGACGCCCGAGACCGATGTGTACCTGAAGTCCACGACGTTCCTGCGGTCCTTCGCCACCGGCCTGAGCCGTGACCGTGCACTCGCATTGTGGGCGACACAGCGGCCCGTCACGTTCGGAGCGCTGAACGAGACCTCCGGAAAGCCCGCGTGGGAGTCGATCCCGAGCTGGTACCTGATCGGCACCGAGGACCGGGTGATCCCGTCGAGCGCCCAGGAGGACATGGCCGACAAGGCCGGATCGACCGTGGTCCGGTACCACGCCGGCCACCTCGGCCCCATCACTCACCCCACCCAGGTCACCCGGACCATCACCGCGGCAGTGCGCGCCACCCGCTGACCGCAGCTCTCCCGAAAGGAAAGACCATGAGCAACCACCACCTCGAGCCCGAGGCGCAGACGATCGCCGACGCGACCGCGAAGCCGCCGTTCTTCTACGAGATGACGCCCGACCAGGCGAGGAAGGTCCTGGACGACCTCCAGGCCCTCCCGACCTCCAAGCCCGACGTCGAGGAGGAGTGGATCGTCGTCCCGGCGCACGTCGGCGAGGTGCACGTGCGCGTCGTCAAGCCGGCCGGGACCGCCGCCCCCCTGCCCGCCATCCTCTACATGCACGGCGGCGGCTGGGTCCTCGGCAACGCCGGGACCCACGACCGGCTGGTGCGGGATCTCGCCACCGGCGCCAACGCCGCCGTCGTCTTCGTGGAGTACGACCGGTCGCCAGAGGCGCAGTACCCGGTAGCGATCGAGCAGGGGTACGCGACCGCGCAGTGGATCACGGCCCACGGAGCCGACCTGGGCATCGACCCCGAGCGGATCGCCGTCGCCGGCGACTCCGTGGGCGGCAACATGGCCGCGGCGCTGACGATCATGGCCAAGCAGCGTGGCGACGTGACCTTCGTGCACCAGTCGCTCTACTACCCGGTGACGGACGCCGCGCAGGACTCGGCCAGCTACGTGGAGTTCGCCGAGGGGCCGTTCCTGCTCGCGAAGTCCATGGCGTGGTTCTGGGACGCGTACCTGCCGGACCTGTCCAAGCGTGCCGAGATCACCGCGTCGCCCCTGCGCGCCACGCTCGCGGACCTGGCAGGACTGCCCGAGGCGTTCGTGGTGGTCGACGAGAACGACGTCCTGCGCGACGAGGGCGAGGCCTACGCGCGCAAGCTCATCGAGGCCGGTGTCCGGACCACGACCGTCCGGTACAACGCGACCATCCACGACTTCATGATGCTCAACCCGCTGCGTCCGTCTGCCGCCTCGAGCGGCGCGATCGCGCAGGCCGTCGGCATCCTCCGCACCGTGCTCCACGGACGCTGACCTCTTCACGACAGGAGAACCCTCATGAGTACCCAAGTCCCGACCATCGTGCTCGTGCACGGCGCGTTCGCCGAGTCCGCCAGCTGGGACGGCGTCATCGACCGGCTCCACGAGCTCGACATCGACACGATCGCGGTCGCCAACCCTCTGCGCAGCGTCACCAGCGACGCGGCCTACCTGCGCGACGTGATCTCCGGCCTCGGCAAGCCCGTACTGCTCGTCGGCCACTCGTACGGCGGAATCGTGATCACCGAGGCAGCCGCAGACAACCCGGCGGTCGTCGGGCTCGTCTACGTCTCCGCGTTCGCCCCGAACCACGGGGAAAGCGCGCTCGAGCTCTCGACCCACGTCCCCGGGAGCACCCTGGGCGACGCCCTCACGGCCTACCCGGTGTCGACGGGGGGCAACGAGTTCACGATCCGCCTCGACGCGTTCCACGACCAGTTCGCAGCCGACGTCCCCGCAGTCGTCGCCCAGAACATGGGCCGCACCCAGCGCCCCGTGACCGAGGTGGCGCTCAGCGAGGGTCTGCCCACCAGCTCGCCCGCCTGGCAGACCCTGCCGTCGTGGTTCGTCTTCGGCGACCAGGACCGCAACATCCCGGCGGCAGAGCTGCGTCTTGAGGCCCAGCGTGCGCGTGCTCGAAGCGTCAACGAGGTGTCCGGCGCCTCGCACGCGATCGCCGTCTCGCGCCCCTACGAGGTCACGGGCACCATCCTCGAGGCGCTCAGGGAGTTCAGGACCGCCGGCACCGCGCACGACGCCGCCTGAGGCGCCGCACCCCGGCGCCTCGTGGAACCCAAGGTGGGTGGCCGCCACGGCGGCCACCCACCTTCGTCGTCAACGGCATCACGATGTCCCTCGCCGACGCCGATAGACACTCGGGGACATCCCGAGGACCCGCTTGAACGCCACGCTCAAGGCGCTTTCCGTGCCGTAGCCCACCGAGTGGGCGACACTGGCGACCGTCATCTGCCCGTCGTGCAGCTGACGAGCCGCGAGCTCGATACGCCAACGGGTGAGGTAGTCCAGGGGCCCGATCCCCACGAGGGTCTTGAACCGCGAGGCCAGGGTGGAGCGAGAGACCGACGCCCGCGCCGCCAGCTCCGCCACGGTCCACGGGTGCGCCGGGTCCCCGTGCATCTGCGCGAGCGCAGCGGCCACGACGGGATCTCTGAGACCCGCCATCCAGCCCGACGCGGCACGAGGGTCCCGCGCGATGTGGAGGCGCAGCACATGGACGAGCATGACCGTGGCGAGATGCTCGGCGACCACGCTCGAGGCCATCGGCCTGTGCGTGAGCTCGTCCTCGATCTCGGACAACGCCCACGCCACCGTCTCCGCATGTCGACTGCCCGCCGGGATGTGCAGCACCGGAGGCAGCCGGCCGATCAGGAGCTCCCGAGCGCGCGCTCCGAAGGAGAACTCGCCACCCACGAGCAACACCCCATCGCCTTAGCCCACCCGGGCGACACCGTCTTCCGCCCGCGCGAACACCGGCCCCGCGTCGACAGGAACGGCGGCCGGGTCGCTTCGCAGCACGAAGGGGGCAGGGCGCGTGAGGAGGTAGCAATCCCCCTGCGACAGCTCGATCACCCCCTCGACCCCGTCAACCTCGAGCACGCACGAGCCACGACGTACGGCGTTGAACTTCACTCCCTCCGGCGGCTCGAACCGCAGCGCCCACGTTCCTCCGGCGGCAAGGGGGGCGGAGAGATGGCTGCGCGGCGAGAGCAGGGTCAGAACGTCTTCGAGCGGATCCATCAGCATCCCGATCAGGCTGGACGATCACGAAAGTTTGCTAGCCCTTCAAATAGAGATCGTCCAACATTCGCGGCCTAGCCTGAATCCAGGCCCCCACCTATCCCAGGAGAGCAGACACGTGACAACCGACGATCTCCGTCGAGTGACGACCCCGTTCACCCCCAAGGCCAGCGCCCGCGACGTCGTCGACGGCATCGACCTCACTGGCCGACGCGCCGTGGTCACCGGAGGCAGCGCAGGCCTCGGCGCCGAAACGGTACGCGCCCTACATTCCGCCGGCGCGGAGGTCACGATCGCCACACGACGCCCTCGAACCGCGGATGCGCTCCTGGCGGAGCTGAACTCGGCGAGCTCGGCCGCCCGGGTACGGGTCGAGGCGCTCGACCTCGCCGACCTGGCCTCGGTCCGCAGCTTCGCACGGGCGTGGAGCGGGCCGCTCGACATCCTCGTGGCGAACGCCGGCATCCTCGCGCTGCCCGAGCGCACCCTGACACCGGAGGGCTGGGAGATGCAGCTCGCGACGAACTACCTGGGCCACTTCGCGCTGACCCTCGGCCTCCACGGTGCGCTACGGCAGGCCGAGGCGGCTCGCATCGTGGTCGTCAGCTCCGGCGCGCACCGGGACTCGCCCGTCGACTTCGAGGACCCGCAGTACGAGCGACGGCCCTACGACCCCTGGGGGGCCTACGGGCAGTCCAAGACCACGGACATCCTGCTCACCGTGGGGGCGCGCCGCTGGGCGGGTGACGGCATCACCGCCAACGCGGCCAACCCGGGATACATCCTCACCGGCCTGCAGCGGCACGTGGACGACGACACCATGCGCGCCTTCGGCGTCATGGACGGCGAGGGCAAGCTGACGCCGCTGCCGTACTACAAGACGCCCGAGCAGGGGGCGGCCACCTCCGTGCTCCTGGCCACGTCGCCGCTCCTGAAGGGCGTGACCGGTCGCTACTTCGAGGACAACCAGGAGGCGCGAACGGTGCGAGACGACGACACCGAGCCAGGCGGCGTCGCGGAGCACGCGCTGGACCCGGAGTCCGCCGACCGCCTCTGGGAGTACGCGACGGGAACTATCGGCGACATGTGAGGTGTCAGCCCCGCGCAGGCCTCAGCACGAGCCGAACTCCAGCCGCGGTGCCCGTCTCGATGCGTGCGTGCGCCTCACCGGCCCGATCGAGGGGAAGCTCCTCGATCGGGCCGGGTTCCAACGTTCCCTCGCGCACGAGCCGGTTGATCTGTCCGGCGGCAGCGGCGAGCTCCGCCGTCGACGCGTTGCTGATGGCGTACCCGACGATGCGTCCGTCTCGGGTGTACAGAGATCCGACCGGGAGGCCGGGGCGTTCTGACAGGCCGGCCATGAGGACGATGCGTCCCCTCTGTGCCAGGAGCTCGACCGCGAGCTCGAGGTCATGGCGGCCGGAGGTGTCCAGGTGCAGGTCGACGCCATCAGGTGCCGCGTCGCGCAGCAGGTAGCCCAACCTAGGATCGCGGTAGTCGAAGGCCTCGCGCGCGCCGAGCCGCCGGCACGCGTCGAGGTCCGCCGCGCTGGCCGTCGCGACGACGCTCGCTCCGACGCGGGTCGCGAAGACCGTCGCCACCCGTCCCACGTGGCCCGCCGCTCCGGCTACCAGGACTGTCTCGCCGGCCCGGGCGCGGCCGTGTACCACGATCCCCAGGAATGCGGTCGCGGCCGGGTGGACGACAGCGACCAGCTCAACAGGGTCTGCGCCGGGTGGGGCGTGATACAGCCTGTCCGCGGCGACGACAGCGAACTCGGCGGCCGCGCCCTGGCGTCCACCGTGTCCCAGGCTGTTCGTCCAGACGAGGTCGCCCGGCCTGAAGCCGATGATGCCCGACCCGCACGCCACGACCGTGCCCACGAGGTCCCGTCCGACGACGAACGGGAACGGCATCGCCGTCTGGTAGGCACCGGACCGCACGAAGGTGTCAACGGCGTTCACAGCCACCGCCTCGACCTGCACGAGCACGTCGGTCGGGCCGCAGCGGGGCACGGGGACCGGACCGTACTGGATGCTGCTCGCCGGGCCACGACTCTCGACATAGGCCGCATTCATCGTGTCGAGCCCCACCATGTCAGTCTCCCTGCGTCTGTTCTCTCACGCCGATGTCGGTCGATCGACGTCCACTTCCACGTCCGGGGCGGCGTGGGTCCGTGTGATCCACGACGACCGCTCCTGCTGCGGCCAGCGCCACCAGACAGATGCCCGCAATCAGGCCCGTCGCCTGGGACGCCGGGACGACGATCAGGAGGATCAACAGGAGCGTGACGGTCGCAGCACGATTCCGGGACGGGCGTCCTCCGCCGCCGAGGCGCAACAGCTCGACCGACGCGATCGTCAGAGCGACCGGAGTGGCCACGGTGAACGTGGCGACCCAGACGGGCAGGGCCGCCGTATGACCGGTGCTGGCGGCGACTGTGACCTCAAGGCCAGCACCAAGCGCGGCGAGGGATGCGAACGGCACATAGTGGCCGTATCCCCAGAGGAAGGAACGGTGTCGCCGGACAGCGAGTGGCTCGCCGGCAGGCACCGCGAAGTAGAGCCACCAGAGCGATGCGATGATCGCGAGACTCGACGCGGAAATGATGGCCAGGCTCAGGCCTGCAGCGTCCTCCACGACGCTGACGACGCCCGTCGTCACGGCGAGCACTCCCTCGCCGAGGAGGATGATCGTGAACAACGAGTAGCGCTCTGCGATGTGGTGCGGATGCCACGACGTCGGGCCTCCGGCACGCTCGGCCCACACGGGGACCAGGAGCTCCATCGCTGCCAAGGTCACGAACGTCGCGACGCCGAACCGATCGGTCAACCCCAGCCGGGCGAGCCACAGGATCTGCAGGCTGGCGATGCCGCCGGCGTACCGCAGGGAGGTCGGTCGACCCGAGGGGTGTTGGACCGCCGCGCGGAGCCACATGCTCAGTAGCCCGACCCGCATGATCAGGTAGCCGATCGTGACGACCGCGTAATCGCTGTGTTCGAAGGCTCGGCCCGTGCCCGCCGCGAGGACGAGCACGCCGCCCATCTGAACGAAGGTTGCCAGGCGGTAGGACAAGTCGTCGATGTCGTATGCCGACGCGAACCATGTGAAGTTCATCCAGGCCCACCAGATCCCGAAGAGGACCATGAGGAAGGGCCCGATGGCCGACGAGAGGTGCCCGTCGAGCGTGGCGTGGGCCAGCCGCCCGGCAAGCTGCGCGATTGCGACGACGAACGTGAGGTCGAAGGGCAGTTCGAGCGGGGTGGCTGATCAGTGGGCCTCGTCGATCTCTCGAGGGCGCATGCTCCGCCGTCCGGTACGAGAGCGGCCGACTATTGCGGGGTACGGCGGCACGGCTTCCTCCGACCGGTGGTGAACGAGGTTCGTCCGGTGCCCGGGCGGGGCACGCCCAGGCACCGGACAGCTCACCGCCCCGAGGGGGGAAGACTCAGGACGACGAGCGTTCGATCAGCGGCCGGAGCCGGCGAGCCACTCCTCGTAGCTCGTCGTGCCCAGGACCGCGTCGGGGCCGGGGACGAGGTCGTCGTCCTTCAGCACGGTCCCGAAGTACTTCGCGCTCGGGTCGGCGACGATCTCCCGCTCGTCCCCGGTGCGAGCCAGCGCAGCCCCGATGAACTCCGACATGCGGACCTTCTCGGGGCCGCCCGTCTCCGCGATGCCGTTCACCGGCTCGCCGGCCGCTGCCCGCCCGACCGCCGTGGCGACGTCGTCGGAGGCCATCGGCTGGTAGTAGGCCGTCGACAGCTGCGCCTTGCCGTCGATCATCGAGGAGTTGGCGATGGCGGTGGAGAACTCGAAGAACTGGGTAGCACGGACGATCGTGTAGGGGATGCCCGACTCCACGATCAGCTTCTCCTGCGCGACCTTGGCGCGCAGATAGCCGCTGTCCGGCAGCCGGTCGTCGCCGACGATCGACAGGGCGACGTAGTGCTTGACCCCCGCCTCCTTCGCCGCGGCGATCAGGTTGTTGGTCGACGTCACGAAGAAGTTCATGACGTCGTCGTCCGCGAACGACGGGGAGTTGGACACGTCGATCAGGACATCCGCTCCGGCGACCGCCTCCGTCACCCCCTCGTTGGTGATCGTGTTGCAGCCGGTCTGCGGGGCGGCGGGGCTCGCGTCGTGCCCATGGGCGTTGAGCTTCTCGACGACCTTGGAACCGATCAGTCCGGTCCCACCGATGACGACAACCTTCATGGGAAGCACCTCTCTGGAATCTGGGAGATGAGGGGCTGCGCCGTAGGTCTCGCGACCCCTCTGCACCACTGACCGAGCAGCGGCGCAAGGTGTGACAGCGGCGGGTGACGAGCGGGTCCAGTCGCTCTCTGCTTCCGGCCTGGCCCACAGCGGGCCCCGGTGAAACCCGGTGAGTCCCGTCCTTACCTGCGACTCGACCCTCCGCTTGTCGCAACGTTCGACCGAGGGGTGCGCCAGGCTGTGACACCCGTTCTTGCTGTCCTTGCGCGGATCGGTCGGACCGTCTTGCGCGGCGAGTGCGCAGTCGAAGGAGCCTCGGTCCCGCACGGCGCACGCGGGCGAGCGGTGAAAGATGGCTGGACGATATCGATCCAGAACTTCTCCCCGTACGCATGCTGACCTGTGCCGATGCATGGTCCGAGGGGCGCGTACGGGGTACGTACGGGGTGGTGCACCCCGTACGTTCTCGGTAACGCACTCAGCCCAGCGTGAGGCGCATGAAGCGCGCTACCGCTCCCGCGGTCTGTACGCCGGCGACGATCGTCGCCGCGTCGTCCGCGCCGTCGCTCGGGCGGGCGGCGCTCACCTACGCAGAAGCAGAAGTGGCCGTCTTTCCCCGCCAGTCGGACGGGAAGGCGCCGATGACGCGGCGCGGCTTCCTCGACGGTCGGGTCCACCAGGGGCAGACACGAGAGAGGGCCTCTGACCTGCGGATTCGCAGGTCAGAGGCCCCAACACTCAGGGTGGGCGATACTGGGTTCGAACCAGTGACCTCTTCGGTGTGAACGAAGCGCGCTACCACTGCGCCAATCGCCCGAGTGCGTGGTCGATACTAGCCTGAAACGGACCGGATCGAAAAACCGGCGCGGATCAGGGGTCGAGACGCTCGCGACGGCGCCGCTCGAAGAGCTCGCGCGCGGCGAGCGACAGCCCCCCGGCCGCGACGTCGACACCGTCGATCCAGGTCACGGGCTGGACGTTGCGGACCGAGCCGGTGAGGAGCAGCGCGGCCTCTCCTGCGGTCACCTCGTCGAGCACGGCGAACGGGAGCTCTCCGGGACGGGCCTCGCGCACGGGCAGCCCGTCCTCCGCGGCCCACTCCAGCAGCAGCTCGCGCGTGATGCCGGCGAGGCAGCCCGACGCCAGCAGCGGCGTGACGAGCTCGCCCCCGCGCTCGACGAACACGTTCGCCCCCGTGCCCTCGCACAGGTCGCCCGCGGTGTTGGCGAGGAGCGCCTCGTCGCCGCCCTGCGCGACGGCGTGGGCGAGGGCGACGACGTTCTCGGCGTACGACGTCGTCTTGAGCCCGGCGACGGCCGACCGCTCGTTGCGCGTCCACGGCGAGCGCACGGCGCGCCCGGTGGGGCTGAGGGTCGCGGGTCCGGCGGCGACGACGACGGTCTGCGCGCCGGGCGTCCGACCGGAACCGAGCGGGCCGACACCCGCGGTCACGGTGATGCGCAGGCGGCCGACGTCGCCCGCCCCCGCGCGCGTCCGGGCGCCGGCCTCGGCGAGGACGGCCGCGACGCCGTCGAGCACGCGCTGCTCGTCCGGCGCGTCGAGCCCGAGGCCCACGGCGGACCGCGCGAGCCGGCGCAGGTGGCGCGTGAGCGCGAACGCCTGCCCGTCGAACACCGCGCACGTCTCGAACACGCCGTCCCCGACCGTCAGGCCGTGGTCCACCGCGCTCAGCGCCTCCTCGCCCGGGCGGACGAGACGTCCGTCGGCCCAGATCACGAGGTTCTCGGACGGGCGGTCGGACGTCGGCGTCGTGGCGGCGGCGGGGCTCATGGCTCCAGTGTGCCGGAGGCGAGGCCGACGAGGCGCCGCGCCTTGAGCTCGGTCTCCTCCCACTCGCGCGCCGGGTCGCTCCCCCACGTGATCCCGGCCCCCGTGCCGAACCGGAGCACGCCGTCGGCCCACCAGAAGGTCCGGATCCCGACGGCGAGCACCGCCTCGTCGCCGTCGACCCAGCCGATCGCGCCGCAGTACGGGCCGCGCGGGACGGGCTCGAGCGCGTCGATGATCCGGAGCGCGGACGACTTCGGGGCGCCGGACACGGACGCGGGCGGGAACGTCGCGTCGAGCAGCGCCGGCCACAGCGACGCGCCGCCGCGCAACCCGGGACGCAGGCGGCCGGTGACCGTGCTCACGAGGTGCACGAGACCCGGGTGCGCCTCGACCGCGAGCAGGTCCGTGACCTCGACGGTCCCCGGGTCGCACACGCGCTGGAGGTCGTTGCGCACGAGGTCGGTGATCATGACGTTCTCCGCGCGGTCCTTGGCGGTGAGCCCGTCCGGGGTGGGCGCGGTGCCCTTGATGGGGCCGGAGGTGACCGCCCCGCCCGCGACGCGGAGGAAGAGCTCCGGCGACGCCGTCACGACCCACGCCGGGTCGACGCCGGAGCCCGCCGGGACGTGCAGGACACCCCCGTACGGCGCCGGGTTCCCGCGGGCCAGACGGCGGCCGAGGGCCACGGCGTCCGGCTCGCCGCAGTCCGGGCCGAGCAGCGGGGCCGACAGCACGCGACAGACGTTGGCCTGGTAGACCTCGCCCTCACGGACCTCGTCGCGCACGCGGGCGACCGCGGCCTCGTACGCGGCCCGGTCCATCGAGCTCGTCCAGCCCGACGGCGCGGGTCCGCGCCACGCGTCCCCGTCCTCCCGGGCGAGCACGGCCGGGTCGACGCGCTCGGCGAACCGCCACGCGCGCGCCCGCCCGCCGCGGGCCCGCGCGTCGAAGTCCGCCACGACGAACCACGGACCGTCGTCGGCGAGCCGCTCCGGCTCGCGCCACAGGTCGACGACCTCCACCACGCCCAGGGCGGCGCGGTCCCCGAAGAGCGCGAGCCCCGGCCTCGACGACGTTCTCCCAGGTCCTGGCACGGGACCACGCTACCGAGCGTGCGCGCACACCCCGACGGGTGCTCGGGACGCGCCCGACGCGCGCGCGACGGTGCCGGTTGGACGCCGGGCGCGAACGTGGACTAATGTCTGGGACGCGCCGGAACGCCGGAGGGCAAACGGGAAGCGATTCCTCGACACCCTCGACAGTCCGGCCGCGCGGATGTGGCTCAGTTGGTAGAGCATCACCTTGCCAAGGTGAGGGTCGCGGGTTCGAGTCCCGTCATCCGCTCGGAGGCCCACTCTCCGTCCGCCCTCGTGGCGGCGGAGGGCAGGTCGCGGTGGAGTGGCCGAGAGGCGAGGCAGCGGCCTGCAAAGCCGTATACGTGGGTTCGAATCCCATCTCCACCTCGCAGACAGCACCACCCCATGGGGGCGATTGGCGCAGCGGTAGCGCGCTTCCCTGACACGGAAGAGGTCACTGGTTCGATCCCAGTATCGCCCACGAGCACGACGCGAGAGGCCGCCCCGGCACCGTCCGGAGCGGCCTCTCGCGTGCCGACCGTCACCCGGACCGGATGCACGGTTCAGGTCGGAAGTCGGCTAGTATGTGCTTCGCGCCGGAACACGGGAGGGCTCACAAGAGCTCTCGCAGGACCGGCCGCGCGGATGTGGCTCAGTTGGTAGAGCATCACCTTGCCAAGGTGAGGGTCGCGGGTTCGAGTCCCGTCATCCGCTCGGAGGCCCACTCT